>DASXTH010000090.1:0-14817 GCA_036505555.1 Candidatus Limnocylindrales bacterium | reverse complement strand
GAATCTCGATCTCGTTGGCCACGGTCAAGCCAGGCCGGCGAAAAGGTCGTCCTCGGGCCTGCTCGTCTCGACCGTCGACTCGCGGAGGATGAAGGCCTCCTTCGCCCAGTGCTCTTTCCAGCCTTCCTCGCCGAAGACCATGAAGCCGCTGTCCATCGCGATCTGGGTCACGTGCCGCTGGATCGCCCGCCACTTCCGGTCGATCGGGTCGCCGGAGATGTCGACCCAGGTCGTGATCTGGTCGTCGGGGACGAGCATCTTCGCGAGAAACGCTTCGTGCTCCGCGCGCTGCTCCGGTGTTGCGTCCTCGGGTGGATCCCAGAACGAGGGCTTGCCGGCCTCCTGCATCGCCGCCCGCATCGCGTCGCGGACCGACGCCGGGATTGCGGTCTCGTAGAGCTTCTGCGGCGCCCACGGCGCGACGCCGTCCTGGAGCTGCTCCGGATACCACGCCGGATCGCCGGCCCGGTCGAACGCCCGGATCGAGACGTCATGGACCCGGATGTGGTCCGGGTGGCCGTAGCCGCCGAAGCTGTTGTACGTCGTGACGACGTCCGGCTGGCAGCGCCGGATCAGCCAGGTCAGGCGACCGGCCGCCTCGTCGAGATCGGCCTGCCAGAAGGTCCGCGGGTCGAAGTTCCCGGGCCGTCCCATCATGTCCGAGTCGCGATAGCCAAGGTTCTCCCACTCGGCCACGCCCAGCTCGTTCATCGCAGCCTCGAGCTCGCCCATCCGGATCTCGCCGAGCCGCCGATGGTTCTCGGGTGTGTCCATCGCCGGGACGACGATCTCGCCCTGCTCTCCGCGGGTCCCCGTGACGAGGACGACGCGCCGTCCGGCCGCGACCGCCTTCGCCATCACGCCGCCCGCGCTGATCGTCTCGTCGTCGGGGTGGGCATGGACGGACATCAGCGTGAGGACGTGCGGATCGGACGGCATCGGTAGCGGGTTGGCGGGAGGATTGGCGGAGCGCGGGTCGGCCGACGAGGTGTCGGACGACGGTTCGGGCGTGGGGGAGGTGGGTTCGTCGGTCATGGCGGCATGATCGCACCGACGTCGGCGACACGCGGTCGCCTACCATCCGGCCGATGGCACCGCTCCCTCCGCCGGCGACGAGCCGCGGCCCGCTCGCCGGCATCCGCGTCATCGACTGTTCCACGGTCCTCGCCGGGCCCTACGCGACGATGCTTCTCGGGGACCTGGGAGCGGACGTGATCAAGGTCGAGCCGCCCGACGGCGACAGCACCCGCGGCTGGGGCCCGCCGTGGCTCGGCTCGGACGCGGACGGCACGCAGACCGCGGCGTATGCCCTGGCCGTGAACCGCAACAAGCGCTCGATCCGGCTCGACCTGCGACCGGCCGAGGGCCAGGGAGTCCTGCGCCGCCTCCTCGCCGACGCCGACGTGTTCGTGGAGAACTTCCGGCCTGGCGCGCTCGATCGGTTCGGGTTCGGCGACGGGGCCCTCGGGGCGCTCAACGCCGCCCTCGTTCACCTCTCGATCACCGGCTATGGACCCGATGCACCGGACCCGGCGCGGCCAGGCTATGACTTCGTCGTCCAGGCGGAATCCGGGTTGATGTCGATCACCGGCGAACCGGACGCCGCGGGAGGCCGGCCGACGAAGGTCGGGGTCGCGATCACGGACGTCGTGACGGGCCTCAACGGAGCCGTCGCGGTGCTCGCCGCGCTGGTGGGTCGCGAGCGGGAGGCGGGTGGCGCCGGTCCCATGGGACAACGGATCGACGTCTCGCTCCTCGGCTCGGCCCTGGCCATGCTCGTGAACCAGGCACAGAACGCGTTCGCCGGCGACGTTCCGGGACGGCTCGGCAATGCCCACCCGAACATCGTCCCGTACCAGGCGTTCGACACGGCCGATGGCGCGGTCGCGATCGCCGTCGGAAGCGAGCGGCAGTGGCCGCGCTTCTGTCGGGCGCTCGGCTTGCCGGCCCTCGCCGACGATCCCGCGTTCGCGACGAACGGTGACCGTGTCGCCAACCGAGCGGCGCTGATCCCGACGCTCGCCACGCGCTTCACGGAACGGACGACGGCCGAATGGCTCACCGCGCTCGCCGGCGCCGACGTGCCCGCCGGTCCGATCAACGGCGTCGGGGAGGCGTTCGCCTCGCCGTGGGCGGCGGGACGAACCATGGAGCTCGACCACCCGCGGCTCGGCCGGGTCCGCCAGGTCGCGCCGCCGTTCAGCCTCAGCCGGACGCCGGCGATGCCGCGCACGCCGCCACCGCTCCTCGGCGAGCAGACCGACGAAATCCTTGCGGAGCTGGGCTTCAACCGAGCGGAGATGGAGGCCTTGCGCCGGGCGGGTATCGTCTGAACCGCCGGCGGGTCGGGCGTCATGGTCCACGGCCGACGGATCTGGAGGGGAATCCGATGGGCGATGGGGCACCCAGGATCCGTCGAGCTGCGGCGACGGCTCTCGTCGCGACGCTCGCCCTCGCGGCCTGCGGAAGCGGCCCAGGTGGGGGCACGCCGCGCCCGACGGACCCGCGCGAGATCCTCGTCCAGGCGATCCATGCGACAGCGGTCGTGAAGACGCTCCATCTGCACGCGGACATCGGGATGACGATGGGTGGCTTCGGCAACGGGTTGGACCGGATGACGGCCTCGATGGATGCCGACGTGGATCTCGTGACCCGCCAGTTCGCGGGACGATCGACGAGCCAGATGCCGGGCGCGCTGGGCAATGCCCAGATCCCGGCCCGTCAGACCTCGGACGTGATCGTGACCCGAACGGCGACGTTCTCCCGCAACGGGGACACCGGGCGCTGGACCAAGATGCCGGGCGGTGGGATCCCGGAACAGCCGACGAACACCGAGATCGCGACGATGATCGCGAACCTCCTCTCGAACCCCGCGGTCACGTTCGAGAAGGCCGACTCCGGATCGTGCTCGCTTGGCACGTGCGACCACGTGATCGCCCACATCGACGGCCAGACCCTCGGCGCCGCGCTGGCGCCGCTCGTGGGCATGCCGCTCGATGACGCGACATCCGCGATGATCCCGAACTTCGACGTCGACGTCCTCGTCGATCAGGCGACGTCGGTGATCAGTGAGATCCGGACCGGCTACTCGGCCCAGGGCACGACGCTCCAGGTCCTGCTCCAGCTGAGCAGCCTGGGCGAACCGGTCCAGATCAACGAGCCGCCGGCCGCGCTCGTGGACGACTTCTCCGGGTTCGGGCCGGACGGGGTTGGGAGCGACTTCCTGACGCCGGAGCCGATCACCGTGCCGGCGGACGGCGAGCCGGCGCCGAGCACGCCCTGAGGCTGGTGCCGGCTCAAAGCTCCTGGCGGCGGAAGGCGAGCCACGCGACGAGGGCCGATCCCAGGATCAGGATCACGGTCGCGACGAGCGGCTCGACGGCGCTGGGCCCGTCGATCCCGAGCGCGAGGGCGCGGGCCGCCCCGCCGAGCCCGGTCGGCACGAACCGGCCGACGGTTGGCAACGCCCCGAGGATGCCGATGACGATGAACGCGACGATCCCCAGCCCGGCCGCCGCCAGGCTCGATCGGGTCAGGGTGCTGCCGACGAACGTGAGCGCGGCCCACGCTGCGAGGATCAGCCACTGGAAGATGGCCGCGGCCACGACACCGCCGATGGGCAACGGCTCGAAGAGCACCAAGGTGTAGAACCACGCTCCGGCCGTCGCGATCGCGACAGAAACGGCGAGGGTGACGCCGATCGCGACGAGCTTCGCGACGAGGAATGCGGCCCGGCTGACGGGCTTCGTCAGGATCAGCGCGGCGGTTCCCCGCTCCTTTTCGGTCGCGACCGCGCCCATTCCGAGGAGGATGGCGATCAGGCCGCCGAACTGGCCGAGGTTCTTCGCGAGCTGGTCGACGGCGTCGGCGACAGTCGGGGGCGGCAGCACGATCTGGAACTGATCGCCCGCGACCGCCTTGATCAGCTCGGGGGTGAACCGGGCGAGGAGCGGCGAGCTCAGCCCGACGAGCAGGAACACGGTCGCAATGACCGGCAGGCGGAGCGTCCGCCACTGCTCGACGAGCTCCTTCCGGAGGAGCGGCACCAACCCGGCCATTACTCGCCGACCTCGCGAGGGCGGACGAAGCCGCGGCCGTCGAGGTCGGCGGCGGTCGGATGGCCGACGAGCTCCAGGAACACGTCCTCGAGAGTGGGTCGGATGCGCTCGAACGATGCGACGCGGACGCCGACGTCCACAACCGCCGCGAGGAGGTCGGCGCTCGCGGCGGCTGGATCGCTGACGGCGATCCGCAGGACGCTGTCGGGCCCGGCGGCGACCTCGGTCACGATCGGCAGGGCGCGCAGCCTGGCCGTGAGCTTCGCGACGGCGGCGTCCTGTCCGGGCTCCGGCGCAAGGAGGAACAGTGGCCGGACGTGATCGGCGAGAAGCCGCTCGAGGCCTGCCTCCGCGATCAGGCGCCCGCGATCGAGGATCGCGACTCGGTCGCAGACTCTCTCGACGTCGGACAGGACGTGGGTCGAGATGACGACCGTCGCCTCGCCACGCAGGCCGGCGATCAGCTCGAGCACGTCGCGCCTGCCTTCCGGGTCGAGTGAGCTCACCGGCTCGTCGAGAAAGACGACCGTCGGCTGGTTCAGAAGCGCCTGGGCGATGCCGAGCCGCTGGCGCATCCCGCCCGAGTAACCCCCGATGCGGCGGTCGGCCGCAGACGTCAGCCCGGTCCGATCCAGCATCGTCGCGACGCGATCGCGCAGATCGCGGCCGTCGAGCCCGATCAGTCGACCGACGAACTCGAGCAGCTCGCGCCCGCGCATCCAGCCGTAGAACCGCGGGTCCTGGTCGAGGTACCCGAGGCGCCGCCGGAGCTCGGTCCGGTCGAGGCCGACCTCGACGCCGGCAACGGTCGCGGTCCCCGACGTCTGCCGAGCGAGGCCGGTGAGAATCCGGATCGTCGTCGTCTTGCCGGCGCCATTCGGGCCCAGAAGGCCGAAGATCGAGCCCGCCGGGACGTCGAGGTCCAGCCCGTCGAGGGCGAGGATCGACCCGAAGCGGCGGGTCAGGCCACGGGCCTGGACAGCGAGCGCACTGGACGTGCCATCGCTCGAGGTCCCTCCGAGCGAAGCGACCGCGGTCACGACTCGTCCCGCCCAGCCACGAAATAGACGATCGGGCCGATCACGTTCAGGAAGACGATCACGAGGATCCAGACGAGCTTGTTGCCGCCCCGCACGCGGCGATCTTCCTTCTCGAGGTCGAGGAGGGCGACGACCATGAGGCCGAGCTGGATGAGGATGATCGGGGCGAGCAGGGCGAGGATCTGCTCGGTCTTCAGGTCGGCCATCGCGGACACGATACGGGGACGAGGGCCACGCCCGCGCCGTCTGCAGTCATGCATCGACCATGCCGGTTGGCCCGATCGCCGCTGGTAGACTCGGGCGCCTCCGATCCGCACGTCTTTCCGCGCGATCGATGTCCACGACCGCCAGCATCCGGAGGCACCCCCGATGACCGACGACCGCGAGCGCTGGGCGCTGATCCTCGGCGCCTCGAGCGGCATGGGCGAGGCGACCGGGCTGGCCCTCGCCCGGGCGGGCTACAAGATCGCAGGGGTCCACCTCGACTTCCGGGCCGCCCTCGCCCACGTCGAGGAAGTCAAGGCCGGGATCGAGGCGGCCGGAAGCGAAGCGCTATTCGTGAACATGAATGCCGCCGACGACGAGAAGCGGGCCGGCGCGCTCGCCCAGTTGAACGCTCGCTTCGACCAGAGCCGGGCTGCCGGCCGGAAGCCGTACGTCCGGATCGTCATGCATTCGCTCGCGTTCGGATCCCTGGTGCCGTTCCTCGCCGCCGACCCCAAGGACGCGGTCGACCGCAAGAAGATGGAGATGACCCAGGACGTGATGGCGAACAGCCTCGTCTACTGGGTGCAGGACCTGTGGCACGGCGGCTTCCTCGACCGCGGGTCGAAGATCTACGCGATGACGTCGGAAGGCACCAGCCGGGTCGTGCCGTCGTACGGAGTCGTTTCCGGGGCCAAGGCCGCGCTCGAGTCGCACATCCGCCAGCTCGCGATGGAGCTCGCCCGGCTCGACACCGGGATCGCCGCCAACTCGATTCGGGCGGGCGTCACGGACACGCCGGCGCTCCGCAAGATCCCCGAGAACCAGCGGATGATCGACATCACGCTGGCGCGCAACGCTCATGGCCGGATGACGACGCCGCAGGACGTGGCCGATGCGATCGTGACCCTCAGCGCGACCGACTCGGACTGGATCAGCGGCAACGTCATCTCGGTCGACGGCGGCGAGTTCGTCACCGGCTGACCCCGGCACGCTTCTCCTGGCGCGGGTCAGGCACTCGCCGCGGCCAGGGATCTCGCCTCGGACCATCACTGCCGCCTGGCGCACGAACGTACGGACTGCGGCGGGACCTTCGGATGTCCCCGCGCCGCACCCACGTCCCCGACACTGCCCTCGACGGCACCTTGCCGCTGTCGTCCGTGCCCAGGGAGGCTCCACCCACGATGACTGTCGATGTCGCTCGCCGGACTCGCCGTCGCGCGGCGCCGCAGAGCGCCGACCAAGAGGCGACGGGCGCCGGTTCCGAACCCGCGACCCTGGCGACCCGAGCCCGGCGCGCCGGCGCGAAGAAGGCGGTCGACGGCGATGTCGCCGTCCCATCATCCACATCCGCCGACGCCGCAGCAGCCCCGGCCCCGATCCAGCCGGAGCCGGCTGAGCCCGTCCTGCACGCGACGCCCACGCCGCCACCGGCGGCGGTCGGCATGCGAATGCCGAACCTGACCCCGCCCGCTTCCTCGGTCTCCCCGAGCTCCATGTTCCGCAGTGCGAGCTCGTACGCGCCGTCGCCGGCCGCGGCACCCGCCGCGCCGTTCGCGTCGTCGCCGGCTCTCGCGATCGGCGAGCTCGACCAGACGATCTTTGACTGTCCCGCCTGCTCGCGACCGCTCGCGCTGGGCTCGCGTCGGTGCCCCGGCTGCAAGACGCACCTCGTGAACGGGGTCGTCCTCACGAAGGCTTCAGCGTTCGCCGCCGTCGGCCTCGCGTTGGGCCTCCTCGCCGGCGCCGGTGGGGGCTTCCTCGTTGGCAGCAGCAACGCCGCTGGTGCCGGTGCCGCGGTCGCCGCCGCGGGCGCTGGCGCGAGCGCGGCGCCGTCGACCGGGTCCAGCGCCGCAACCGCGACGCCCACTCCGGCTCCGACCGTCGCCCCGACGGTCGCGGCGGCGACGCCGCCGGCGGACGTCCCGGGCTGGGCTCGCTCCGCCTTCGTCCAGGTGCTCGCAACGAACGGCCGGCTGACGACCGCGGCGGCCGACCTGCGGGCGGCGCTCACGGCGCCGGTATTCGATGCCTCCGCCGTCGCCCAGACGCTTCGGACGATCTCCGCCGACTCGGTCTTCGCCCAGCAGCTCGCGGACCGCGTCGCGAGCTGGCCCGGTGCGGGTGCAGTCGGCCCGCAGTTGGTCGACTACTACGCCCGCGTGCACGAGACGGCCGCAACGGGTCTCCTCGCCTCCGTCCGCAACGCCTCGGCCTACCGCGACGCCGCGGCGAAGATGCTCGCGCTGATCGACGAAGGGCGCTCGATCGACGATGCCGTTCGGGCGGCGGCCACCGCCGCCGGCCTCGACCTCGGGGAAGCTCCGACCGCTCCCTGACCGGCCTAGGGCGTCGTGGCGGGCGCGTATCCCGTGAGCTCGACGTAGGCTTCGCCGCCGAGCGATCGGCCGCCGCGCGTCGCCGAGACGTGCTGTGATCCTTCCCAGTAGATGACCCCGGTCGTCGCCCGCGTATCGAGCTCCTGGTCCGCCACGGTTGGCGCGAGGTCGATCACGAGGTTCTCACGGGGGACGGTGACCCGCCAACCGGCCGGGTAATCCGCGCCGGTGGCGGGGCTCGTCCAGCGCTTCGTGACCTCGACGACGAACTCGTCTCGCGGCAGATTCCGGAACGTGCCGTCCTTCGCCACGAGCGTGCCGTAGACGAGCGGGTAGGACCGATCGGCATCCCGGACCAGCGACAGCGTCAGGTCCGTTCCGTCATCGAGGTTGACCGCGAACCAGTCCCAGCCCCCGCCTCCGACCGCGATGAAGTCGCCCCACTGGTGGTCGAACCAGGCGTGTCCCGTGACCCGGAGGTTCACCCCGTCGAGCGTCAGCGTCCCGCCGGCGTCCATTGCGGTCCGCGAGTAGTAGTACGACGAGCCGCCGGCCCCGAAGTCGATCCAGCCAGTTCCCTGATGGAGGGCTGGCGACTTCGTCGGGAACAGAGCGATGGCCAGCCCGAACCCGACCCCCGCGGAATCCTCCGCCGGCGACGCGGCCGCCGTGAGCTCAGTCAGCTGCTTCGTGCTGAGCATGCTCCACGAGGGTTCGCCGGGGGCCCCGTTGATCGAGAGCAGGACATGGATCGGGACGAGCGGGGACCCTTCGGCCTGCGGCCCGATCTCGGTCCGCTGAGCGTAGTGGAATGCATCACTCCGCTCGTCGGTCAAGGCCAGGTGTGACGCCCAGGTCACCGGGAATCCGCCGCGTTCGGCTCGGAAGATCACGTACTCGAACCCGAACCGGCGGCCGTCGTCCGCGACGACGTGGCCCGTGTAGTACCACCACTCCGTCAGCCGATCGTGCGCCGCGTCATCCCGCGGGAATTGGATCGGCGTCGGGTCGACCGGCATCGATGGAGCCGGCGTCAGCGCCGGCGGCGCCGGATGCGGAGCGGCCGGATTGGCGAGGATCGGCGAGGCGCCGGCGGCCGTGCAGCCAGCGAGCAACGGGCCTGCGGCGAGCGCAAGCGTGAGCAGCCCCGCGATCCCCGCGATCTCGACCCGTGGCACCCGGCGCAGCCCCGCCGGCAGCCACCAGTTCCAGTGGCCGAGGAGACGCATCGTCGCCGGCACGAGCAGCGCCCGAACGACCGTCGCGTCGAGCGCGACCGCGAGCGCCATCCCGATCCCCAGCGCCTTGATCAGGACGATATCGGCGAAGGCGAACGACCCTGCCACGACCACCACGATCAGCGCCGCCGACGTCACGATCCGGCCGCTCCGCTCCAGGCCGCGGGCGACGGCCTCCTGGTTGTCGCCGGTCCGGTCCCACTGCTCCTTCATCCGCGAGAGGAGGAACACCTCGTAGTCCATCGACAGCCCGAAGAGGACGCAGAAGAGGATCACCGGCTGGGTCGTCTCGACGAACCCAAGCGGCTGGAACCCGAGCAGGGCCGAAAGGTTCCCGTCCTGGAAGATCCACACGAGGGCGCCGAAGCTGGCGACGATCGACAGCGTGTTCATCACGAGCGCCTTGGCGGGCAGGATCAGCGAGCGGAGCAGGAGGAACAGGACCGCGTACGTCGTCACGACGATGAACAGGCCGGTCCGCGGGAAGTCCTGGGCGACGCGGCCCACCACGTCCGCGACGTCCGCCGCCCCGCCGCCGACGAGGATGGTCATCCCGGCCGGCGGGGCCAGCGGTCCGGTTCCGCTGCGGAGGTCCGTGACGAGCGCGCGGCCCTCATCGCGGTTGGGCCCATACGGCGTCGTGAGCGTGAACGCGGTCAGGTCGTCCTTCGTCGTCGCCGCCAGGACCGTCGCGACGAACCGGTCGCGCGGCCCGTTCGGGTCCGCGTAGAGGAGCTGGTACTGCTCCCTGCGGAGCCGCGGATCGACATCCACGAGCGAGTCGACGCGGCGGATGCGCGGGTCGGCCGCAAGCCGCCGCGAGTAGTCGAAGAGCGCGGCCACGTTCGACGGGGTCGTCGCCGCTCCGTTGGTCCGGATCGCGATCGCGATCGGGGCGAACTCGCCCTCGCCGAACGCACTGGCCAAGCGGTCGAAGGCCGCCCGCGACGGGACGGCCGCCGGCAGGATCGTCGAGTCGGGGGCGTTGAAGCGGACATGGAGGAACGGGGAGCCAAGGACGAGGAGGATCCCGAGCGTCGGCACGAGGACCGCGACCGGATGACGCATCACCCGCCGCGCCAGACGCGCCCACGGCCCGTTGGGGTCGTCACGCGGCGTGACGCGCCGGATCGCGAGCGCGTCGATCCGCGGCCCCACGATCGCGAGGAGCGCGGGGAGCAGGGTCAGCGCGCTGGAGGCCGCGAGCAGCACGACGATCGCGCCCGCGATCCCGACCGAGCGGAGGATCATGAACTCGAACAGGACGAGCCCGACGAGACCCAGCAGGACCGTCAACCCGGAGAAGAAGACGGCCCGGCCGGCGGTCTGGACGGTCGCCTCGACGGCGCGCGCGACGCGGTCCTGCGGCGGGTCGGTGGCGCGCGCCGCCAGCTCCTCCCGGAAGCGGCTCGTCATCAGGAGCGAGTAATCCACGCCGAGCCCCAGTCCGAGGAGCGTCGCGAGATTCAGGACGAAGATGCTCATCGGGGTCAGGCCGGCGATGACCGCGATCGCGGCGAGCGCGACGACGACGGCGGCTCCGCCAACGACGAGGGGCAGCGCCGCCGCGACGACGGAGCCGAACACGAGCAACAGGGCGATCGCCGCGAGCGGCAGGGACACGATCTCGCTCCGGCGGAGGTCCGACTCGGACACCGACTGGACGTCGCCATAGAACGCGGGGCCGCCGGCGAGCTTGACCTCGAGCCCCGGCGGCTGGACGAGTCGCTCGCGGATCCCGGGCAGCGCCGCCGGCGAGTCGTCGGGCGCAATCGACAGGAAGACGACGTCGTAGGCGGTGTGGCCGTCGATCGAGACCTGCCGCGGGCTCAGCGTGTGCGGGACGATCCGGACGACATCGGGTGCGTCCGGGACGCGCCGGATCGCCTCGGCGGCCGCGGCCTCGAAGGCGGGCGAGCCGGCGGTGGCCGTGTCGCTGTGGAGGACGACGACGACCGCCGAAGGTGGCGTCGAGAGCTCGGACTGGAGGAGGGCCTTCGCCCGGGCGGACTCGAGGTCATCGAGGATGAAGCCACCGGCCCGGAGGGCCCCCACGACGCGCGGCGCGGTGGGGATCGCGACGAGCAGGATGAGTGCCCAGATGGCGACGATCGCCCAGCGTCGGCGGACCGCAAACCGCCCGAGCCGCGCAAAGACGTCCCTGGATTCTTCCGACGCGGTCGGCTCCGCGATCGGGCCGTCGTCGAGGCCCGCGGGCAGCCGCGCTCCGTTACGTCCTTTTGGGGAGGTCGACATGCGCGCCACATGCTATACACGCTGCAGAACTTGGGGGCTTGGGCGGGGCCAAACTCGGAGACACGACGATCGACGCCAAGGAGCGCGGTCAGCGCCCCGGCGCTGCGGCGGCCGACCCTGTCGGGGGTTGGACCGAGGTCACGACGTGGGCGCGGGAGCTCGCGGACGGGATCGCCTTCGAGCAACCGGCGCAGCACATCGCCGTCTTCGTTCCTGACGACGATGGCGCGGGGCTGCGCCTCGTTGCCCAGGTCTGGGGCGCCGGCGAGGACACCGGCGAGGTCCTGGTCGGCGCGTGGATCGTCCCGCTCGAGGGTTCGGTAACGGGTCGGGTCTACCGGACCGGACTCGCGGCACTCTGCGCCGACGTCGGCATGGACCCGGACTATCGATCGTTTCCTGGCGGTCGGACGCGCTCGTTCCTCACGATCCCGGTCGGACCGCCCGACGACGTGATCGCCGTGATCAACCTCGAGGCGCCGTGGGTCGGTGCCTTCTCGATCCGCGACTACGAACGACTGACCGAACGGGCCGCCGACGCCTACCCCACGTTCCCGATCCGACGGGTGGCCTGACCGTCCGTCTGGCTCTCGACGCCGAGCGTCGGGAGCGCTTCGTCCGAGTGCGCCTCTGCTAGCATCTTCGGGCACGTTCCCCAGCGAGAGCGAGGACCCTGGTGCAGCTGTTCACGATCTTCTTTTCGCGACCGATCGAGTTCGGCATTGCCACGGCGATCACGCTGCTGATGCTCTGGATCCTGTTGAAATCCGCCCTGTCCAGCGAGGGCCCCAGCGGCTTGGGCCGGTTCATGACCCGCTCGACCTCGAAGTTCATCTTCGGGTTCCTGTTCCTCGGCTGGGCAGTCGTGTTCGGGATCGGGCTCCAGCTCGTGCCGCACGCAGGCGCCAACTCGCCGTACGGCGGCCTCGGGCTGATCGCGCTGTTCACCGGCTTCTTCATCATGATGGGCTTTCTCTGGTCGGTGATCGGGGAGTAGCCTGTTCACCGGAGCGCCGGTGGGGATCTACTACCTCCAGGTCCACGTGAACGACGAGCGCCATTTCATCGAGAGCGATGACACCGACGATGTCGCGTGGACGAGCTTCGCGCTCAGTCGCGACAGCCACGGCAACCCGAAGATCAGCCTCATCTCCCACTCGCCGTGCTCGTGGGTCACGCTCTGCGGTGAATCCCTGCCGAACCGTTGATTCATTCGGACCTACTGGACAACGCTCGGAGGAGTCGCCGCGCTGCGGTGAGCCGAGCCCAGGCGAGCGGAACACGGCGCGGCCGCCGGTCGTCGTCACGCCGATGGCCGTCTCCCGTTGGGCTCGCGTCGCTCGACCGTTCGCCGCGGTCGTTGCCATCCTGATCGCCGCCGCGAGCGCGTCGTGCACGTCGGCGCCCGCCAGCCTCGCGCCGTCGCGCTCGCCGGTGCCGTCGCCACTGGTGGCGGAGAGCTCGCGCGACGGGGTCCATGTCACGCTCACGCTCGCCGGACCGCCACGGTCAGGTGCGCTCTCGTGGGCGGACGTCGTCATCGCGAACGGCAACCCTGTTGGCGTCCGCTGGGCGGGCGGCGGCTGCGGCGACCCGGCCGGCATCTTCATCGACCTCGGCGCGGCGTTCGAGTCGGGGCGCGAGTGGCCGGGCTTGCTCGGCCGGTTCAAGGCCGTCTCGCTCGGGCAGCCCGGGCTCGGCGGTCCGACGAACGTCGGCTACGTCGAGGCGTCCAGGGTTGGGCGGGATATCGCGTGCACGGCCGACCTGCGTCTGGAGCGGCTGGCGCCGGGCGGAGGACTGACGATGCGCGCCGCGTGGGATGGGCAGATCCTGGGCGGAGCCGCGCCGGCCGGTCCCGCGGTCGTCGAGGCGACGTTCCCGTTCATTGGCCTCGCCGGGATCGTTCGGAACGACGAGTTCGACACGAAGCCGATCGTGGCCCGCCTCGAGACGTCCGTGGTGGGCGCCGGGGGCGCGGCTTCGCTCGCGCCGGGACTCGCGATCGACGCCGCGCTCGCTGATGCGCAGTTCGCCGCGTTCGTCCAGGCTCACCCCGAGGCCACCTGGATCAACCCGGACGTCGGCCTGATCGACGGCGTCTGGAATGTCGGTCTGTTCGTGAACGGAGCCGGCGGTCAGACGACGTTTGCCTCGGTCAAGGTCGACCAGAGCGGGACGATCGTCGGGCGGCACGTCGAGCCATGAACCGGTCGCGGGCGAGCGTGGCCCTGGCGATCGGGATCTCCGCGATGGCGACCGGATGCATCGCCGAGCCGGCCCCGCCTTCCGAACGGCCGATCCTGACGGCGGCTTCGCCGTCGGCCTCGACCGCCGCTTCCTCGCCGGGAACCCGGGTCTCGCCCGAGGCAGGCAGCGGACAAATCGGCGCCGCCGAGCCGACGCCGGAACCAACGATTCCAGCCCGCCTGCCGCCGGCGGCGGTCCACGAGGACAACGGCGTCCGGATCACGATCGAGCTCGAGCGCAACCCGATGCCGGCGGGCCAGCCGACGTGGGTCGACACGACCGTCACGAACACAGGACGAGACGTGGTCGTGCACTACCCCTGCGGCGAGGCAGTCACCGTCGACGGACGAATCGCCGGCGAGCCGTGGCGGCCAGGCCGCCAGCTGCCGGAGCCCGAGCTCTCCTGGAAGGCGTACCTGCTCGAAAGCATGCGAGGGGAGGCTCGGGACCAGGATCGGGAGATTCGCTTTCTGCGCGCCGGGGACCAGGGCAGCGCCAGCGGCTGCGGCGACATCGCCCACACGGCGACGTTGGCACCTGGCGCCAGCCTCCATGAGCGGTTGGCCTGGGACGGGCTGACCTTCCGCGGGCTCGCGCCTCCGCCGACCGCCAAGATCGATCTCGTCGGGTCCTTCCCGTTCGATCGCGGCGACCCGCTTGTCGAGCACCCGCCCGAGAATCGCACCTTCTTCGAGGTCCACCTCGAGACCTGGATCGCGGGATTGCTCGACGCGTTCCTCGATCCGGGCGAGGCGGCGGACATCGCGCTCACGGACCCGCGTCTGAGCGCGGTCCTCGCGAGCCACGACCTGCGGAACGGAAATGGCGGCCTGGTCCGGTACGACCCGGCCACCGGCGCCTATCAGGTCGGCCTGATCGAGGAGAACCTGCCCGTGGCCCGAGCCCATGTCGTGCTCGTCGACGCCCGGTCGGGGCGGATCATCGGGTTCGTAGAGCGTGACTGGAACATGCAGGTCGACGGGTACCCGTAGCCGCGGGCTGGTACGAAGGGCCGGTGGACCATCGCTCGGCGCGTCGTCTATCATCCCGCCACTTGCAGAGTGCATACTCCTTATGCACTCGCGTCGCACGCTCGCACCAGGAGGCCGCCCGAGTTGGACGCCCACGAGATCAAGGCCGCGGTCGCCCACCAGGCATCCGAGCGCGCCGCGGCCGAGGCGCCCTTCGTGAACCGGCGCGACCCGGCGAAGGTCCTCGGGCCTGACGGGCGCCCCGCCGTCAGCCGCCGCGCGCCGATCTGGGAGGACGTCCCGGACGAGAAGTGGAACGACTGGCGCTGGCAGCTGTCCCATCGGGTGAACGATCTCGCGGAGATCGAGCAGGTTCTGAACCTGACCGACGAGGAGCGGGCGGGGCTCAGCGCACCAGACAAGTTCCGGGTCGATATCACGCCGTACTTCATCAGCCTGAT
>DASXTH010000089.1:0-2768 GCA_036505555.1 Candidatus Limnocylindrales bacterium | reverse complement strand
GGACGCGTCCGCCATCGCGCTCGCGTTCGAGGGGATGGCAGTCCTCCAGGGACCCGGCGGCGAGCGGGTCGTGCCGCTCGATGGGTTCTTCGAGGGACCGTTCCAGACGGGCATGGCGCCCGACGAGATCCTCGTCGCGATCCGGCGCGGACCGCTCCGGCCGGGCACGCGGTTCGCGTACCGGAAGCTCGCCCAGCGGGCCTCGGGCTATCCGATCGTGGGCATCGCCGCGACGGTCGTGTCCGACGGCGGCACGATCTCCCATGCGGCGATCGGTGTCACGGGCGTCCACGAGCATGCGTACCGGGCCGAGGACGTGGAGAAGGCGCTGATCGGGTCCGACGGGTCGGCCGCCGCCATTGCCGCCGCCGCGGCGCATGTGACCGACGGCGTCGAGGTCAACTCGGACATCCATGCGGACGCGGAATATCGCGCGGCGATGGCCGTCGTGTACACGCGCCGCGCGATCGAAGGCGCCCTCGGCCGCTAGGTCGAGGGATCGCTCGACGCTCCGCGGGTGCGACTCGAGCGCCTGACGCCGGGGCGTCGACCGCCGGCCGAGCTCGCGGGCGCCGTGCTCGCGCGCGATCTGGTCGTCGCGGGCGAGCGCTGGTCGAAGGGGCGCCGCCTGTCGGTCTCCGATCTGGACGCGTGGGCGGCCGATCCGTCGCTCGGGGTCGGCCCGGTGACGGTTCTCGTCCTCGAGGCTGGCGACCTCCACGAGGACGACGCCGCGCTGCGCCTCGCCCGCGCCGTCGCGGGGACCGGTCTCGAGATCCGCGGCCCGACCGAGAGTCGGGTCGATCTGCGCGCAGTCGTGGACGGCGTCCTGCACGTTCGCGCGACCGAGCTGGAGCGACTCAACCGGATCGACCCGCTCGAGGTGTTCACCCGGCTGGATGGGTCGATCGTGAAGGCGGGCGACCTCGTCGCGAGCGTCAAGGTCGCGCCCCACGTCGTGCCGGGTTCCGTCGTGGAGGGGGGAGAGCGGATCGCCGGTGGCGGTCACCGGCCGATCGTCCGGATCGCGCCGTTCCGGCCGATGCGCGTCGGCGTCGTCGTCAAGGAGTCCCTCCACGCCGCCGACCGGCCGCGGTTCGAGGCAAGCGTCCGGGCCAAGGTCGAGAGCCTCGGTTCGGAGATCGTCGCGATCGACTACGTCGCGGATGAGGACGCACCGGTCGCCGCCGCGCTCGCGGCTCGCGCGCGCGGACGGGCGCGGGCCGACGTCATCCTGACCGCCGGCGGCCGCTCGACGGACCCATCGGACCCGTTCTTCACCGCGATCGACGCGCTCGGCGGCCACGTCGTCCGGCGCGGGGTGCCGGCCCATCCGGGCTCGATGCTCTGGCTGGCCCGGATCGGCCGGACGGCGATCCTCGGGCTGCCGACCTGTGGCGCGTATTCCAAGGCGACTGCGGCAGACCTGCTCCTGCCGCGACTCCTGACCGGCGAGCCCCCGACGCGAACCACCGTCTCGCATCTGGGCCACGGCGGCGTCCTGACCCGCGAGATGCGCTTCCGGTTCCCGCCGTACGCCCGCGAGCTCGAGGCGCCGGACGGCTGAGCGCCGCGGACGAGGCGGAACCGGACGCCGCGGGCGGGTCGGCAGGGCGCGGTGTAGGATCGCCGCCATGTCCCAGAGCGCCGAGCCCTCGACCGCCGCTGCCGCCCTCGACTCGATCGAGGAGATCCAGGACCGGTTCCGCGACCGCGACTACGTCTGCGACCGCTCGCTCGCGACCGCGGTCTTCCTCGGGCTGAAGCTCGGCCGGCCGCTGCTCCTCGAAGGCGAGGCGGGCGTCGGCAAAACGGAGCTCGCGAAGGTGCTCGCGGCGAGCCTCGGCACGAAGCTGATCCGCCTCCAGTGCTACGAGGGCCTCGACGTCAACGCCGCGGTCTACGAGTGGAACTACCCGCGCCAGATGCTCGAGATTCGTCTGCTCGAGGCCCGCGGCGAGGCGGACCGGGCGACCGCCCACGACATCTTCGGCCCGGACTTCCTCATCCGGCGGCCGCTCCTCCAGGCGCTCGAGGCGGGCACGGATGGTGAGCCACCCGTGCTCCTGATCGACGAGATCGACCGCGCCGACGAGGAGTTCGAGGCGTATCTCCTCGAGATCCTCTCGGACTTCCAGGTGACCGTCCCCGAGATCGGCACGATCAAGGCGGCCCGACCGCCGCGGGTCATCCTCACGAGCAACCGCACCCGCGAGGTCCACGACGCACTGAAGCGACGCTGCCTCTACCACTGGATCGATTACCCGTCGGCGCAGAAGGAGTTCGAGATCGTCATCGCCCGCGTCCCGGCGGCGCCGGAACGCCTCGCGCGCGATGTCGTCGCCTTCGTCCATCGCCTCCGCGAGGCCGACCTGACGAAGGTCCCCGGGATCGCCGAGACACTCGACTGGGCGGCCGCGCTGCTGAGCCTTGGGAGCCGCGAGCTGACCGGCGAAGTCGTCGACGAGACACTCGGCGTCGTCCTCAAATACGAGGAAGACATCCGGCGGATCCGCGGGACGACGGCGCGGACCTATCTCGCCGAGGCCGGGGCCAGCGCCTGACGCGGCCACCAGCGACGGACGGACGACCGTGACCACGCCGCGCGACCCGAACGATCCGGCGATCGTCCGCGCGCCGTGGGGGCCGGAGGTCGACGGGCGACGTCTCCTCGCGGAATCGGTCGGGTTCGGGCGCGCGCTCCGGGCAGCCGGGATCGCGACGGACCTCGGCGCGTCAGTCGATTTCGCGCGTGCCCTCACGCTCAT
>DASXTH010000088.1:0-35477 GCA_036505555.1 Candidatus Limnocylindrales bacterium | reverse complement strand
AGGTCGAGGAAACGCGGCCATTCCCCGTCAAGACCGGGACGGCGCTCGGGCTGACGATCCTGGCCGGGGTCGGGATCATCGGATCGTTCGTCTCGATCGTCGGCGCCTCGCTCCTGACGAACGAGGTCGTCGCGCGGCTGGGCCTCGACCGATCCGCCGTCAATCTCGCGAGCCTGCTGCGCTGGCCGCTCGTGTTCACTCTCCTGTCGGGCGCGGTGGCGGTCCTCTACCACTGGGCGCCGAACTTCCGCGCACCGTGGCGCGCCTGCCTCATCGGTGGGGCGCTCTTCTCGATCGTGTGGATCCTCGCGACCTGGCTGTTCGCGCTGTACGTCGCGAACTTCGCGAACTATGCGAACACGTACGGCGCGCTCGGTGGCGTCATCGCACTGATGCTGTGGCTCTACCTCTCGGCAACGCTCCTGATCTCGGCCGCGGCGCTGGTGGCCGCGGCGCTCAAGGAGCTCAGGCCCACGACCGTCCGCGAGCGGCGCGTCGACCGCGGGGTTCAGGGCTCCGGCGCCCAGCGTGGCCGGCCGACGGAGGGGGCGACGGCGTGGTCACAGCACACGGTCGCAACCGAGTCGCGCGCGGTTGCGCCGCCTGCGGTCCCCGTTCGACGCGCCCGCCGCAGCGTCGCCACGAGCACGTATCGAATGTCCGGCCCCGGGGATTGGGCGCTCGCCGGCGTCGTTGCGGCGATGGGTATCGCGTTCGGCGCCTTGGCAGCGTGGGCGCTCGAACCCGACCGACGAACCTGACTCGGACCCGGACGATCGCCAGCCTCGGAGTCCTCGAGACGCGGCCGAGACGGCGGCGGCATACAACTGCCCGGGCCACCCGAGTACGCCCTGGGAGAGGCATGACGACGAACGTCGACACCGCCCGCACCGCGATCGAGCTGGCGCAGGCCGAGGACGAGGGTACGGCCAACGCGAGCGACGCGGTCCAGCCGGTGAGCTACGTCCCGGGTGATGCGCAGAAGCAGCCGGAGGACGGGATCGGCATCTGCCTGTCGGGCGGCGGGTCGCGGGCGATGGTCTTCCACGTCGGCGCGCTGCATCGCCTGAACGAGGTGAGGCTGCTGCGCAAGGCGAATCGGATCTCGGGTGTGTCGGGCGGATCGATCACCGGCGGGGTCCTCGGCCTCGGATGGCGCGATCTGCGCTGGGACGGGCCGGGCGGCTCGGCGAGCAATCTCGAGGCCGTCCTGAAGCCGATCGAGTCATTCGCGGCCAAGGCGATCGACGTCCACGCCGTCGTCGAGGGCGTGCTCCTCCCCTTCGAGAACGCGGCCGACCGGCTCGACCATGAGTTCGACAAGCACCTCTTCCACGGCAAGACGCTCCAGGATCTGCCGGCCGACGCCGAAGGCCCGCGGTTCATCTTCAACGCCACCAACCTGTCGTCCTCGGTCCTCTGGCGGTTCTCCCGACCGTACGCCTGGGACTGGCGCGTCGGCGAGATCGAGAAGCCGCCGTTCCGCGTGTCGACCGCCGTCGCGGCCTCGGCCGCATTTCCGCCGTTCTTCGCGCCGCTGGAGCTCAACGTCGACCCGTCGATGTTCACGCCCGGCAGCGGACGTGGCCTTGAGCTGCCCGACTACCAGCATCAGATCCGCCTGGCCGACGGCGGGGTGTACGACAACCTCGGGCTCGAGACGATCTTCAAGAAGTACCGCACGGTCTTTGCCAGTGACGGTGGCGGCCAGGTTGCCGACGACCCGAGGCCGCCGAGCGACTGGATCCGGGAGACCCTGCGGATGACGAGCGTCATCGATCACCAGGTCCGGTCCCTGCGCAAGCGGCTCCTCATCGCGGCGTATCAGCGCGGCGACCGCACCGGAGCCTATTGGGGGATCCGCCAGCAGCTCCCGGCCGGTAACCCGCTGAGCTGTCCGCCGGACCAGACGATGGCCCTCGCCAACCTGCCGACCCGCCTCGACGGCATGACCGATCAGATCCGCGACCGGCTGATCAACTGGGGTTACGCGGCGGCCGACGCCGCGATCAGCCAGTGGTACGGCGTGAGCGAGCCGGCACCGAGCTTTCCTCGAGCAGGAGGTGTCGGGTGAACGATCCCACGACCAGCAAGGTCCAACGGACGCCGGAGGTCTCCGAGGCGATCCCGAAGCTGGCGACGTCCTACGCGACGGACTGGCCGGCCCGTCGCCGGCTGAAGATCTTCGCCCTCGATCCCCTGAACCGCGGTCTCGCGGGGAACCGGATCACGATCGACATCCCGAATGAGGAGCTCCGCCGGCCGGGTCCGGTCAGCGACCGCCTCCAGGTGATCGACTATGACGGCAGCCTCGACGTCTACTACGCCCCGGTCGACCTCGACGAGCCGCCGCTGCTGATGCGCGATGGGCTCGATCCGTCCGAGTCCGATCCGCGCTTCCACCAGCAGATGGTCTATGCGGTCGCGATGCGGGTCCTCGAGAACGTGGAGCGCGCCCTGGGCCGGCCGCTCCACTTCAGCCGGAGCCGCCCGCTCCGGCTGCTGCCCCATGCGTTCCGCGGGGCGAACGCGTTCTTCGAGCCGCACAGCAACGCGGTCCTGTTCGGCTACTTCGAGGCCGACGCCGCAAATCCTGGTGAGAACCTCCCGGGCCAGACGGTCTTCAGCTGCCTCTCGCACGACATCATCGCCCACGAGGTGACGCACGCGATCGTCTATCGGCTCCGGCGCCACTTCAACGAGCCGACGAACCGGGACGTCCTCGCCTTCCACGAGGCGATCGCCGACATCGTCGCGATCTTCCAGCACTTCACCGTGCCGGATGTTCTGCGCGCCGAGATCCAGCGCCAGCACGGTGCGGTGAATTCGCCAGGTGTCCTGCTGAACCTCGCGAAGCAGTTCGGCCACGGGACCGGGCACTCGGATGCTCTTCGGAGCGCCGTCGGCGACGAACGGCCGAGCCCCGACGACTACCAGACGATCAAGGAGCCGCACGCCCGCGGCTCGCTCCTCGTCTCCGCGGTCTTCGACGCCTTCTTCCACGGCTACCAGACCCGGATCCGCGACGTCGTCAGGCTCGCGACGAACGGCACCGGCGTCCTGCCGCAGGGCGATCTGCCGTCCGATCTCGTGACGATCCTCGCGAACGAGGCATCGGCGGTCGCCCAGATGGTGCTCACGATGTGCATCCGGGCCTTCGAGTACCTGCCCCCGATCGATATCCGCTACGGGGACTATCTCCGCGCCCTCGTGACGAGCGACCGCGACCTGTATCCGGAGGACCGGTTCGGGATCCGCGACGCGCTGATCGAGGCCTTCCGGGTCCGCGGGATCTTTCCGGATAGCGTGTATTCGCTCGCCGAGGAATCGCTCGTCTGGCCGGAGCCGAAGAAGCCGGCCCGCCAGGCCGACGGGAAGACGCCCGAGATCCCGAAGCTCGACCGCTGGGCGATCGGCGAGCTCCTGACGCGGTTCTTCTTCAACGACGAGCTCGAGGACGAGCGACAGAGCCAGGTCGGCTCGGTCGAGCCATCGGCAGGCAGCGAGGACGAGAGCGAGTCGGGCCCCTACGCCGCCGTGCTCGCGTTCGCCGACGCGAACCGGGCGCTGCTCCACCTCGACCCGTCGCTCCGGATCGCGATCCACGGCCTGCATCCAAACTCGCGGGTCGCGTCGAATGGACGGACGCGGGTCGATGTCGTCGCCCAGTTCGTCCAGGAGCGCGAGACAACCGAAGAGGAGCGGCGCAAGCTCGGCGGGCTGCGGCTGCTGATGGGCTCGACCGTGATCTTCAACCAGCAGGGCGAGGTTCGATACGTCATCGCGAAGCCGCTGGTCGAGCTGGAGGCGCCGCGGGCCCGCTCGCTCGCGGGGATCGAGAAACACATCAAGGACACGGACGAGTCGGACGACGACCTGATCTGGCGCGACGACGGGTACTTCGCGCGGCGGATGATCGAGCGGGCGAACTTCGCGATCGTTGACGCTGATCGGACAAAGCCGAAGAACCGGACCGTGGGGGCGCCACGATGAGCCAGCACGCGCCCGAGCCGGCCGTGCCTGCGCCGGCGGCCCGCGCCTCGAGCCCCGAAGTCGTCGTCCGGATGTACAACGTCGGCTTCGGCGACTGCTTCCTCGTCACGATCCCGACGCCCGACGGCAGCGACGCCCGGCGCATCCTGATCGATTGCGGGACGCATCCCTCGAGCACCGGGAAACACACCGCGACCCAGCTGGTTCCGCTCATCCTCGAGGACCTCGAGGCCGAGGCGGGCCGGCTCCGGATCGACGTCGTCGTGGCGAGCCATCGCCACCGCGATCACGTCAGCGGCTTCACCGCGAAACGATGGGCCGAGGTCGAGGTCGGCGAAGTCTGGATGCCGTGGACCGAGGACCCGAATGACCCGGTTGCGACGACGCTCCGCGACAAGATGGGGTTCTCGGCCGATTCCCTGAACCTTGCCGCGGCCGCGTTCGCCAAGCCGTCGCTCGCCGTCGACGCGGCCAGGGAGCTGTTGGCGAACAACCTCGCGCTCCGGAACGAGTCGGCGATGGACACGCTCTGGACCGGGTTCCTGGGCAAGCCGCTGCGACGGTACCTCTCCGCCGCGGCCAGGCCGCTCCGAACGCCGCTCCTGCCCGGCGTCAAGATCCACGTGCTCGGACCGAGCACCGACGAGGCCGTGATCCGCGATCTCGAGCCGCCGAAGACCGAGACATTCGCCAACGCGGCCGCGGCCGCGGACAGCGATGCCGTCCCCCCGCCGATGCCGTTCGACGCCGAGTGGGCCGTGCCCGCGGCGCGCGCGAAGCGGGGCGCGGGGTTTCCCGGTGACCGGGTCCCGGGCCAGATCGTCGGTGCGATCCGGGCGCTGGCGGCCGACGAGCTCCTCGCCGCCGCAGCGTCGTTCACGAACTCGATCAACGGCACGAGCCTGATGCTCGTTCTCGAGGTCGGTGACCTGTTCCTGTTCTTCCCGGGCGACGCCCAGTGGGGATCCTGGAAGCGGGTCCTCGACGAGCCGAAGCTGCGCGCGCTCCTCCGGCGGTGCTCCTTCTACAAGATCGGCCACCACGGCAGCCACAACGCGACGCCGACGACCTTCGTGAACGAAGTGATGGCGGGGGCAAGCACGGCCGCGATCTCGGTCGCCCCGGTCAAGGTCTGGCCGCTCATCCCCCAGACCACCCTCGTCGAGAACATCCGGAACGCCGGCGTCATCGTGTTCGAGAGCGTCGCGCCACCCGTTGCCGGAGTCGCGCCGAACGTGACCGTTCGCGACGATCGGAGCATCGACTTTCGGTTTGCCCGCTCGGCGACGTGAGCGAGCCGGGCCCCGGCTAGAGCCCGCTGTACGAGTGCAGCCCGTTGAACCAGAGCGAGCCCGAGTACGTGACGATCACCATCCCGAACGCCACGACCAGGAGCAGCGCGGCCGGGCGGCCGGCCCACGACTTCTGATTGCGGGCGTGGAGGTAGACGGCATACGAGAGCCAGGTGATCAGCGCGGCGGTCTCCTTCGGGTCCCAGCCCCAGTAGCGCGACCAGGCGATCGAGGCCCACCACGAGCCGAGGATGATCATCGTCGCGAAGATCGGGAAGCCGATGATCACCGAGCGGTAGGCGACCTCGTCGAGGACCTTGTGGCCGGGCAGCCACGCGAACCGATCGTGCTGGCCCTGGACGAGATAGCCGACGCCCGCGGCGAAGCTCGTCGCGAAGATCCCGTAGCTCAGCACGGCAAGGCCCACGTGGATCGTGATCAGCGGCGGGTTCTGGAGCGCCGGAACGAGCTGGCTGATCTGTGATGGGAGGCTCGCGGCGTAGAGGAGCAGCCCCAGCGCGACGCCGGTCGGGATGAACCCGATCGAGCGGATCGGGTAGCGCCGCGACAGGTAGAGATAGCCGCCCGTGATCGAGGTCGCGAAGGCGACCGTGAACTCGAACATGTTGCCCCACGGGCCGCGGCCCACCACGAGGCCGCGCGCGAGCAGATACGCGGCCAGCGCCGCGAACCCGACGACCGTGACGATCTGCGCGGCCCGCCCGAGCGGGGTCGCGGCCAGGCCGAGGGGGGCGTCGCCAGGATCGGCGTCGGCCGAGGCGAGGCGGCCGTCCGCAAAGGATCCGGTGACGGCGCCGGCCCAGGCCGGGCGCTGCGGGGCCGGGTTGAGGGCGAGGCCGATCGAGCGCCGTCCATTCGCCAGGAGCACCGCATGACCGACGTGGGCGGCGAATGCGATCGCGATCGCGACGACACCGATCGGGAAGAGGATGCTCGCGAAGACGCTCATCGGGTCGGTCCTGTCCTCAGGCGAGGGCGGCGCCGCCGGGGGGCGGCCCATCGGTGGAGACGATCATCGTCCTCGGTTTGAGGCTCAGCGTCAGGCCGCAGTTCCCGCACGTCGCGTCGCCGGCGCCGCGGACGACGTCGCACTTCGGGCAGCGGATCAGGAGGTTCGTCCGGTCGACGTCGCAGCGCTGCGTGCCCGTCGGGTAGATCAGGCCGTCACGTGGGCAGTACGGCTCGCCCGCGGGCACGATCGGTCGCCCGAGATGGTCGCGTGGCGCGACCTTCGTCCCCTCGTCGAAGCGCACGTGCGTGCGTGGCTTCGTCACGCCATACCCGAGCCAGCCAAGGACGGCGAGGCTCAGCAGCGGCCCGAGGATCCCGATCGTGACGAACAGCGGCAGCAGGGCGATCAGCCCGGGCCAATCGGGGATGA
This sequence comes from Candidatus Limnocylindrales bacterium, assembly GCA_036505555.1. Lineage (GTDB taxonomy): Bacteria > Chloroflexota > Limnocylindria > Limnocylindrales > CSP1-4 > CF-46. The sequence goes on along the minus strand of DASXTH010000088.1, from coordinate 28,790 downwards.
CGAGCTTCGAGAGGAAGCCGAGGAAGTCCGACCACAGGTGCGAGATCTGGTCGAGGACGGTCACGCGGGCATTCTAACGGCCTCGATGCGCGGACCGTGCTCGCGTGTCTGCGGGCGAGGCTCAGCGTTTCGGGGCGCGCTTGCCGTTGCCCGTCTTGCGGGTTGCGCCGCGGCCCGGCGACCAGCCCCGATCCTCGCGGGCCGCCTCCTGCACCGAGCCCGGCGGGCCCTGATCCAACCGCGGCGGCCGCGGCGGTCGGGCGTTCCCGATCGACGGCGACGACAGCTTCGAGCGTGCCATTCGCGCCATCAACCACGACGCGCCGGCCGTCCGGGCGCCTCGGTGCTGGATCGCGAACCGGAGCGCGCGATCATCGGTCACGACGAGGATCCCGCCGGTCGCCAGCGACCCTCCGCCCGGCTCGGCGCCGGCGGCCATCGCGGCGTCCTCGACCAGGGTCACGAGCACGGTGTCGGCCGAGTGCCGGCCGCCGTAGCGGACGGTCACGCCGTGGGCGATCCGCTCGCCGCGCAGACCGCGCTCGGCCGGGCCGTCGAAGACGAGCTCGATGACGACCTCCTGCGGGATCGCCGCGCGGAGCCGGCCGATCAGTGCGGCCGGCGGCTGGCGTTCGGGCCCCGACGACAGCTGGTGGAGCAGGTTCGTACCGTCGACGAGCAGCCGGGTCGTGCCGGTCAGCGGATCGTTGCGCGGCGAGAGGCGGGTCACGAGGCCAAGGGTAGCCCTCGGCTAGCATTCCCCGGCGATGCCCGACCCCAGAAGTCCAACTCCCCGAACGTCCGCCGGCCTGCTGCTCCTCGTCGATCTCGACGGCGTGCTGTACCGCGGCGCGGACCCGGTGCCCGGAGTTGCCGCGGTCCTCGCGACGCGGGCGGCCCGGGGCGACGACGTCGTCTACGTCACGAACAACTCGATGTGGTACCGGGCCGAGTACGTTGACCGGATCGCGGCGATGGGCGCGCCGGTCTCGGCCGACCGGATCGTCTCCTCGCCGCGCGCAACCGCCCTCTACCTTCGCGACCACGAGCCGGAGATCCGCCATGTCCTGACCGTCGGCGCGAGCGGGATGGACCGCGAGCTCGAGGACGCCGGGTTCCGGGTGACCCGGGCTGGCGACGTCGGCGAGCGGATCCGCGGCGGAGGCGTCGAGGGCACCGACGGCGGCAACGGCTGGGAGGCGGCCGGCCGGCCCGACGCCGTCGTCGTTGGGCTCGACCTCCGGATCGATTACCTGCGGCTTGCGGTCGCGACCGACTGCGTCCGCGCGGGCGCCCGGTTCGTCGCGACGAACCGCGATCCCGTGTACCCGACCGAGCGCGCCGTCCGGCCTGGCGCCGGCGCGATCGTCGCGGCCGTCGAGGCCGCGAGCGGCGTCACCCCGATCTCGATCGGCAAGCCCGAGCCGTACCTCCTCGAGGAGGCGGCGCGCGCCGTCGGCCGGGAGCCGGGCGAGGCCGTGATGATCGGCGACGGGCTCGGCACGGACATCGCGGCGGCGATCGCGGTCGGCGCGAGAAGCGTGCTGATGCTGACTGGCGTCACGGCGCGCGAGGCGGTCGACATGGTCCCGCCCGAACGCCGCCCGACGGCGATCGCCGCGGATGCGGCGGAGCTGGCGACGATCCTGGAGCGCCTGGGCAGCTAGGCCGGGTTCTTCCGAAATCGTTCGTCGCGCGAAACCACCTCCATCCCAGACGGCGCGATCCGATTTCGGAGTCCGAAATCGGACGGGCCTTGCGACGGGAGTGAGTGCCGGCAGCTAACGATTTCGGAACGGCGCGGCGTCGACCTCGGCCTGGAAGGCGTCGAAGGCGGCACGCACGCGCGCGAGGGTCGCCGGGTCGGCGAAGGCGACGTCGAGCGCGTGACGGTCGATCGTCCACAGCTCGTCCAACGTGAGCCCGATCGCCTCGACCGCCTTCTCGAACTCGTCGGTGAGGGAGAGGTCGGAGACGGTCGTGTCGTCGGTCGAGATCGTCACCGGAACACCGAGCCGATGGAGGCGGGCCAGCGGGTGGTCGGCGATCGAGGGGACGATGCCGACCTGCCAGTTCGAGGTGGGGCAGAGGTCGAGCGTCACGTCACGCGCGATCAGCTCGGCGCACAGCTCGGGGTCGTCGATGGCCGACGGGCCGTGGGCGATCCGCTCGGGGTCGAGTGCCAGGGCGCGTCGGATCTGCGGCGCGCCGCCCCACTCGCCGGCGTGGACGGTGATCCGGAGGCCGTTGGCCCGAGCCGCGGTGAAGGCCGCCGCGTGGAGGAGGGGATCGGGGAAGCGCTCCTCACCGCCCGCGAGGTCCCAGCCGGTCAACCCCTCGTCGACGAACCGGGCCGCGATCTCCGCGAGCTCGACGTTCGCGGCCGGGTCGTGATGACGCAACGCCGTGCAGATCAGGCGGACCTCGGTCCCAGTGCGGGCCGCGGCGTCCCGCGCTCCGCGCGCCACCGCAGCGATGCCATCCGACAGGGAGAGGCCGCGCGCCAAGTGGAGCAGCGGCCCCCACCGGATCTCGAGATACCGGACGTTCTCGGCGGCCTTCGTCTCGACGAGCTCGGCGGCGACCCGCTCGAGCGCCTCGGCGTCCTGGAGGAGCGCGATCGGCAGGTCGAAGGCTCGGAGGAGCTCCGCCTGGTCGCGACACGGCATCGGCGCCACGAGGAGCGCCCGCATCCCGTCGACGTCCCGTGGCGCGTCGACGCCCCGTTCCCGCGCCAGCTCGATCGCCGTCTCGATCCGGAGCGAGCCGTCGAGGTGGATGTGGAGCTCGGCCTTCGGCATCGACAGCAGCCAGTCCCGCGACCCGATGGGTGGGTGGGTCGGCGGCACGTTCGGCGACTGGCTGGGGGTCATGAGTCCCGATGCTACGATGCCGGCGATGTCCCGGTTCCTCCAGCGCGCGGCGCTCACGATCGCGTGGCTGCTGATCGTTGCTGTCATCGCGGTCGGTGGCGCGGGACTCGTGGCGGCGATGGCGAACCAGCCGGCGACCCCGGCTCGGGCCGAGCTCACGTACGAGAGCGACGCCGCCGCCACGGCCGCCCTCGACGCCGTGCAGGTCGAGCTCATCGACCTCGCCGCCGACGTGGAGCGGCTCGGAGAGCTGGGCCGCGGGGCGCTGACCGCCCTCGTTTCGAGCGACTTCGCGACGCTCGACGCGGCGATCGCCGACGGCGAGACCCTCGCGCGCGCGATCGATACGCGGTCCGGCCAGATCCGCGAGCAGCTGCTCCTCGTGCCCGGCAGCGGCCCGAACGAGCCGCTCCTCTGGTCGCCCGAGACGACGAAGCGTCGGGACGTCGCGCTGGCGGCCGTCGGGGCGACCGGCGGCCTCGAGATCGCCTGGACGCGGCTCGCGTCGGGGTCGCTCGTGGCGAACGGCCTCTCCGTCCTGCTGACCGGCCACGACACGACCGCCGGTCAGGCCGCGAAGGAATACCAGGCGAAGAAGTACGCAGCGTCGCTGACGACGCTCGCGCAGGCGCAGGCGATGCTCACCGAGGCGAAGGGCCTGCGCGACCGGCTCGCGAGCACGGTCGAGGTCTCGACGCTCACGCAATGGATCGACCGGAACGACGAGTACGACGCGGCCCTCACCCGGCTGATCAAGGCGACCGTCGCCGCGAAGGGCAAGGTCACCCAGGAGCTCCGCGACGCGTTCGCCGCCGAGCGCAAGGCGCAGAGCCTGCTCCCGTCGAACACATCGGGGATCGTGATCATCCTCGCGGAGATCGGCCGCGGCCGGCTCAACGAGGCGGTGATCGGGATCGAACAGACGCGGGCGAAGCTCCAGACCGCGGTCGATCAGCTCACTGCCGAGCCGTCGGGCGAGCCGACCGAGTCCGAGCCGGCGTCGTCCGCAACGCCCTGACCGCACACTCGCCTTGACCGCGACAATCGATCGCGACCGGCGGGTACACTGCGCCAACTGACCCTCCCGCGCCCGGCTGCTGGGCGCGACCTCACCAACGAGGAGTGCGAATCCGTGCAGCTGCGCGTCGTCACCGACCAGCCCTGGGACGTCAAGGCCGACGTCCTCGCGATCCCGATCGTCGGCGAGCCCGCGTTCAACGGACCCCTCGGCGAGCTCGATCAGCGGACCGGCGGTGAGCTGGCTGCCCTCGCCGCCTTCGGCGAGCTGCGCTCGAAGCGGTTCACCTCGGCGCTCGCCGCGCCGGGAGAGCTGGCGGCGGGCCGCCTCCTGACGATCAGCGCGGGCGAGGCCGCGAACCTGGATCGAGAGACGGTTCTCCATGTCGGGGCCGCGTCGGAGCACCGCCTCGGCGGCCGCCACGCGCGGAGCCTCGCGGTCTGGCTGACGCCCCTCGCCGACGTCCTCGATGGCGGCCTCGCGGCAGTCGCCGAGCTCGTCGCCCGCGGCGTCGTCGAGGGCAGCTTCGACCCCAAGACCCTCTACCGCGACGACGCCCCGACCGCTCCGCCGGCGCTCGACGAGCTGATTCTCATCGCCCCGAGCGGCGCCGACACCGCGGCCGCCCAGGCCGCCGCCGAACGTGGCGCGATCATCGGGGAGGGGGCGAACCACGCCCGCTCTCTCTCGAACCGCTCGGCCAACGACGTCAGCCCCGAGGTCCTCGCCCAGGAGGCCCGCGACCTCGCCGCGAAGCACGGTCTGTGGATCGACGTGATCGAGCCCGACCGCGCCCGCGAGCTCGGGATGGGGATGTTCCTCGCGGTCGGCCAGGGCAGCGACAACCCGCCCCGGATGATCGTCATGCGCTCCGGCGGCGAGGGCGAGAAGGACGCCCTCGGGCGCCATCTCGCGATCATCGGCAAGGGCGTCTGCTTCGACTCCGGCGGGATCAGCATCAAGGGCGCCGACCGGATGGAAGAGATGAAGATGGACAAGATCGGTGCGTGCACCGTGATCGCGGCCATCGGAACGGTCGCCCGCCTCTCCCCGGGGGCTCCGCTGCTCGCCGTCGCGCCGGCGGTCGAGAACATGCCGGGTTCGCATTCGACGAGGCCGGGCGACGTCGTCAAGGCCCTGAATGGCAAGTGGGTCGACATCACGAACACCGATGCCGAAGGCCGCCTGATCCTCGGTGACGCGATGACCTACGCCGAGCGGCTCGGGGCGACGCACATCGTCGACGTCGCGACGCTCACCGGCGCGGTCTCGCGGGCGTTCGGCCACCTGATCACGGGCGCCTTCGGAACGCCCCAGGACTGGTACGACGACGTGATGCGCTCCGCCGACAAGGCCGCCGAACGCTACTGGCAGATCCCACTCGTCGACGACTATGTCACCGAGATGGAGAGCTGGTACGGCGATCTCCAGAACTCGGGCTCCGCGGAGGGCTCGCTCGTGAAGAGCGGTCTCTTCCTCCGCGAGTTCCGGACCGTGCCGTGGGCCCATCTCGACATCGGCGGCTCGGGCTACTTCCGGAAGACGGCCCCGTACGCGGCGCGCGGCGCGACCGGAGTGACCCACGCGACGCTCGTCGAGCTGGCGCTGGCCGGGGCGAAGGGCTGACCGTCCTCGCCTTCGTCCTCGCGGTTGCCGGGGGCGCATTCGGCGTTGTCGCCGATCGCCTCGCGGTCCGCTGGCCCGAGCACGACGGGGACGACCCGGCGGGCCGGGCGGTCGGCTGGCGGACGATCGCCTGTGCGGCGATCGGCGCGTTCGCGTTCGGGTTGCTCGGCGATCGGTTCGCCGCCGCAGATCTCATCGTCCAGGTCGTGTTCGGGCTGTGGTTCGCGACGCTCGTCGTCGGATTCGCGATCGATCTGGACCAGCGGCTCCTGCCCGACGAGCTGACGCTGCCGGTCATCCCGATCGCGCTGCTCCTCGATGTGACCGCACGGAACCCGCTCGTCGGCCAGGAGATCGTGCCGGCCCTGCTCGCGGCGACGGCCGTGCCGTTGATCATCTTCGTGGCCTCGATCCCGTTCGGCGCCGGGGCGTTCGGGTTCGGCGACGTGAAGCTGCTGGCCGGCGTGGGGCTGATGATCGGGTTCCTGCGGGCGTTCACGGGGTTGCTGTCGGGGCTGCTCGCGTCCGGGCTCGTGCTGGTGTTGCTGCTGGTGACGCGGCGGATCGGCCGGCGGACGTTCGTGCCGTTCGGGCCGTTCCTGATCTTCGGCGCCCTGTGGGGGATCTTCGTCCGGGCCTGACGCCCGGGGGCGCGCCGGTCGATCGCCGAAATCGTCAGCCGTGGGCGATCACCTCCGTTTCCCGGGCCGATCGTCCGATTTCGGAGTCCGATTTCGGCGACGGCGCCCATGCGCGGCCTCTGACCCGACCCATTTCGGAGTCCGATTTCGGAGACGGCGCCCGTGCGCGGGCGGACGATGCGTCCGATTTCGGAGTCCGCTTTCGGCGGCGGCGGGCGCGGGAAGGCAGGTGGTTTCCGGCGATGAACGATTTCGGAAGGGTCGCGGGCGGCGCGGAACCACGGCAGTCCGGTGCGGAGCGGTGCGGTCCGGAGTGGTGATGGGACCATCGTCAGGGTGGTCGCGGGACCAGGACCCCGACTAGGCTGGACAGCCCAAGGTATGATGCCGGGCAGCCGGTCGTCGTCCTGAGGGTGCCCGTCGGGCAGGCGTATCGGCGGGCGTCGCCGCCACCCGCGCCCCCGCGCCGTCAGGCGCAGCCAGACGCGACGAACGGAGTTTGCTCGCACGATGACTTTGCTCCCGTGATGCGCCCCAGCGCGCACACGAGCACATACCCGTCACGCACCACCCGGTCCGGGGCCGGGGAGCACGGGCGACCCGCCGAACAGCCGCTGCGCCCACACCGCGCACGCCGGGCTCTCGCGCGTCTTCCGCTCCTGGTCCTCGTCCCGATCATCGTCGGGATCTTCGGCGGTCCGGTCGGGCCAGTGGGGGCCGACGAGCTCAGCGACGCCCGCGCCCGGCAGACCGCCCTCGCACAGCAGATCGCGGACCAGAAGGCGGACATCGCCAAGATCAACGCCCTCCAGGACGACCTCAGCACCGAGATCGCGTCGACACGACGCCAGCTGAGCGGCATCAACGCCGATCTGACCGCGGTCAAGAAGTCGATCGACACGATGGTCGTGAAGATCAACATCGTGAAGCGGAACTACCAGGCACAGGTCGCCAAGCTGCAGCAGCTCGACGTCCAGCTCGACCGGATCACCGTCCAGGAATCGGTGATGACGGTGAACCTCCGCGAGCGGAAGGCACTCCTCGCCGAGCGCCTCCGCCAGGCCTATGACATCGATCGGACCTCGATGCTCGAGACCTTCCTCTCGGCCGGCTCGTTCACCGACGTCCTGTCCGAGGTGAGCTACTCGATCGACGTCGGCGAGCAGGACAAGGCCCTCGCCGAGCAGATCGTCCACGACCAGGCGAATCTCGCCGCGATCCACGATGCGGTCACCCAGACCCGCGCCGCCACCGACGACATGCGGGTCCAGACGGCCGCCCAGAAGGTCAAGCTCGATGCCTCGCTCAAGGAGCTGAAGGTCGCCCAGGCCGAGCTCAAGCGGCTCGAGGCCGAGACGGCCCGGGCCCTCGCGGTCCAGAAGGCCGCCTACCGCAAGCTCGCGGCGAACAAGACCAACCTCGCCAAGGCGATGGCCGCCGCGGCCCACGCCAAGGCCGTCCTCGCGCAGCGGATCAGCGACCTCGTCGCCGCGGCCTACGCCCAGGGCAACATCCCCTCGGCCTACAACGGGACACTCCGTTGGCCGATGGTGGGCCAGGTGACCCAGCCCTTCGGCTGCACCGGGTTCTCGTGGGAGCCGCCCCTCGGCGATTGCGCCCACTTCCACCAGGGCATCGACATCGTCGCCCCGTACGGCACACCGGTGAAGGCGTCCGGTGACGGCAAGGTCGTCTATTGCGGCTGGAACTACGCCGACGGCGCCGACCCCGCGTGGATCGTGATCATCGCCCACAGCCAGTCGCTCGAGACGTGGTACGCCCACCTCGTTCCGAATTGCCCGGCGGGCGCCGGGCGGATCGTGAGCCAGGGCCAGGTGATCGGCCACGAGGGCAACACCGGCCACTCGACCGGCGCGCATCTCCACTGGGCGGTCCGGTTCAACGGCACCTTCGTCAACCCGCGCCTGTTCCTGTAGGCCGGGGGCCGCGGCCGCGGGTCGCGTCGCGGTCGCGGTCGGGCGAGCCCGCCACAACACGAGAACGCAACGAAACCGTCATCGGCCGATGACCGGATCGCTTCTCGACGGTGCTAGCATCCAGCCATGAAGCGGACGATGGCGGTGATCCTCGCCGGCGGTGAGGGCGAGCGCCTGTCCATCCTCTCGGGTGTCCGCGCCAAGCCCGCTGTCCCCTTCGGCGGCAAGTACCGGATCATCGACTTCACCCTGTCGAACTGCGTCAACTCGTTCATCGACAACGTCGTCGTCCTGACCCAGTACAACCCCCGCTCGCTGAACGACCACATCGGGCTGGGGCGGCCGTGGGATCTCGACCGCAACAACGGCGGGGTGAAGCTCCTCCAGCCGTACCTCGCCCGCGGCCGCGTGGCGGAGTGGTACCGCGGGACGGCCGACGCGGTCCTCCAGAACTTCAACGTCATCGAGCACGACGCCGGCGACATCGTCGTCGTCCTCGCGGGCGATCACATCTACAAGATGGATTACCAGCCGTTCATCGCGGCCCACAAGCGGAAGCGCGCGGACGTGACGATCGCGGTTCGCCGCGTGCCCCTTGCCGAGGCGACCCGGATGGGGATCCTCGCGCTCGACGAGACCGACAAGGTCATCGAGTGGCAGGAGAAGCCGAAGCACCCGAAGAGCGACCTCGCCTCGATGGGTGTCTACGTGTTCTCGAAGCGGGCGCTCCGCAACTGGCTCAGCGAGGATCGGAACGACTTCGGCCGCGACGTCATCCCGGCGATGCTCGACGGCGGTGCCCGCGTCTACGGCTACCACTTCGATGGCTACTGGCAGGACGTCGGGACGATCCAGTCGTACTGGGAGGCGAACCTCGCGCTGCTCGAGGACAACGCCGCGCTCGATCTGTACGACCGCGAGTGGTTGATCCACACCCGATCCGAGGAGCGTGCGCCGGCCCTCGTCGGCCCGACCGCCCAGGTCCACCGGAGCCTGATCAGCCACGGCTGCCTGATCAACGGGACGGTCGTCAACTCGGTCCTGTCGCCGGGTGTACGGGTGGACGTCGGGGCCGTCGTCCGCGACTCGATCGTCATGTTCGACTCGGTGATCCGCTCGGGCGCGGTCGTCGATCGCTCGATCCTCGACAAGGAGGTCGTCGTCGGGCCGGGCGCGATCGTCGGCGACGGCCCCGACTTCGACACGCCGAACAAGCAGGAGCCGGGCCGGCTGAACACGGGGATCACCGTGATCGGCAAGCGCGCGGTCATCCCTCGCGGCGTCCGAATCGGGCGGAACGTGAAGATCGCGAGCGACGCCAAGGCGACCGACTTCCCGAGCCGGATGGTGAAGAGCGGGGCGTCGATCGAGTCGAGTCGGACGCGGCCGGGCGCGACAACGCCAGCGAGCCAGCGGGTGGCTGCCGAGGGGCGGGTCGCGGTCCCGATCGAGCCGTCGACAAACGGGCATATCGAGGCGACGAAGGTCGCGCGGGCCGGGCGATCGGCCGCGAGCGGGGGCGGCTCGGAGCACTGAGGGCAGGCGAGCTCCGCGTCTCGCCTCGCGCCCACCCGGATCGGGGACTGCGGGTAGACTGCCCGCCATGCCTTCCGCGGACGCGGGCGCGCCGGTGCGCCCGGTCGATGTCGAGCAGTGGCTGGCCGAGCTCGAGCTCGCCCCGCTCGCCCGGGCCGATCGAGATGGCGTCACGTCGTGGGACCTGCGCCTCGACGGTCGACGCCGCTTCGACCTGCCCGTGACGCTGATCCTCGATCCGAGCCTCGCCCTGATCTGCTGGGTCCACTTCGCCCCGCCGATCGGTGACGCGTTCCGGAAGTCGTATCGCAAGCTCCTCCGCTGGAACGACGAGTTCCCGTTCGTCAAGTTCTCGGTGGCCGAGGACGATCGGCCGGTCCTCGCGAGCGAGCTGCCCCTTGCGAACCTCGATCGCGATGCGCTCGGGGTCGCCCTCGCCCGGTCCCTCCTCATCGCCGACCAGCTGCTCGAGGAGTCGGCCGGCTGGCTGTGGATCGGCGGCCGGATCCCGGACCAGGGCAATCGCGTGAGCCGGAACGCCGGGCTGATCGAGCGGTATGCCGCGCTCCTCGCCGAGCTGGCCGGACCCGCCGAGCCCGCGGCCGGCGCCGAGGCTGCGGCGGCAACGGGCGACGCGGCACCCCCAATTCCTTCGGCGGCCCGCCCGTGACCGGCGCTCGACGGCGGCGCGGCGGCCTCCTGGCGCTGGCGCTCCTGGCGGCCGTGGCCGCGACGCCCGCCGGCGCGCTTCTTCCGGCTGGATCGCCGTTCGCGGCCGCGACGGCAGCGGCCGCCGCTCCCGCGCTGACGATGACCGCCGACACGCGCTACACAGTCGATCCGCTGAAGCGACGGGTCCACGTGGCGCTCGCGTTGTCCGCGACGAATCACCGCCACGACACGAAGACCCACCGCTACTACTTCGATCGGGCGTTCCTCGCCGTCCAACCCGGCACGACCGCGTTCAAGGTCACGAGCCCCGACGCGAAGCCAACCGTCCATGTCGAGCGCAAGGCGAAGGCCTACACGCTGCTCCGGATCGACTTCGGGAAGCGGCTGCCGGCCGGTGCCACGCGCCGGTTCAGGCTCACCTTCGACATTGCCGACCCGGGCGGGGCGCCGACGCGGACGACCCGGATCGGGACGACGCTCGTCAGCTTCGCGGCCTGGGGCTTCGGGACGACCGACACGCCCGGCGGCAGCGTCACCGTCGTGTTCCCGGCCGGGTTCAACGTCGACGTCGACAGCACGGCGTTCGACCCTCCGACGACCGACGCGGCCGGCAGCATCCTGTACACGACCGGTAGCCTCACCGACCCGCTCGACTTCTTCGCTTTCTTCGTCGCCGACCGGCCGGGGGCGTTCAGCGAGACGACGCTCCAGATTCCGCTCGACGGCCGGACCGTCCCCGTGATCCTCCGCTCGTGGCCCGACGATCCGGCCTGGGCGAAGCGCGTCGGGAGCCTCCTCAAGCGGGGTTTGCCCGCGCTGGCCCGCGACATCGGGCTGCCCTGGACCGTGGAGCGCCCGCTCATCGTCTCCGAGGCGCTCAGCCGGGACGCGACCGGCTTCGCCGGTCGCTACGACCCTCCGGCCGGCGAGATCCAGATCGCCTACTACGCACCCTCGTTCGTCGTGCTCCGCGAGGCCGCCCACGTCTGGTTCGACGGCACGCTCCTCGCCGACCGCTGGGCGAGCGAGGCGTTCGCCTCCTACTACGCGGTCCGGGCCGCGAAGACGGTCGGCGAGAAGAGCGTCAAGGGGCCCGCGCTCACCCCGGCCCTCGAGGCGGCACGGGTGCCGCTCAACGCGTGGGCCGCGCCCGGCACCACGTACGGGGCCGCCTCCGCGACCGTCGAGTCGGCCGAGTCGGCGGCCGCCCTGAAGCTCGCGAACCTGATCGGCGCGCGGGCCGGCGCGGCCGGCCTCACCGCGGTCTGGCAGGCGATCCGCGACCAGCGCGCCGCCTACCAGGCGACCGGGCCGCGGGCGACCCTCGAGACCACTGACACGGTGCCGGACTGGCGCGGCCTGCTCGACCTGTTCGAGGAGAAGACCCCCGCAACATACGACGATCTATGGACCGCGTGGGTCGTCCGCCCAACCGACGAGCCGCTGCTCGCCGCGCGGGGAGTGGCGCGTGCCCGCTACGTGGCCCTCGCCGCGCGGGCGGACCCGTGGCTGTTGCCGCGCGTCGTCCGCGACTCGCTGCGCGCGTGGCAGTTCGACCAGGCGACCGAGCTGTTGGACCGCGCCACGACGGCACTCGACGACCGCGACGCCGTCGAGGATGCGGCCGTCGGCGCCAGCCTCACCCCGCCGGCGACGATGCAGACCGACTTCGAGGGGCCGCGCGGCTTCGCCGCGGCGTCGGCGGAGGCCGAGGCCGAGCTCGCGGCGATCACCGCGTTCCGTGAGGCCGTCGCCACGCGCTCGGAGCAGCCCGGGCTCCTGGCCGCGATCGGGCTCTGGAACTCCGACCCGAATGCCGCGATCCGGCGGGCCATCGATGCCTTCAGCTCGGGTGATCTCCAGGCGAGCGTCGAGTCCTCGGCGTTCGCGAAGCGCGTCTGGTCGTCCGCCGAGGAGATCGGCCGGAACCGGATCCTCGCCGCGGGTGCATCCCTCGCGGCCGTCGCCCTCGGCCTCTGGCTCCTGATCCGCTGGTATCGCGACCGGGGCGTCCGCCGCCGCTCCGTCGTCGTCGGCCAGGGCTGACCGTCGTGGGGGGCGTCCGACGCCGGGTCGTCCTCGGCCTGGCCGCATCGCTCGTCGCGATCGGCGGGGTGCTCGCTCCGGCGGCCGCGCCGGTTGCCCGGGCGGCCGCCGACGGCCTCGAGCTCCGGACCGCCGCCACGTACACGATCGTCCCGAGCCGCCATGTCGTCCGGGTCGTCGTCGACGTCACGGCCCGGAATCTCAAGCCGAACGTCACGTCCGGCGGCATCGTCACGAAGTACTTCTACGAGGGTGCCCGGATCGCGATCCAGACCGCGGCGACGAACATCCGGGCGACCTCGGACGGTGCCGCGCTCTCGACCACGACGACGAGGTCCGAGGGCTACCGCGTCCTCGAGGTTCGGTTCCGGAGCTCGCTCTTCTTCCAGCAGACCGCGAAGGTCCACATCACCTTCGACTTGCCGGGCGGCGCGCCGCGCTCGCAGAGCGACATCCGGGTCGGGACGGCGTTCGCGACATTCGTCGCGTGGGCGTTCGGCGACATCGGGAGCGTCCGCGTCGTCGTTCCGAAGGGCTTCGCCTCGGAGGTCACCGGGTCCGACACGACGAAGTCGACGAGCGGCGGCGCGACCATCTATCGGGCGACCGGCATCACCGAGATCGAGTCCTGGTATCTCCTCGTCAACGCCGACCGCGAGGCCGCCCTGACGAAGGCCCGGATCGATCTCGCCGACGGCGAGCATCTCGTCGTCCGGGCCTGGCCCGAGGACACGAAATGGCGCGACCAGGTCAGCGACCTGCTGACGCGGGGCCTGCCCGAGCTGGTCGAGCTCATCGGGCTGCCGTGGCCCGTCGCGGGCGACCTGTCGGTGTTCGAGGTTCACACGCCGCTTCTCGAGGGCTATGCCGGCGTGTTCTTCGAGGGCGCGGACAAGATCGAGATCAGCGAGGACCTCGACGCGCTCACGATCATCCACGAGTCCTCGCACGCGTGGTTCAACGGGCATCTCTTCGACGGGCGCTGGATCGACGAGGGGCTCGCAAACACGTATGGCGCCAAGGTGCTCAAGGCGCTCGGCCAGAAGCCCGAGTCTCCGGACCGGGTCAGCCCGACCGATCCTGCCGCCGTCAAGCTGAACGAGTGGAAGCATCCCGGCCGGATCACCGACACCGCGACCGAGGCGCGCGAGCGGTTCGGCTACGACGCGTCGTGGACGGTGATCGCCGCGATCGTCGACGAGGTCGGCGACGCCCGGATGCGCGCCGTCTTCGCGGCGGCCAATGCCCACACGATCGCGTACGTCGGGAGCGGACCGGCCGAGACGGTCGGCGGGACGAACGACTGGCGCCGGTTGCTGGACCTGCTCGACGAGGTCGGTGGCTCGACCTCCGCGGACGCCGCCTTCCGCCGCTGGGTCGTCTCCGACGCCGAGGCCGCGGCGCTCACGGATCGCGCCGCCGCGCGCGATGCCGATCGAGGGATCGTCGAGCGCGGCGCCGGCTGGCTGCCGCCGCTGGCAGTCCGCGCACCGCTGGGCTCGTGGGACTTCGCGACCGCGCGGACGCGGATCGACGAGGCGGACGCGCTGCTCGCCCGACGCGACACGATCGCGGCAATGGCGGCAGCGCTGGGGGTGACGGTGCCGACGACACTCCGGGCCGCGTACGAGGGGGCGCAGGACTCGTTCGCCGATGCGAATCGGATCGCCGACGCGGAGATCGCGGCCCTGACGGCGCTCGGGACCGCGACGAGCGCGGTGCAGGCGCCGCGGGCGCCGCTCGTGGTGCTGGGCCTGCTCGGGACGGACCCGGCGGGCGGCCTCGCGGCGGCTCGATCTGCGTTCGAGGCGGGAGCCCCGGACGCGGCAGCGCAGGCCGATGCCGTGACGGCCGTGATCGACGAAGCGGTGACGGTCGGGCGCGGTCGCGCCGTGGCGATCGCCGCGGTCCTCTTCTGGGCCTTCGTCGTTCTGCTTGGCGCCGTGTGGTTCACGAACCGCCGTCGTCGCCGGCGGCGGCGCCAGGCGTGGCTCGCTGACGCCGTCGGACCGGCGCCGGAGGCGTTCGATGCGGAGCCGGAGGCGGGTCCGCCGTACGCTACACTCGCCGACCAGCCGAGCCGGCCGTTCGACGACCGGGCCCGCGACGACCAGGCCCTCGACGATCGCCCGTCCGACAGGGGAGACGCATGAAGAGCCAGCGGCGCTGATGGGCCTCGTCCGAACCCGGCCCTCGCGCGAGATCCTCTCCGGCGACTCGGCCGACGTCTACTTCGCCCGCGCCGAGACCGTCCTCGAGCGGGAGGGGCTCGATCCGGTCGTGACGATGGAGGTGTTCGCTCGTCAGGACGCCGTTCTGTGCGGGATCGACGAGGCAAAGAACCTGATCGGCCACGTCCTTGCCACCGCCGACCTAATCGAGACGAAGGTCGAGGCGCTGTCCGACGGCGACCGGATCAGCCCGAAGGAGGTCGTCCTCCGGATCCACGCCCGGTATCGCCAGTTCGGGTTGTACGAGACCGCGATCCTCGGGATGCTCGCCCAGTCGACGGGCTGGGCGACCGCGGCCCGCGAGTGCGTCGAGGCGGCCGCCCCGGAGCCGGTCGTCTCGTTCGGCGCCCGCCACGTCCACCCCGACATCACCGACGTCCTCGATTACGCGGCGATCGTCGGCGGCTGCGTCGGGGCGTCGACGCCGGCCGGTGCCCGGCTGGCGGGTCTGAACCCGACCGGGACGATGCCCCACTCGCTCGTCCTGATCTTCGGGGACACCGTGGCCGCCGCCGAGGCGTTCGACCGTCATCTCGGTTCGGACGTCCCGCGGATCGTCCTCGTCGACACGTTCAAGGACGAGGCCGAGGAGACGCTCCGAGTCGCCCACGCCCTCGGCGATCGCCTGTACGGGATCCGCCTCGACACGCCGTCGGAGCGCGGCCGGGTCACCGCCGATCTCGTCAAGGAGATCCGGGCGCGGCTCGACCAGGAGGGCTACGGTCACGTGCAGATCGTCGTCTCCGGTGGTCTGACGCCGGAGCGGATCACCTACTTCAAGGAGCAGGGCGCGCCGGTCGACTCGTTCGCGGTCGGCTCGTACATCAGCGGCGCGGCGCCGATCGACTTCACCGGCGACATCAAGGAGATCGACGGGCGGGCGATCGCGAAGCGAGGCCGGATCCCGGGCGTCACCGAGTCGCCGCGACTCCAGCCGGTCGACCTCGAACTCTGGCGCGACGGGCGCTGATCGACCGGCCGCCGCGCGGCCGGGTCAGGCGGCCGAGGCAGCCGTCGCGGCGACCGATCCGAACGTCGTCGCGAGCCCGGCGATCCAGGCGCTGAGCGCCACGACGAGCCCGATGCCCGCCGCCCACAGCAGCGGACCCTGGGTCACGGCGGCCACGACCGACATCACGACGATCAGGGCGATCGTCGCGACGGCGAACCAGCCGAGCGACGCCGGGAGGATCCCGCGGCCGAGCCCGAGGACCGCGGTGAAGACGATCCAGGCGAGGAACGGGAGGACGCCGATGCCGCCGGTGACATACGACCCGTCGAGCGACAGCCGGCCGACGATCAGGAGCGTCTGACCGACCGCGATGAGAACGAGGCCGGCGATCGTCGCGACCGTGAGCGGCCCCGTCCACGGTGCGGCCGCGTCGCCGACGACGCGGGAGACCGCGACGACCGCGGGGATGAGCGCGATCGCCGTCACGACGACGAACGCGTCATTGACCGGGCCCCAGAACTGGCCGGCGCCGCCGAAGAACAAGGCCAGCGCGATGGCCGAGAGGACGAGGGCGACGAGCGCCACCCAGCTCGACACGCCGGCGAAGCGATAGAGATCGGCGGTGGCCATGATCATTCCTCCAGGCCCGCGTGGCACGATGCCGCGGTTCGACGCGGTGCATGGTATGATTGATTGGCTAGCGTGTCAATCAATGAAATAGGCAGGAGGATCTGTGCCGCGGCGCTACACCCTCGGAAAGCGCGGTGAGGCCCAGGCGGACACGCGCCGGAGGATCGTCGACGCGACGCTCCGGCTCTATCGCGACGTCGGGATCGCCGCGACGACCGTCGCCCTCGTCGCCCGCGCCGCCGACGTCGCGCCCGGCACGGTCCGGAACCACTTCCCGGGCCCGAACGACCTGGCGGAGGCCGCTGCCGACGCGATCCTCGAGGATCTGGCGATGCCGGACGAAGCGATCTTCGCCGGCGCCGCCGGGCCGATCGCGCGGCTCGATCGGCTGCTCCGTGAGCTGGCGGCGTTCTCCGAGCGGTCGTCGAGCTGGTGGGAGGTCCGCGTGACCGACCGCAGCGGGACCGATGCCTGGGCACTGCCCGAGGCTCGGTACAACACCCGGATCGAGGCGTTGATCCGCCGTGCGGTCGATCCGCTCGGCGACGATCCCGTGGTCGTCGCCGTGATCGGCGCGGTGCTCGTCAGTGTCTACTACGGGGCGCGTGGGGCGGGGCTGAGCTCGGACGAGTCCGTCGCCGTCCAGCGCGCCCTGCTCGTCCCGTGGCTCGAGGGCCGCCTCGCCGCCGCCTGAGCGATCGGGCGGATCGTGCAACCATCGCGGCATGACCGATGACGCGGAGCGCGACCCCGAGCCGGACGGTCAGGATGAGCGGGAGTCCGCGTACGAGCTCCTCCAGCGCGGCCACGATCTCCTCGCCCAGCGCCACTTCGCCCAGGCCGCGACGGTCCTCGAGCGGGCCGATCGCGAAGAGCCCGGCAAGGCGAGCATCCTCGAGGCCCTCGGCCGGGCGTACTACAACTCCGGCCAGCACGACCGCTCACGGGCGACGTTCGAGCAGCTCCTCGAGATCGACCCGTCCGCCCACTACGCCCACTTCGCCCTCGGCCAGAGCCTGAAGCAGCTGGGCCGGCGCGACGAGGCGCGGACCCATCTCCGGCTGGCCTGCGCGCTCAGCCCCTCCTCGAAGGTCTACGCCGGAGCCCTGGCCCGGCTCGGGCCGCCACCTGCGGAGTCGAGCGGCTAGACGCGGCGCTCAGGCGCCGGTCGGCAGGGCGTACCGGCGCCACTCGACGTCGGCCTGGAACCCGGTCTCGACGCGGCTCACACCGTCCCGTGTCGGGCGACCCACAGCAGCCCGACGATCGATTTCGCGTCGGCGATCTCGCCGCGGTCGACCGCCGCCAGGGCCGCAGGGAGCGACAGCCGGTCCAGGCGAAGATGCTCGTCCTCGTCCGGCCCGAGCCGCTCATCGGGGTGAGCCGGTGTCAGTTCGGTCGCCAGGTAGAGGTGCATCAGCTCCGTGGCGAAGCCCGGAGCGGTCCAGAACGACGTGAGGCGGCGCCACCTCGCCGCGCGGTAGCCGGTCTCCTCTTCGAGCTCGCGCCGCGCGGCGAGATCCGGGTCCTCGATTGCGTCGCTGGCCGGGTCGCGATCGAGCGTTCCGGCCGGGATCTCGAGGAGGACGCGCTCGGCGGGTGTCCGCCACTGGCGGACGAGAAGCACCTGGCCGTCGGGGTCGAGCGCGACGATCGCGACCGCGCCCGGGTGGCCGGCGATGTCCCGCTCGGAGCGGCTGCCGTCGGCCCGCTCGATCGTGTCGATCCGGAACTCGAGGTAGTGGCCGCGGTGGAGGACGCGGCGGTTGACGACGCGCTCGATCAGCTCCGCGTCGGACGGCCCGACGCCGGGATGCTCGGTCCCCGCAGGAGAGGCGATCGGGCCGGCCGAGCCGGCCCGATCGGATCGCTCGGTCAGGCGGCCACCGGCTCGCGCTCCGAGGTCAGGCTGATCCCCGACTCGGCGTCGAACAGGTGGAGCTTCGTCAGCGGCAGGATCAGGTTGAGCATGTCGCCGGGCCTGACCCGATGGTCGGAGCCGACGATCGCCACGATGTCCTTCTCCGCCGCTGTGACGTGGAGGAGTTCCTCGTTGCCGAGGTACTCGACGACGTCGGCCCGGCCCGGAATGGTCACCGTGTCGCCCTCGAGCGCGTCGAGCTCGAGGTGCTCGGGGCGGAAGCCGGCCACGAGCCTGCGCCCGCTCGTCGCCCCGACCGAGGTCGCGAAGCGGTGCGGCAGGTTCGCCGTCCAGCCACCGGGTCCGAGGAGCTTCGGCGTCCCGCCGGAGCTGTCGAAGGTGACGTCGAGGAAGTTCATCGACGGGCTGCCGATGAACCCGGCGACGAACCGGTTCGCCGGCTGGTCGTAGAGGACCTGCGGCGTCCCGACCTGCTGGAGCAGGCCTTCGCTCATCACGGCGATCCGCGTGCCCATCGTCATCGCCTCGACCTGGTCGTGGGTGACGTACACGAACGTCGTGCCCATCCGCTGGTGGAGGCGGGCGATCTCGGCGCGGGTCTGGACGCGGAGCTTCGCATCGAGGTTCGAGAGCGGCTCGTCCATGAGGAACACCGATGGCTCACGGACGATCGCCCGGCCGAGCGCGACGCGCTGGCGCTGGCCACCCGACAGCTCCTTCGGCTTGCGGTCGAGGAGCTTCTCGAGGCTGAGGATCCCGGCCGCCTCATTGACGCGCTTCTCGATGTCGGCCTTCGGCAGCTTCCGGAGCTTCAGCCCGAACGCCATGTTGTCGCGCACGGTCATATGCGGGTAGAGGGCGTAGCTCTGGAAGACCATCGCGATGTCGCGGTCCTTGGGTGCGACATCGTTGACGATGCGGTCGCCGATCTTCAGGTCGCCCGCGCTGATCTCCTCGAGGCCGGCGATCATCCGGAGGCTGGTCGTCTTGCCGCAGCCGGAGGGCCCGACGAGGACCATGAACTCGCCGTCGTTGATGGCGAGGTTCAGGTCGTTGACCGCGAGGACGTCACCGTATTTCTTGGTGACGTGCTCGAACGTCACGGTGGACATGCGCACACCTCACTCCACCGGGGCATCGCGGGTCCTTTCATCCTGCCACCTGGCGGCGGACTAGGACGGACCCCGTACGAGGAGCCGGCTCGAGTGCGATCGACTCTAACACCTTGGCTGTCGCGGCTGAACGCCGTTGGGCTTCGTTGGTCGGTCCGCTCCACGCTCACGGGCGTTCGAGCCCGCTCGCTTACGGTGCTCCCGACCGCGTGGCCAGCGCCGCCCATCCGCGACGAACGCAGTCGCGTGGCTCCTCAACGGATGCGGTCGCGACAGCGGGTTGCCTACAATCTCGGCCGAGGAGGCTTCGATGGCCATCACTCCGGCGATCCATATCAGTCGCGATCGGTTCCACCTTGCGTGGGATCCGGCGATCGAGCCGATTGAAACCGTGGGCAGCGGCGACATCGTCGAGTTCGACCTGCTCGATGCCTCCGGCGGGCAGCTGACGGCGATGTCCACGCTCGACGATCTTGGCCGGCTCGACTTCAGCCGCGTGGACCAGGTCAACGGGCCGATCGCAGTCGCCGGCGCGGAGCCCGGCGACACGCTCCAGGTCGATCTCCTCGAGTTCGAGCCGGCCGATTGGGGCTGGAGCGCGAGCATCCCGGGCTTCGGGCTTCTGGCCGAGGACTTCGCCGATCCCGCCCTGCGGATCACGCGGGTGCCCGGGCTCGGTGGCCGGGCCGAGTTCCTGCCCGGCGTCCGCGTCCCGGTCGTGCCGTTCTGCGGCGAGATCGGCGTCGCGCCGGCGACCGGCCCGCGTTCGACGATCCCGCCCGACGTCTTCGGCGGCAACATGGACACCCGCCACCTGACCGCCGGGGCGACGCTGTACCTCCCGGTGTTCCACCCCGGCGCGCGCCTCTCGATGGGCGACGGTCACGCCGCGCAGGGCGACGGCGAGGTGAGCGGGACCGCGATCGAGACCCCGATGCGGGCCGTGGTCCGCCTGACCGTCCGCAAGGACCTCCACGTCACCGCTCCGGAGTTCCTGACCGCGGACGTGCCGACGCCGGTCGGCCGGCGCTACGCGACCGACGGCATCGGACCGGACCTGCTCACCGCGGCGCGCGACGCCGTCCGCCGGATGATCGACTGGCTCGGCCGCGAGCACGGCATCGCCCCGATCGACGCCTATCTCCTGACCAGCGTCGCGATCGACCTCCGGATCAGCGAGATCGTGGACGTGCCGAACTTCGTCGTCACGGCCCACTGCCCCCTGTCGATCTTCGACTGACGCCGCCGGACGCGGCGTCCGCGATCAACCCTCCGACATCACGTCGCCGATCCGCGTCAGCGCGTCGGGCGTCCGGCTCCGGACCACGAAATAGGCGATGACACCGCCGATCATCCAGGCCAGCACGAGCGGCGGCACGATGTCGTAGGGGGTCTTGAGCGGATCGAGCTTGATGTCGAAGAGCGGGATCGTCAGTCCGCCGAGCACGCCGAGGAATGCCGGGATCAGGAGCAGGATGCCGAGGATCGGGATCACGACGTGCTTGACGATGTTGAATTCCGCGCGGCGCTCGCGGTAATAGAACCCGATGACCGCGAGATTGACCCCGACGTACATCGCCGCGAACAGCAGGCCAAGCGCGTAGCCGATCCAGACATAGACCGTGAGCGGTCCACCGAGTGGCTGACCCTGGCTCTGGAAGAGCAACCCGAGCCCGACCGCCAGCCCGATCCCGAGAATCCCCTGGAAATTGACCGCGTTCAGCGGCGTCCGGTGTGTCTCGTGGACTGCCGCGAACCAGCGCGGCAGGAGGCTCACGCGGCCGAGCGCGAAGATCACCCGCGTCGACGCGTTCGCGCCCGCCGTGGCGTTGGCCAGTGAGCTGTTGAGGATCGCGAAGATCACGAGGATCCCGCCGATGCCCGGGAGGACATCCTCGGCCATCGCGCTCCACGGGTCGCCGTTGTTGAACGTGTAGAAGTCGGTGAGCATCTTGTCCGGACCGAAGTACACGGTCGCGGCGTACATGTTGAAGATGTAGAAGATCCCGATCAGGACTGCCGACAGGAGCACGGCGCTCCGGATCGTCCGGCGTGGGTCGCGGGTCTCTTCCGCCAACGGCGCAGCCGCCTCGAACCCGACGAACGCCAGGAGGCAGAACACCATGCCCTGGAGCGCGGGCTTCAGGCCGTCGGCGCCGGGCGTGAACACCGACAGCGTGTTGCGCGAGCCCGCGTTGACGATCAGGAGCAGCGACACGAGCACGAAGATCCCGATCTCGATCAGGCCGAGCGCGACGCCGACCCGTGTCGAGATCGAGATCCCGCGGTAGACAAGCCACCACACCACGAGTCCGCAGGCCACCGTGAGCACGAGCCAGAGGTAGTCCTGCGAGAAGCCGGTGACCAGCGTGATGAGCGACGCTCCGAACAGCCCGAACGAGGCGAACAGGGCGGCCGGGACGATCGGCTCTGCCAGGAGGAACGCCCAGGCCAGGAGCCAGCCCGCGAACGAGCCGAGGCCGCGCGCCACGTAGGTGTACATCCCGCCGGCCGACGGGAGGTGTCGGGCCAGCTCCCCGATCGAGTAGGCAGTGAACAGGGCCGCGACCAGGGCAAGGACGACGGCCAGCGGCGTGTTGCCTCCGGCGAACAGGGTCGCCGCCCCGAGGGAGAGGGCGGTGGCGACCGCCGGCGCCATGTGGGTGATCGACTGGAACAGGACCTCGGTGAGCCCGATCGCGTTCCGCTCGAGGCTTGCCGACGTGCTCGAAGACGCCACGGTGTCCTCCTCCCCCTCCCAAGGGACCGGCGATCGTTCGCCGGGACGATGCCGCCATTGTGCAGATGGCTGCAAGACCCGAATCGCCCGAAGCGCGACAGATCCGCCCACCGTAGGATCGGGTCATGACCCCAGGGCATCGGACGGACCGCTCCTATCGCGCGCTGCTCGCCGTGCCGGGCTTCGGCCGGATCCTCCTGTCGATGCAGCTGAGCCGGATCGCCCAGTCGATGGTCGGCGTCGCGCTGGTCCTGTTCACGCTCGCCGAGTACGGCTCACCGGCCCTGACCGGGATCGTGACGTTTGCGAGCGTCTTTCCCGGGCTGCTCGTCGCGCCGCTCGCCGGCGCCCTGCTCGACCGCCACGGCCGGACGAAGCTCGTCATCCTCGACTACGCGGTCGCCCTCGTCGCGCTCGTCCTGATCGGCTCACTCGGCCTCGCCCATGCCCTGCCCGTGCCGGTGCTCCTCGTGATCGCGGTCGTCAGCTCACTGACCGCGATCCTCTCGCACACGGGGCTCCGCAGCCTCTTCCCGCTCATCGTCCCTGAGCGGCTCTGGGAACGGGTGAATGCGATCGACTCGAACGGCTATCTCATTGCGACGATCCTCGGGCCGCCGATCGCCGCGGCGCTGGTGTCGGTCGTCGGCGGCGCCACGACGCTGATCCTCATCGGGCTCGTCTACGGGGCGGCGACGATCGCGATGATCGGCGCGCCGGACCCAGTCTCCGACACGGCCTCGACCGGCCGCCTCTTCCGCGACGCCTGGGACGGGATCGTCTACACGGTCCGGAACCCGACGCTGCGCGGGCTCGGGGTGTCGATCTCGCTCCTCAACCTGTCGGGCGGGATGGTCACGATCGTCGTGCCGCTGATCGTCCTCGATCGCCTCGGCGCGCCCGAGGTCGCCGTCGGGCTCGTGTTCGCCGCGTCCGGCGTCGCAGGCGTGATCGCGGCGTTGATCGCTGGCCGCGTCGACAGCCGCGGACGCGAATGGCACCTGCTCGTCCTACCGATGGCCGGGATCGCGGTCGCCGATCTGCTGCTGCTCGCGGGAGCCGGCGCGACGAGCGCCGCCGCGGGCCTGGCGTTCATCGCCCTCGGGCTGTCGTTCAGCGGCGCGTTGAACGGGCCGATGGACGTTGGTCTCTTTACGATCCGCCAGCGCCGGACCGATCCGGCCTGGATGGGCCGGGCGTTCGCGGTCTCGATGGCAATGAACTTCGTCGGGTACCCGATCGGCGCGGCGCTGGCCGGCCTGATCGCCGCGGTCTCGATCGAGGCGGCGATCGTCGTCGGCGCCGTCGCCGCGGTCGTTGCCGGGCTCGTCGCGGCGGTGATGATCCCGCGGCGGGCCCCGACGCTCAGTGGTGGCCGCGTCACGACCGCTCCGACCGGATCGACCGGCTCGAGCGCGTCGGAGAGCGCCGCCTCGAGTCCGACCACCGAGTCCGAGGGCGCCTAACTCCCTGCCGGCGCGATCGTCACGCTCGTCGCCGGCCCGATGGTCCGGCCAGGCGCCCCACTGGCGGCCGGGCCAACGCCCTGACCGCCTGCGCCGAATGCGCCGCGGCCGCCCTGGAGCTCGACGATCACGGTGCTGCCGCTCGTGACCGCGCCGACCGTGGCTGCCTCGCGCTGGTGATAGGTCGTCTGGGCGTCAGTCGGGATCGTCACCGTCTGGCCGTTCGACAGCTGGAGTGTGATCGAGTCCGCCGCGACCGCGGTGACCGTGCCCTCCAGCGTGAGCCCGCCCGTACCGAAGACGCCGCCGGCGCCGCCACCGGGCGCCCCGCTGGCGCCCGGGACGAACGCGCCACCGGGTCCGTTGCCGCCCAGCCCCGTCCTGGTCGCGGCCGCCGCCGGCGCCGTTGCCCGCCCGACCGCGAACGCCACCCCGCCGATCGCGACGACGACGGCGACGCCGAGCAGCACGTTGACGAGCATCCCGCCGCCGCCCCGCCCTCGGACGGGCGGTGGCGCAACGGGTGCCGGCGTCGGCATCGGTGGGGCCGTGGGCGACGGGGAAGACGCGGGGCGGAACGGATCGCCGGAGATCGGCTCGGTCATCGGGAAGACTCCTACTCGTAGCGCAGCGCCGTGATGGGGTCGAGACGGGCGGCCTGGCGAGCGGGCCAGACGCCGAAGACGACACCGACCGCAAGGCTGAACAGGACGGCCGCGGCCACGGTCGTCGGGTTGAACTGGAAGCCCCAGCCGGCCAGCTGGCCGATGAGGGCGGAAACCGCGAGGCCGAGCACGATCCCGATCAGCCCGCCGAGGAGCGAGAGCGTCAGCGCCTCGATGAGGAACTGGGCGAGGATGTCGCGTCCGCGAGCGCCGACCGCCTTCCGGATTCCGATCTCGCGGGTCCGCTCGCGGACCGAGACGAGCATGATGTTCATGATTCCGATCCCGCCGACGATCAGCGAGATCGAGGCGATCCCGCCGAGGAGCAGGGTCAGCGTCGCGCTGATCGACGACGCCGCGTCGAGCAGCTGGGTCTGGTTGAAGACCGAGAAGTCGGCCGCGTCGGTCGCCGCCAGCTCGTGGCGGTCCCGGAGCAGGGCAGTGATCGCGGTCGTCGCCGCGGCCATCTCTTCGTCGGACGCGACGCTCACCCCGATCGTCCGGATCGTGTCGCCCGCGACGAAGTACTTGCGAACGGCCGCGAGCGGGACCAGCACCTGGTCGTCCGGGTTCTGGAAGCCCGAGCCGCCTTTCGGCTGGAGGATCCCGATCACCTCGAACGGCAGCCCGCCGACCGACACCGTCGAGCCAATCGACGACGCGTCGAGCCCGAGATCCGAGGCGGTCGTCGCGCCGAGGACGGCCACCCGCAGACCGTGCTCGATGGAGGCCGTCGTCAGGAACGAGCCCTGCCAGACGTCGAACGCCCGGACGGTCGCATAGTCGGCGCTCGTGCCGACGACGGAGGACGTCGTCGACTTCGTCCCGACGGCGATCGTCTTCGACGTCTGGAGCTCCGGCGCGACGGCGACGACGCCGTCGACCGTGGCGACCGCCTCGGCGTCCTCGATCGTCAGCGACGCGGACGCGCCGCCTGTGGGGCTGATCGTCAGGAGGTTCGTCCCGAGGCTCGCGAGGCGCGCGGTGATGTTCGTCGTCGTCCCCTGGCCGACGCCGACGAGCGCGACGACCGACGCGACCCCGATGACGACGCCGAGCATCGTCAGCGCGGCACGAAGCCGGCTCGTTCGCAGTCGCGAGAGGGCGAGCCGGAGCAGCTCGAATGCGTTCATGCCGTCATCCCGTCACGCCGCGATCCGGCCGTCCAGGATGTGGACCTGGCGGCCGGCGGCCGCGGCGACCTCCGCGTCGTGGGTGATCAGGACGATCGTCCGGCCCGTGGCGTGGAGCTCGCGCAGGACTGCGAGGACGTCCCGCCCCGACGCGCTGTCGAGGTTGCCGGTCGGCTCGTCGGCGAGGATCAGGGCGGGGTCGGTGACGATCGCCCGGGCGACCGCGACGCGCTGCTGCTGCCCGCCTGACAGCTCGGTGGGCTCGTGGCCGAGCCGGTCGCCGAGCCCCAGCCGCTCGAGCGCGGCCGTGGCTCGCCGCACCCGTTCGCGGCGATTGACGCCCTGGTAGAGCAGCGGCGTCGCGACGTTGTCGAGCGCGGTCGTCCGCGGGAGCAGGTTGTATGACTGGAAGACGAAGCCGATCGTCCGGCTTCGCAGCCGCGCGAGCCGATCGTCGTCGAGGGTCGCGACGGGTGTGCCAGCCAGTCGGTACGTCCCCGCGGTCGGCCGGTCGAGACAGCCGAGGATGTGCATCATCGTGCTCTTGCCCGAGCCCGACGGGCCGACGATCGCGACGAACTCGCCCTCGCCGATCTCGAGCGAGACGTCGTTCAATGCATCGACCCGGACGTGGTCCATTGCGTAGGTCCGGCTGACGCGCTCGAGGTTGACGATCGCGGTCACCGCGTCAGCCCCCCGGCCCGCGCAGGCCGCCGCCACCGCCACCCGGGACGACGAACTGACCGCCCCCGGTCCCCGTTCCGGTCGTGGTCCGCTGGGTGCTGCTCGTGCCGGTGATCACGGTCTCGCCAGCGGTGAGCCCGCTCTTGATCTCGACGAGGGAGCTGGTGATGAGCCCGACCGTGACCGAGCGGGCCTGAGCCGAGCCGTCGGCGGCCGGGAGGAGGACGCTGTAGTTGCCGGCCGTGCCGCGGAGGGCGGCCGCGGGGACGGCGAGGACCCCGCTCGCGGCGGCGGTCGTGATCGTCACGTCGGCGGTCATCCCGGCCCGGAGCGTCGCCGGTGGCTGCTTCAGGGCGACGGTCACCGCATAGGACACGACGCTGCTCGACGAGCCGCTCGAGCCACTGGAGGCAGTCGGCGCGATCGCGGTGACCGTCCCCTCGAGGTCCGCACCGATCGCCGACACGGTCACGGTCGCAGGCTGGCCCAGCTGCATCGAGGCGATGTCGCTCTCGACGACGTCGGCGGTGACCTGGTACTCGGTCGACTCGATCGTGATCGCGACGCCGGACGGGGCGTCGGCGCCGGCCGTGACGTTGACGGCCGTGACGATCCCCGCGGCTGGGGCGACGAGGCGGTTGCGCCCGGCGGTCGCCTTCAGGTCGAGGAGCTTCTGATGGGTGGATGCGACCTGGTTGTCAGCGGTGAGGAGCTGGCTCCGGGTCTGGCGGATCTGGGTCGTGACGTCGGCGGTGACCGCGTCGTCGTAGGCCTCCTTCGCCGTCTGGCGCTGGAGCCGGGCCGAGGTCCAGTCGTTCGTCGCCGCGGTGATGTCCGCGCTGAGCGTCACGTTCGTCGCGGTCGCAAGGACCTGATCCGCCTTCACGACGTCGCCGACCTTCGCGGTCACGGTGTTCACGGTCCAGGTTCCGTCCTGGGACGCGGCCGCGGACGCGGAGTCGGCGACCGTCGTCGGCGCGTAGCCGAAGGCGAGGCTCCAGGTCGTCGTCGAGGCGATGGAGCCGGTCGCCGCGACGTCGTCGCTGACGTCGGCGATCGCGGCCGTTCCCGTCAGGAATGACGTCGCGGCATTCGCGGCGCGGGGCAGGCCGCCGAGGGCCACGAAGACGGCGGTGCCGCCGACGACGAGCAGGGCGACGATGGCGAGGAGCTTGACGTTCATGTGGTGTCACCGAAACGGCTGCGCCCCGGGGCGGCGCGCGACAGCGGAACGGTCGGCCGTTTGGGTGAGAAGCGGATGAGAGTTCGTGCTTCGCGGTGGCGACCGCGGCACAGGGCGACGTCTCGGGTCAGTGTCCGCGCGACACGGACTCCAGTGCATGGCGATATTCGTCCCGCAAGCGGTCGACGAGCGCGCCGGCTTCCGCCGCTTCGCCGGACCCGGGCTCGGCGGCACCTGCCCGCCGCTCGGCGTCGCGCCACTCGGCGAGGATCAGGGCAAGGGCACGCGGAGTGTCCTCGATCGACGTGCCGGGCGCCGCGTCCGAGCCGCCTTCGACCTGGGCGTTTGCGACCCGGGTCAGCTCGTGCTGGCGGGTCGTCCCGACGAGAACGCGCTGGGCGATCGCCTCGATGCGTTTGGCGAGCTCGACGAGCCGCGGGTCGCCCGGTTCGAGCGTCCGCTTCTCTTCCTCGATCGTGATCAGCACGTCGAGATCGCGGAGCACCGCATCAGATGTCTGGCGGAGCGCGTCGCCGGTCTCCACTCGTCCCCCTCGCATCGTCGTGCTGGCGGTTTCCGGGCTGGTGCCAGGCCGAGCATACCGTCGGGCGGGATCCCGGTCGACCGAGGCCTCGGCAACGGTCGGGTGATCCGGGCCAAGGGTCCGCTCTCTCGGGAGCGCGCCGCCTGGGTCAGCGCTCGCCGGCGAGATAGGCGTGCCACAGCAAGCGCGCTCCAACGGCGCGCCACGGCCGCCACGCTTCCGCGATCACGCGTTGCTGCTCGGCGTCGGGGAGCGCCGGGAGGCGTTTCGCCCGGCGCATCGAGGCGGCGAGCGCGAGATCGCCGTCGGGCCAGACGTCGGGTCGGCAGAGCGCCATCAGGAGGTAGATGTCGGCGGTCCAGCGCCCGACGCCGAGCAGCGCGATCAGTTGGCTCCGGGCCTCATCGTCGTCCGCCCCGGCGAGCCCATCCGCGTCGAACCGTCCGTCGAGGCTCGCCTCGGCGAGGGCGACGACGTAGCGCGCCTTCTGGCGGGTCAACCCCGCGCCGCGCGCGCCCTCCTCGCCGAGCCCCACGACGGCCGCGGGCTCCAGCGAGCCGGCGGCGGTCCGCAGGCGGTCGAGCGCGGCCGCACCGGAGCGGAGTGAGACCTGCTGCTCGAGGACGATCGCCACGAGCGTCCCGAACCCTGGCTGCCGGTCCCAGAGCGGCGGCGGACCAAGCCGGGCGAGGATCCCCCCGAGATCGGGGTCGCGTGCGGCGAGCTCGGAGGCGGCGGCGCGCAGGGTCGCGTCATCGAGGCTGGCGGGCATGACGCTCACCGTAACCCGCCGCGCCGGCGTCCCGTTGCGGCGCCGCGTGACGCTTTCATGCCGCTCTCATCGACCCCCGTGAGCCTTCGGCCCAACGGTCCGGTCCAACCAGGGAGGTTCGCCGACAGACCAACCAGCATGTCGCCCGTGCCCACGGGTGCGGAGACCGCTGTGCCTGATCCGTTCCTCGACGAGCCCCGGTCGCGGGCGCTCGAGACCGTCCTCGACGCGCCGCGCGAGCCTCGGACGAGCGTCGCCACCCCGCAGTCCGACCCACTGGACCCTCGCTCCCGCGATCCGCTCGAGTCCGCGATCGACGCCCGGCGAACCGCCGAGGCGGTCGTCTACGAGATCCGCCGCGTGATCGTCGGCCAGGACGCGATGCTGGAGCGGGTGCTCGTCGCCCTCCTCGCGGGCGGGCACCTCCTGCTCG
Source organism: Candidatus Limnocylindrales bacterium (assembly GCA_036505555.1). Lineage (GTDB taxonomy): Bacteria > Chloroflexota > Limnocylindria > Limnocylindrales > CSP1-4 > CF-46. The sequence goes on along the minus strand of DASXTH010000088.1, from coordinate 14 downwards.
AGGGCGTGCCGGGC
>DASXTH010000087.1:0-8005 GCA_036505555.1 Candidatus Limnocylindrales bacterium | reverse complement strand
TTGCCGGTCTCCTGCTCACCGATCCGGCGAGTCGGGTCGACCTGATCCGCTCGATCGCGGCCTACGTTCCGCCGCTCGCCGGCGTCGTCGACGAGATCGTCGCCGGACTCGCCCGGGCATCCCCGTCGCTCTCGATCCTCGGCCTCGTCCTCGCCGCCTGGGGGACGTCGCGGCTCTTCGCATCCCTCGAATCCGCGGTGGCCCGCCTCGACGAGGGCGCACCCCGGCGCAGTCTCGCCCGCCGGACAGCCTGGCGGCTCGGCTCCATCGCCGTCATCTCCGGCGGGTTCGTCGCGGCCCTCGTCGTGGCGCCGGCGCTCGCCATCGCGGTCGAGATCGTCGGGGACGGGAGCGGACTCCGGGCCGTCCTCGACCTCCTCCTCGCGCTGCTCCCACCGCTCGTCGGTGCGGTCGCGCTCGCGGCGGTCTACCTGCTTGTTCCGTCGGTCCGGCCGAGCTGGCGGGCGCTTCTCGTCCCCGCCGCGACCGGCGCGATCGTTCTCGTCATCGCGACCCGGGTGTTCGTCTTCGTCGCGCCGCGCATCTTCGGAGCGAACCTCGTCTACGGGACGCTCGGAGCGATCCTCGTCGGGCTCACCTGGCTTCAGCTCGTGTTCACGATCGTGTTGATCGGCGCGGCCTGGGTCAGGGAGCGCTCGACCGCGACCGAGGCGCCGGTCGCCTAGGGCTCAGCCCTGGCGGGTGCCGCAGCGACGGCAGAACCGTGCGGTCGCCGACAGCGACAGGCCACAGCTCGAGCAGGGCTGAGTGCCGGCCGTCTGGACGCCGGCGGGTGCCGCGGCCGGGCGGGCGAGGACTTCCTGCGCGGAGGCGGCCCACAGCGCATCGCTCGTTCGATTGGCGTGGTTTGCAAGCAGGGCCATCGCCGGCGATTCGGACAGCTCGGGATTGGCCGGCCACTGCGGGTCGTTGCCGACGCCGAAGGGCTGCTGCGGTGCGGGGACCGGCGTGGCGGCGGGCTGTGTTCCGGGCGCATCGGCGTCCGGTGCGAAGACCTGCCAGGTCGGCTGAGGGATCCGGTCCTCGCGCGGCAGCGATGCCGCGATGGGCTCGGCGGTTGGCTCGGCGATCGGCCAGGCCGGCGCCGGCGGCCACGCGGGGGCGCTTGGCGGGATCGGGGAGAGAGGCGCCGGCGCGACGGGCTCGCCGGGAGCAGGTGCCTCCGGCGCGGCGCTTTTCGCGGGCGGCGCCCAGGCGAGCCGCGGCAGCGCCGGCGCCTTGGGCTCGGCGGGCTCCGTCGTCGGCTCCACCGGCCACTCGGCCGAGGCGGCGATCGGGAGCTCGGGCTCGGGCGTCGCCGGGATCGGTTCGGGCGCCCGTTCGGCGACGGCCTCGACCAGCGGTTCGGCCCAGACGGGCTCCGCCGTATCCGGCGCCTCGGCCGAGGCGTTCGCCTCGGCGCGCTCCTGCTCGGCCTCGAAGGCGGCGAGCTCGGCGTCGATGTTCTGACCGGGCCGGAAGCGACGGAGGAGATCCGAGGTGCGGGCGGTGCCGGTGCGGGCCCAATCGTCGACCGCTTCATCGGAAGCGGCCGGGGCCTCGCCGGCGGCAAGGGCCGGGCTCTGGCTCTCGCTCGGCGCGGTGTCGGCGACCCGGTCAGCGGCAGCGGCGGCGGCGTCGGCTGCGGGCCAAGTCGGGATGTCGGCACCAGGCCATGCCGGCGCGGTGGCGTCCGTCCAGGCCGGCGACCCGGCGATCCCCTCGGCCTCGGGCTCGAGGACGGGCGCGGGCGTCTCGCCGGACAGGAAGGCGAGTCGCGCCGCCGGGTCGATCTCGGCGATCCCCCCGGCGTCGGCGGTGCCCGCTCCGGCCCAGGGGTCGATGACCTCGGGGTGGAAGCCGTTGCCATGGCCGTTCTCGTGCGCGGCGGCGACGGCCGAGGAGAAGTCGACCACCGGCCAGGACTCCGCCTCGATCCGGACCGGCTCGAAGGGCGCCTGGTCGGGGAACGGCGCCGGCAGGACCTCGTGGCCCAGGTGCGGAGCGCACGTCAGGCAGCGGCCCTCGGCGGTGTTCCAGCAGTTGCCGCACGTGTATTGGCGGCACGTCATGCAGAAGTTGAAGGTCGCGTGAAACGCGTCGAGCTGCTGGCTTGTCAGCTCCCGATCGTCGTCGTTGCGAGCGGCGGCCATGGCCTCGTCGAGCGACGTGTCGTCGCTCATGACCCAGTTCTTCATGCCCTTCGACAGGGTCTTGATCTGGCCGAGGCGGCGGGTCTTGCGAGGCGCGGCCGACTCGAACGTGTATCGGGTGCCGCAGCGCTCGCAGAAGGACTCGGTGAGGATCTCGGGCATCATGCCCCCGGTGTCGCGGTGACCACGTCGGAGCCGGACGGCTTGCCGAACGGGGCGAGAGTATAACGCAGCCCGATCCGACAGCCCCCGCCGCAGGTACGGCCCCCTCCGGGACGATGGTCCCGAACCTGCCGGATTGCGGCGTCGTGCGCGGCCACGCAGACACCTGCGGAGCATCCAGCCGTCTCAGGACCGTCTGCTAGACTCCGCCCCCGACATGGGACCCCTTGCCGCGGTCGAGCGCTTTCTCGAACGGCTCTTCGAGCGCCAGTCCGCGCGGCTGTTCCGGACGGCGATCCGCCCGGTCCAGGTCCAGCGCCGGCTCGAGCGGGCGATGGAGAGCGATCGCATCCGCGATGGCGGTCGGACCCTCGTGCCCCACCGGTTCGACGTGCTGCTGCACCCCGACGATCTGGCCGCCCTGCACGCCGCCACGCCGCGCCTGGCCGCCGACCTGGCCGACGGCGCCCTGGCGTTCGCCCGGAGCCACGGGTACACGCTCCTCGACCGCCCGGCCGTGGCGCTCCGGCCCAACGCACGTGTCGCGACTGGCGACATCGATGTCGTCGCCGAGGATCCGCGCGCCGACCCGACGCGGTCGGAGGACGCGGTCCCTGCGCCACTGGACCCGGAACCGCCTGAGCAGGGCTCCCCGGGACCGTCGCCGGTCGCGGTCCCGGATCAGACGGCCGTCTTCGTCGTCCCCGGGATCGACGGGCCACGCGCGACATTCCGCGAGATCCGACCGGATCGGTCGAGCCGGAGCGTGACGTTCGACGGGCGGCCGATGACGATCGGGCGCGCCCCGGACAACGGCCTCGTCCTCCGCGACGGGCGAGCATCCCGGCATCACGCCCGGATCGTCGGCCGACGCGGGTCCCTGGTCCTGACCGATCTCGGGAGCACGAACGGCTCATTCGTCAACGACCGGCGGGTCGAATCGATCGCCCTCGGCGAGGGTGATCGGATCCGGATCGGGCTGACGAGCATCGTCGTCGAGTCGATCGAGGCGCCGGAGGTGGCTGGCCGCGCCGTGGCGGGGGTGGCGGACAACGCCCCGACCGGGCCCTGATGGACCCGTTCCTCCTCACGGTCTGGGTCGTCCGGCTTCTCTTCCTCGGCCTCCTCTACCTCTTCCTGTTCCGGATCGCGCGCGCGCTCGTGGGCGACCTGCGCGCAGCGGCTCGGGAGTCTGGCGCAGAGATCGGCCGGCTCGTCGTCGTCGCCTCGCCGGCGGGCGAGCCTGAGGAGGGGACATCGCTCGCCCTCGACGCGATCGCGACGATCGGGCGCGACGTGAACAACGCGATCGTGGTCGAGGACCAGTTCGTCTCCGCCGAGCACGCGATCCTCACGTTCCGCGGCCGCGCCTGGTACGTCGAGGACCTCGGGAGCACGAACGGGACGTTCGTGAACGGTGCCCCGATCGACGGCGTGGTCCCGCTCGGGTTCGGCGACGTCATCCAGGTCGGCGAGGTCCGGCTCCGACTCGAACGGCCGCGGCCCGACCGGGGGAGGCGATGAGCGCGACTCGCGCGGCGGCCGAGCCGTGACCGTCACGGCGCCCAGCCTTCCCAGGATCCTCGGCCCGATCCGGCCGCGACCGCGCGGCCGCGAGACGCGCCTCCTGGCGATCGTCTCGATCACCATCCTCGTCGGCAGCGTCTCGCTGGAGCTCGCGAAGCACGTCGCGGATCCGGGCGAGTCGAAGGGCCTCAGCCCGGCCAACCCACTCCATCTCGGGGTCTATCTCGGGCTGATCTGGCTTGCCCATCTCGCCCTGATCCTGTCCGGCCGGCGGGTCGACCAGATCCTCCTGCCGGCGACGTCGATGCTCGGCGGGATCAGCCTGCTCCTGATGGAGCGGCTGCCGCAGACCGCGGTCGTCCAGGAGGTCGGCCCGTGGAAGCTCGGGCTCGGCGACATCCAGCTCGCCTGGCTGATCCTGTCGTTCAGTCTCGCGACGGCGCTCGCGGTGACCGTCCGGAGCGACCGTTGGCTGCGCCTCTACAAGTACACGTGGGCGGCCGCCGGCGTCGCGCTTCTCGTTGCCACCTATGTCTTCGGCGACGACATCAACGGCCAGCGGCTCAGCCTGAGCATCGGCCCGATCAGCGGCCAGCCGGCCGAGCTGCTGAAGGTCATCCTCGTCGTCTTCCTCGCGGGCTACCTGTCGGAGTACCGGCCGCTCCTCGTCGAGGAGTCGACGACGGTCGGCCCGATCAAGCTGCCGCCGGTCCCGTTTCTCGCCCCGATGGTGGCGATGTGGGCCATCGCCCTCGGGCTCGTCGTCGTCCAGCGCGACCTCGGCGCCGCGCTCCTGTTCTTCACCGTCTTCCTGTCCCTGCTGTACGCCGCGACGGCGCGGGTGGGCTATGTCGTCCTGGGCGTCGTCCTGTTCCTCGCGGGCTCGTTCGTCATGTATCGGCTCGTCGGGACGGTCCAGACCCGGGTCGATATCTGGCTCGACCCGTTCAAGAGCCCAAGCGGCGACGGTTACCAGGTCATCCAGGCGCTCTACGCGTTCGCCCGTGGCGGGCTGATCGGGACCGGTCTCGGCGCCGGGCTGCCGACGGTCAACGGCAACCTGCCGATCCCGGCAGTCCACACGGACTTCCCGCTAGCGGCGCTCGGCGAGGAGCTGGGGCTCGTCGGAGTGATGGCGATCCTCGGGCTGTTCCTCGTCGTCGTCGAGCGCGGGCTGCGGATCGCGGCGTCCGCCGCCGACGACTTCCGGGCGCTCCTCGCCGCAGGCCTGGCCCTGGTCATCGGGACGCAGGCGATGATCATCGCTGCGGGCAACCTGAAGCTCATCCCGTTGACCGGGATCACGCTGCCGTTCGTCAGCTATGGCGGGTCGTCGTTGCTCGTGAACGGGATCATCGTGGGGCTGCTGCTCGCGCTGTCCGATCGCGGCGTCGAGCCGCCGCCGCCTCGCCCGCGCGGGCGACTGGCACGATGGACCGGCCGCGTCACCCGCCTCGAGACGCCCGCGGCGGGCCGCGCGCCGCTGCCGCCCGGGGCTTCGTCGGGCGCCGTCGAGACTCGGCCGTGAGTGCCCTGCCGGCCCGCCGGCCGCAACCGCTCGGGCGCTCGATCGGCCAAGTCGGTCTCGCCCTGATCGTTGCGTTCGCCGGGATCGCCCTCGGCGCCGGCTACTGGCAGGTGATCCGCTCGCCCGACCTGTCGCGGGCGCCCGACAACCCCGCGGTGATCGCCGCCGCACGCAACGTCGTTCGCGGCGCGATCACCGACCGCGACGGCAAGACGCTCGCCTCGAACAAGCGGAATCCGGACACCGGCGAGCCCTACCGGGTCTACGCCAATCGGGCGTTCAACACCGTGATCGGCTACTCGTCCACGGACTTCGGGACGGCCGGCCTCGAGCGCTCCTGGAACGCCGAGCTGACCGGCGTCTCGGCCCGCGATCCGATCGGCGACCTCCTGCGCAAGTTCCGCTCCGACCCGTACGACCCGCAGAAGCTCAAGCTCGGGATCTCGTCGGCCCTCCAGCGGGCTGCGGTCGAGGGGCTCGGCGACGACCGCGGCGCCGTCGTCATGCTCGACCCGACGACCGGCGAGATTCTGGCCCTCGCCTCGACGCCCACGTACGACACGAACGCGATCGCGAACCCGAAAACGTCGCGTGACGCCTTCGCGGCGACCCTCGACGACGCGTCGCATCCGCTCGTGACCCGAGCGACGCAGGGCCAATACGTGCCGGGTTCCGTGTTCAAGATCGTCACGGCGATCGCCGGGCTCGGCTCGGGCCGGATCACCCCCAACACGACCTTTCCGAACCAGGCGAAGGCAGAGCGAGACGGCCTGCTCGTGAAGGGCTTCCGGATCCACGAGCACCCCGGCGTCCCGGCGGAGACGTTCGATCTCAACGAGGCCACCGAGTGGTCGTCGAACATCTGGTACGCCCTGGCCGGGATGCGGACCGGCGGCGACAACCTCAGCTCGTTCGCGGGCCGGATGGGGTTCGGCGCGCCGCTCGACTTCGACCTGCCGACCGCGAAGTCGCAGGTGACGACCGGCGACGGCAGCGCGCCGGGCGGGTTCACCGACGAGGTCGAGCTCGCGAATGCCTCGTACGGCCAGGCGAGGACGCTCGTGACACCGCTCCACATGGCGCTCGTTGCGTCGACCGTCGCGAACGGCGGCATCCTGATGAAGCCGCATCTCGTCATCGCGACGACCGGCCGCGATGGCACGCGGACGATCGCGAACGAGCAGCTGAGCGTCGTGATCTCACCCGAGGACGCGGCGGCGATCGCGGAGGCGATGCGGCGGGCGGTCGAGAGCCCGGTCGGGCGCCAGTTCACGACCGGCGCGGATGTCCCCGGGATCTCTGTGGCCGGCAAATCCGGCACAGCCGAGCTCGGAGGCAGCGGTGAGCCGCATTCGTGGTTCATCGGCTTCGCCCCGGTCGACCATCCGCGGATCGCGATCGCGGTGATCGTCGAGCGCGGCGGCCGAGGCGGAGCCCGGGCGGCGCCGCTCGCGGGCGACCTGATGGCGCTGTTCTTCAAGGAGTTCGGGTCATGAGCGACGACCGGAATGGTGGGACGCCGGAAAGCCCTCCGGCCGAGCCCCGCCCCTGGCTCGAGCGGATCGGCCTCGCGGCGATCGCCGCGGTGCTCGGCCTGTTCCTGGTCGTCACCGCGGTCGCGTCGTGGGCCGGCGGCGAATGGATTCTCGCGGCGATGAGCGGCTCGGGCGCCGTCCTGACGCTCGGCGTGGGCCTGATGACGCTCGTTCGCGGGTGACGAGGGGCGGTATGGCGGCTACAGCTTCGTACAGCCGCTGTGGGGGTCGAGCGATGACGTCGACTTGCATATCCAAGTCGAACTGCACGTCCGGGTAGCGATCGGGCAGCAGATGGGATCGACGATCGATCGGGAGGGGGACTGGTTCGCCGTCCCCCTGACCTTGGGAGGCTATGCCCCGGGTCTCATCGCCCGCCGAGAGGAAGACGTCCGGGGTCAAGAGACCTTGAGGCATGCGGCTCGAACTCGGGGAACTCAGCACCGCCCCCCAACGTCGCCGTGACACCACACGGCGAAGATGGCGCCCGTCACAGGACCGCCCGCGAACCTGATTGCAGTACGGGACGTACTATCCAGCAAACCCCCATCGCCGGACCTCCGTCCGCCGATTCCTGCGAGGAGCCCAATGACGACCCTTGAGCAGACCGGCGAGAAGGTCCTTGCCAACGTCGAGCGCGTGATCGTCGGCAAGCACCACGAGGTTCGCCTCGCGCTCGTCGCCCTCCTCTGCCGTGGCCATCTCCTCATCGAGGACGTGCCCGGGACCGGCAAGACCGTGCTCGCGAAGGCGATCGCCCGCAGCCTCGGCTGCAGCTTCCGCCGGATCCAGTTCACCCCGGACCTCCTCCCGTCCGACGTCACCGGCCTCTCGATCTACAACCAGAAGACGCAGGAGTTCGAGTTCCGGCCGGGCCCGATCATGAGCCAGGTCGTCCTCGCCGACGAGATCAATCGGGCGACGCCAAAGACGCAGTCGAGCCTTCTCGAGTCGATGGAGGAGCGCCAGGCGACGGTCGACGGCACGACCTGGCCGATGCCCGACCCGTTCCTCGTCATCGCGACCCAGAACCCGATCGAGTACGAGGGCACCTTTGCCCTGCCCGAGGCCCAGCTCGACCGGTTCATGCTCCGGATTCG
>DASXTH010000086.1:0-1901 GCA_036505555.1 Candidatus Limnocylindrales bacterium | reverse complement strand
CGGCGGCGCTCGCCGCCGACTGGCTGACGAGCGCCTGGGACAACAACTCGGGGCTCTACGCGATCGGACCCGCGGCGTCGGTCGCCGAAGAGGTCGCGGCCCAGTGGCTGATCGACGTGTTCGGCCTGCCGAGCGGCTCGTCGGTCGGATTCTCGACCGGGGCGACGATGGCGTCGTTCACCGCCCTGGCCGCCGGCCGGCATCGAGTCCTCGAGCGGGCCGGCTGGAACGTCGAGGAGGACGGGCTGATCGGCGCGCCGGATCTGGCGGTCGTCGTCGGCGCGGAGGCGCACGTCACGATCCACGTCTCGCTCCAGATGCTGGGCCTGGGCCGCGGTCGGGTGTTCAAGGTCGCGGCGGACGAGCAGGGCCGGATGCGGCCCGACGCCCTCAGGGCGACGCTGGCCGGGCTGCGCGATCGGCCGGTGCTCGTGTGTGCGCAGTCCGGGAACGTCAACACCGGCGCGTTCGATCCGCTGCCGGAGATCGTCGCCGCGGTCCGGGAGCTGCCGAACGCCTGGCTCCATGTCGATGGGGCCTTCGGGCTGTGGGCGGCGGTGTCGCCGGGATTGCGCCACCTGACGGCGGGTTTGGCCGATGCCGACTCGTGGACGACCGATGCCCACAAGTGGCTGAACGTACCGTACGACTCGGGGATCGCGATCGTCCGCGACGCGGCGGCCCATCACGCGGCCATGACCCTCGGCGCGGCGTACTACGTCGAGACGGCCGGCGCCGAGCGCGATCCGTACAACTGGGTCGCCGAGTCGTCGCGCCGGGCGCGAGGCTTCCCGATCTACGCGGCGCTCCGGTCGCTCGGCCGCGACGGCTTGGCGGAGATGATCGAGCGCTGTTGTGCGCTCGCTCGACGCATGGCCGACGGCCTCCGCGATGCGCCCGGGGTGACGATCCTCAACGACGTCGTCCTGAACCAGGCGCTCGTCCGGTTCGCGCCGCCGGAGGCTCGGGACGCGGACGCGGCCACGATCGATCAGTTCACACGGGACGTGATCGCGGCCGTCCAGGCGGACGGGACCTGCTGGCTCGGCGGCACGACCTGGCATGGGATCGCCGCGATGCGGATCTCGGTCTCGAACTGGTCGACGACCGAGTCCGACGCGGACCTGTCCGTTGCGGCGATCCGGCGATGCGCCGAGCGCGTCGCGTCGGCGGCGACGGTCTAGCGCTCAGACGGTCAGGCCAGACAGGCCGGACCACGATCTGATCGCCCGGCGATCCAACCGTCGGGTTCGAACGCGCTGAGTCGGCGACCGGTCCGGCGACCGATCCATTCGTCGGCTCACACGACGACTTGCCCGCCGGGCGGGCGATCTGTCGGCTCTAGTGAGGGCCTCGACGACAAATCCGACAGATCGATCGCTTGGCGAGCGGCTCGACGGGGGGCTGCCGGCTCAGCTCTCGGCGACCTCGATCTCGTCGCGCCACGAGTGGCGCGGCTCGTAGCCGAGGACCCGCCGGGCCTTGGCGATCGAGAGCAGCGTCTCGTGCTCGCCGAGCTCCTTGCGGATCGTCACGCCCGGGAAGACCTCGGCCATCAGCGACGCCGACGAGCGGCTCATGACCGTGTCGGCGTTGGCGATGATGAAGGCGTCCATTCCCGTCGATGCATGCTCGAGGGCGAGCCGGACCGCCTGGGCGCCATCGCGGGCGTCGATGTAGCCCCACAGATTCCACTTCCGGAGGAGCGGATCGGCGTCGAACGAGGGGAACCGCGCGTAGTCGGCCGGCTCCATGACGTTCGAGAAGCGCAGCCCGATCATCTTCAGGTCCGGGTCCCAGCGACAGAACTGGCGGGCCATCTCCTCGTCGAGGGCCTTGCCGAGCGAGTACGCCGTCTCTGGGCGAACCGCGTACTCCTCGTCGAGCGGCGCGTACGGCGG
>DASXTH010000085.1:0-11738 GCA_036505555.1 Candidatus Limnocylindrales bacterium | reverse complement strand
CAGCTCTCGTCCTCGTCCGCCGACAGGGCCGTGTCGGCGCTCCATCGTGGCATCTCGTGGCAAGCCCTCCCCACCGGGCAGACCCACCCTTCACGTGGCGAAATTCCGGGGGCGCACGCGCGCACGATGCGCCGTCGCGGTCCCTCGCGCCGGGTGCGTTCAGCCCGAAAGGCCTAGGCGACGCGAATCAGGCTCTTGATCGCGGTTCGGTCGTCCATGGCCACATAGCCGTCGACGATGTGGTCGAGGTCCGTCTCGAAGTCGAACACGCGCCCAGGTTTGATCGTGCCCGCGAGCACGGCGTCGAGCAGCTCGGGCAGGTAGCGGCGGGCCGGCGCGACGCCGCCGCGCAGCCCGACGTTGCGGAAGATCACCGTGTTGATCGGCACCTCCACGTCGTGGGGCGCTCCGACCGCTCCGACGATCCCGCCCGAGCGCGCGATCGCGAACGCGGTGTTCATCGACTCCCCCGTGCCGACGCACTCGAGCGCCGCCTCCACGCCGAGACCGTCGGTCATCTCGCGGACGGTCTCGATGGCTGCGTCGCCGCGCTCCGCGACGATGTCCGTCGCGCCGAACTCGCGGGCAACGGCCTGGCGGGCCGGGTTCCGCGAGAGCGCGATGATCCGCCCTGCGCCGAGACGGTGAGCGGCGAGCACGGCCGACAGCCCGACGGCCCCATCGCCGACGACGGCGACCGTCATGCCCGGCGCGACTCCGGCGCTGACCGCCGCGTGGTTGCCGGTGCAGGCGACATCGGAGAGGGCGAGGACCGACCGCATCGTTGCGTCGGAGTGCCCGGATCCGGGCACCTTCACGAGCGTCGCCTCGGCGAACGGAACGCGGACCGCCTCGCCTTGGCCGCCATCCATCCCGTGGTTGCCGTAGCCGCCGCCGTTGAGGCAGTTCGACTGCCAGCCCGCGCGGCACAGCACGCAGGTCCCGTCGCTGTACGTAAACGGCGTCACGACGAGATCGCCGGACTTCAGGTCTCGCACGTCAGTGCCGACGGCGTCGACGACACCGACGAATTCGTGGCCGATCGCGCCCGGATCGTGCGGCGAGAGGCCGCGGTAGTACCAGAGGTCCGACCCGCACACGCACGCCAGCGTGACCCGCACGATGGCGTCTGTCGGCTCCTGGATCACTGGGTCAGGACGCTCGCCGACGACGAGGTTGCGCGGACCGCCGAAGATCGCGGCCTTCATCGGCTCACGACGCGGTCCTTGAGGTGCGCGACACCGGGCGCCTCGATCGCCCGGAGCGCGTCGAGGTTCATATTCGGTCCCACTCCGTCGAACGGACGCGCGCCTCCGCCCAGGAGGATCGGCACGACGTGCAGCTCCATAGGTGCGACTCCGCGTTGAGGTCACGTGGCGCCCCCGGACGGATTCGAACCGCCGACGCCGGCCTTAGGACGGCCGCGCTCTATCCACTGAGCTACGGGGGCGCGGGCTCCATCCTAACGCCCGGCCCGAGTCATGACGGGTCCAGGTTTCTGTCAAACGAATCTGTGGCGGTCGTTAAGCACTGCCGCGGCCCGACGGTGCCCGGATCCACGCTCAGAGACACCGGGGATTCTGTCTAGCGGTCGCGTCAGGAGTCGGTCGACAGAAATCGGGTGCCTAGTGACCGCCTGGGATTCGTTTGACAAGAACTGCGTGCCGGTGCGCAGGGGCGGGCAGAGCGCGGGGCGGCGCGGACTCGAAGGCGGCTGAAGCCCGCCGAACGGTCCCGCCGGGATTCGTCCTGACGAGAAACTGCGACTGCGGGATGCCCGGCGACGCGGGGCCCAGCCGAAGGCGGCCGACGCAGCCCCCTCAGCTCAGGACCGGCCCGGTCCCGATCCGGTTGATGCCGATCATCCGGTGGTAGTGCGACACGAACGTGTCGGAGTGGATCACGTGACCCGCCGCGTCCCGCACGGTCCGCGTCACGACCACATCCTTGCCGTCGACTGGCCACTCGATCCGCTCGGTGGTTCCGATCGGCAGGTCCGGCGCCAGCACCTCGGAGTCGGCGCCCGGCACGACGTTCGAGACCTGGGGTCGGCTCAGGGTGACGGTCCGCCCCGTCGGGATCGACCAGATCTCGTAGCGCACGATGCCCGGCGATGCGAAGCCACGGATGAGGATCGGCGACGCCGTGTCGTTCCTGAAGCGCATCGTCTGCGATCCCGAGACGGTGGCGTCCAGCCCCAGCGGATAACGGGTGATGTAGTACCAGTGCGGCTGGCGGGTCAGGATCTCGAAGCCGCCACGGAGCGCGGCGTTGAACAGCGTCGTCGACGCCGCGCAGATCCCGCCCGCCAGCGCCTTGCCCTCGACCGAGTGGCCGCCGACGATCGCGCCGCCGAGCTTGTACCCGGTCCGCAGGCTGACCTCGCCGAGGCCGCCCCAGAAGTCGAAGATCGCGCCCGGCGCGACGACGGTTCCGTTCAGGACGCGCGTCGGGACCGTGATGTTCGCGCTGAAGCCGTTGTGGGCCGACGACTGGTAATAGGTCGTCCAGCTCCCCACCATCACCATCAGCGGCGCCCTCTTCGCCGCCTCCTCGGTCGTGAGCTGGGGGGCGATCGTCGCGATGGCGAGCTCGATCGTCGGCGCAGACGGCGCCTCGATGCGCGCCTCGAGCGCCGCGGAGATCGCGGCGACGCTGGCGTCGACGTCGAGGCCGCGTCCGGCCCGATCGGCCTTCGAGCCCACGATCCGGCCGTGCTTGTCACGAAGGAACTCGGCGTTGAGCACCGGCCGCGCGACTGACGTCGCGATGTTCTTGAACACCTCCGGGATCCTCGACCGGTCGATCTGGACGCGATACTGCCCGTCGACCCAGGCGAAGCTGATCCAGGAGCGGATCCGGCTCGTGCTGATCTTCCACGTCCGATCGTTCGCCCGGACCTGGAGGACCGCCGCGACCCGATCGGCTGCCGCCTTGACGGCCGCCGCGTCGTCCGTCGAGAGGACGGGTGCGGACCGTGTGACCGAGGCCCGGACGACGGTCCCGGCGCGGCTCGCGGGATCGCGCATCACCCCGTCGAGCGCAGCCACGGTCGCGCCTTCGTCGATCGTCCAGCCGTCGACGGACGACGTGACGCCAAAGCCGCCGGAACCGCCACCCACGACCGAGGCATCGATCGCGCGGAGCGCGGACCGATCGACGAGCGCACGAACGGCCGCAGCCGCGGCATCGTGGTCGTAGTCGAGCCGGAGCGCGACATCCTCGGGATGGAGTCGGAGCCGGATCGCCGCGATCGTCTCGTCGAGCCACGTGCCACCGCGCCCGCGGGCTGTCGCGTCGGCCACCATCGCGTCGACCAGCGGGACGCGGCGAACGGCGGTGAAGGCGACCGACGTCGAGCCGATCCCCGAGCGGACGAGCACGCTGCCCGCCGAAAGGTCCGCGAGGCGGGCCGCGACGCTTGTTCGCGCGTCGTCCGGAGTGAGCCCGCCGACGTCGACACCGGCGATCGAGACGCCCGGCAGGATCCGCCCAACGCCCTGTTCGTGGAAGAGCGCCAGCCCGCCGACGACCGCTCCGGCCCCGAGGGCCATCGTTGCGACGAACAGGACGAGCTTCCGGCCGGGTCGCGGGAACCAATGGGCCCGCCGCCGCTCGAGGACGTCTTCGCGATCCAGGACCTGCTCGGAGACGGCCATCGCCCTCCCTCGCGGTGACCGGCGTGGATTCGCCGTCGACGGCACGCATCATCGGGTGCCGGGCGCTTCGACGTCCAGTGGGACCAATCGGTGACGGAGGGCAGGACCGCGATCAACCCTAGAATGCGAGCGATGACCACTCCCCTGCCCGAGCTCGTCCTCTACACGCGCGACGGCTGCCACCTCTGCGACGAGGCGCGCGCCATCGTCCAGGGCCTGCTCGAGGACCGTGCCGCGCGCGGGCGGCGGACCGCGGCGATCCGCGAGCGCGACATCGCGTCGGATACGGAGCTGGAGCGGCGGTTCTTCGCGACGATCCCGGTCCTCGAGCTCGACGGCCGCCGGCTGGAGCTCGCGACATCGCCCGCCAAGGTCCGCCGGTTCCTCGACGACGCCCTCGACGCGAGCCTCGTGTGACCGGCGTGACCCCATGAACCCGGACAACCTGACGATCCTCGTCGCGGTCGCGGCCGGACTCCTGAGCTTTCTGAGCCCGTGCGTCCTGCCGCTCGTCCCGGCGTACATCGGCCAGCTGACCGCCGTCGCCGTCGTCGGCGCCACCCAGGACGGTGCGGCCGGCGGCGCAGCCGCCCGCCTCTCGCGCTGGACCGCGTTCCGACACGCCCTTGCCTACGTTGCCGGGTTCGGGGCCGTCTTCACGCTCCTCGGGGTCACCGCGTCGTTCGCATCGGCCGGCCTGTCGCCCTGGATGCCCGTCCTCCGCCAGGTCGGTGGCGTGATCCTCGTCCTGCTCGGGCTGAACCTCGCGGGCATCCTCCGGATCCCGACGCTGGATCGGAACTGGCGACCGCTCGACGCGGGTGCGTCGGCGTCGGTGGCGTCCGCGACCGGGTCGATGTCGTTCGCGCCGGCCGGTGGACCAGGGTTGGGCGATCGGCTCGGTGGCCGGCTCGTCAGCAGCCGCGGCGGTTGGCTCGCGAGCTTCGGGCTCGGCGCGATTTTCGCGATCGGCTGGACCCCGTGCGTCGGCGTGATCCTCGGCGGGATCATCGGCCTCGCCTCGTCGTCGACGACCGTCGCGCAGGGCGCGATCCTGCTCGTCGCCTACACAGCGGGCCTCGGGCTGCCGTTCCTCGCGATCGCGCTCGTCTATGACCGGGCGCCCGCGCTCCTCCGGCCACTCGTCCGCCACGGGCGAGCCGTCTCGGTCATCGGCGGGCTGCTGGTGATCACGATCGGGCTCGCGATGATCTTCGATCTTCTCAGCCGGCTGCCGGGCCTCTTCCCGATCAACACGGCGATCTGACCGCGTGTCCGATCGACCCACGTTCAGCCACCGCTCCGATCGGCGCGGCTGGATCGGTCCGTTCAGCCGACGGCAGGTCCTCGGTGGGGCGATCGCGGTCGTCGTCGCCGCGGTGGTCCTCGTCATCGTGACGACGCCGCTCGGGAAGGTCACCCAGGGCGGTCCTGGCGACCCGGCCGCGACGCCGTTCATCCTCGGGCCCGCGCCGACGAACGGGCTGCGGGTCGGCGACATCCCGCCCGAGCTGACGATCCGCGGCCCGGACGGAACCCCCGCCCCGCTCACAGATCTCGAGGGTCGGCCCGTGCAGCTGGCCGATCTTAAGGGCAAGGCGGTCTGGATCAACTTCTGGGCGTCGTGGTGTCCGCCGTGCCAGTCCGAGACGCCCGTCCTGCGCGACCTCGCCGACGCGTACCGCGGCCGCGGGCTCGCAGTCGTTGGCATCAGTGTCCAGGAGACGAGCCCGCAGAATGTTGCCGCGTACGCTGCGCGCTACCAGCTTCAGTACACGATCGCGGCCGACTCGACCGGCGACGTGTTCCGGACGTACCGCCTCTACGCGCTGCCGACGCAGTTCTTCGTCGGCCCCGAAGGTGCGATCCGGGCGATCGTCCCGGCGCCGATGACGGTGGCGGGAGCATCCGCGATCATCGAGTCGATCCTGCCGGCGGCCTCGTCGGGGGCGGCGAGTGGCTCTCCCGCGTCGCCGGGCCCCTCGAGCCCCTGACGAACAACAAGAAACCGGCGCACCGTCGGCGGCCGGTCGAGGTTCGCGAGGGTGATGGACGGACCGCCTGAGGCGGAAGCTATGCCGGCTCCGTAGCCGTTCGGCATCCCGCCGTCGGGTCTACGCGAGTGTCGGACTCGGGTTTCGTTGTCCGGCGGTCCGTCTGTCTGGAGAGAACGTACGACCGGGGCGCTGCCGTCGACACCTGCCGAAGGTCACGGATCGAGCGGGACTCCTGTCGACGCGCGTCCTACGTCATTCGCCGGGCGGATTGCCCCGTTCGGGCGCCCTGCGCCCGAATCGGCGCGAGCTCGCGAGCGGCGCCGGTCCTACTCCGCCTGGTACCGGAAGCGATCGCGGTCGCGGACGAGCCGGCCCACCGGCCGATCCTTCTCGTGCGACAGGACGATGGTCCAGCCCTCGTCGGCGGCCTGCCCGAAGCGGGCGCCCTTGACGACGACCGAGTCGAGCGGGAAATCGTCGAACGCGGTCACCCAGCGCGGGTTCGCGCTCCACGGGCGCATCGCGAGGTCGCCGAAGAACGCGAGCGGCCGCGCGCCGGGCGCCCGGACGACGATCGCCTGGTGGCCGGCGGAGTGCCCGCCAGTCGGCACCACCGACACGCCCGGGAGCACCTCCCGCTCGCCCTCGGCCCAACCTTCGGCGCCCCAGTCGCGGACGAGCTGGAGCTCAGGCTGGACATAGGAGGCGACGAGGCGCGGGTTGTCGCCGAGCGCGATCTCCCACTCGGCGCGCTGAGCGACGATCGAAGCCCGCGGAAACGCCCGCGAGCCGTCCGCCGCGAGCAGACCGCCCGCGTGGTCGAAGTGGAGGTGGCTCATCGCGACCACGTCGATGGTCGCGGGGTCGAAGCCCGCGTCGCGGAGGGCCTGACCGATCCACGGCCCGTCATAGCCACGCATGGCCCGGTCATGGTCGTTCAGCCGGTCGCCGATCCCCGTCTCGACGAGGACGCGCCCCGCCGGCGTCTCGATGAGCAGACAGTTCAGCGCCTGGAGGAGGCGGTTTTCCGCATCCAGCTCGTCGGAAGCCCACTTGTTCCAGAGGATCCGCGGGACCGGCCCGAAAAGGGCGCCGGCATCGGAGCGGAATGTCCCTGCCTGGACAAGGGCGACGGTGACGCCGCCACCGAGGTCGTGCCGCCAGTCGACGGCGTCGTTCGTGCCGCTCATTGGCTGGTCTGCCTCAGGCGCGCCGAGTCAGGGCCAACGGCGGCGAGTCTGCCCGGCCACCGGACACGAGCGGCAACGGGTTCTGCTCGACCCCGCGCATCCGCCGCGGCTTCGGGATCCCGGCCTGGTCGGGCAGGAACTGGCGGCTCAGGGTGAGGTACTGGCGTTGGTAGCGCGATCCAATCGCCGACCCGTAGAGCTCATCTGGTTTGTCGGTCATCCGCTCGAACGTGAGCTTGCAGAGACGCTGACCGTGCTCGAGCGCAAATGGGACGTTGTGGGCGCGGACTTCGAGCACGGCGGGCGTGCCCATCCACTCCCCGTCGGGAACATCACCGAAGCCGGGGTCGAAGAATCCTGCGTAATGCGTTCGCAGCTCGCCCGCCGTCGGGTCATAGGCCGCCATCTCTGCCGCGTACCCGGGCGGGATCCGGACACGCTCGCGGGAGACGAGCAGATAGAACTGGTCCGGGGCAAGGATCAAGCGGCCTTCCTCCGGATAGACCCGCTCCCAGAAATCGCCGACCTGGTAGGCGTTCACCCGATCGAGCTCCAGCAACCCGCTGCTTGGCTTGGCGCGATAGCCGGCGAAGTGACGCCCGGCCCCCGACAAGTCGACGCTGAGGAAGAGGCCGTCCGACACGTAGGCCTCGTCGTCGACGTCGGACGACGCGCCCGGGAACGCGATCGGGTCCACCGCGCTCAGGTCGATCAGCTCTTCGTCGGTCAGCCGGGCCTGGCCGGACAGGAGGCGGAGCTGGTTGAGCGTGATGCCGGCCGTCGCTTTGACCGTGAATGACATCGGGACGACCTCGAGGAAGAGCTCGCCCTCGTAGCCGTCGCGGATCTCGTCGAAGTGGTTGCCATGGTCGGTGATGACCCGGGTGAACACATCAAGCCGGCCCGTCGAGCTGCGCGGGTTCGTTCGCCCACGGATCCCGGCCGGCAGCCGCAGCTTCTCGCGGAGCGGGATCAGGTACGGGCGGTTCTGCTCGAGGACCGCGCCGTCGCCCGACAGGTCGACCTGGCCCATCTCGTAGTCGCGCAGCTTGTCGCGGACCGGTTCGTCGCCGGGGAGGAAGCTGCAGCGAAGCCGGTAGGCGACATCGCCGAGCGTCAGATCGAGGCTGGCCGGCTGGAGACGATCCGCCGGGTTCGAGCCGTCGGCGGAGATCGCTCCATCTGCGATCAGCTCCGCGAGCCGCTGGCGGGGCAGCACGCCCTCCGTCTGCGGCTTCGTTCCCGTCGTCATTGGGAGAGCGTAGCGAACCTACGAGCGATTACAGGCCGCCCTTCCCCGCCTTGCCGAGCTTACCCAGTCGCGGGCGGACGTCGATGGCGATGGTGTCGTCGCCGCGCTCCGCGTAGAGCGTGTCGACTTCGCGCTTCAGGGCTTCCAGGTCGTCGAAGCTCTGGTAGACGCTCGCGAACCGGATGTAGGCGATCTGGTCGAGCTCGCGCAGCTTGGCCATCGCGAGGGCGCCGACGCGCGACGAGTCCACTTCGGTCGTACCCTGCGAACGCAGCTCGGCTTCGATCTCGTCGGCGGCCTTCTCGGCTGCGTCGTCCGCGACCGGCCGGCGCGTCAGCGCCTTGCGCAGGCCCGAGGCGAGCTTCTCGCGATCGAATTCCTGGCGCGCGCCGTCGCGCTTGAGGATGACGAGGCGGGCGGCCTCGACCCGCTCGTAGGTCGTGAAGCGGGTCGCACATGCCGAGCACTCGCGGCGGCGTCGGATCGTCGCCGAGTCATCGAGGTCGCGCGAATCGACGACCCGCGTCTCCCGCTCGCCACAATGGGGACAGCGCATCCGGCCTCCTGGCTCCTGACACCACTACTGCTTGTGGTGTGACCCGATCATACCACTAGATAGCGGATCGATCGGGTCAGAAGTCAGGCGTTTCGGCGCTGGAATCGGCTCGTCTCATCGGTGGCGGACAGGTCCCGCGCGACCTTCGCCTGGTGGCTGATCGATTCTCGGGCGTGAAGGACATTGAGGTAGCCGCGCTTGATCGCGGTCTGGGCCTCGATCTCCCGCCCGCCCGATCGAGCCGACGTCTGGATCGACCGGCCGTGCTCGATCATCTCGAGCGCCCGTGCCGAGCGCTCGAGCGCGGCGACGATCTCTTCGCGAATCGCCCGACCGTCGTCCGGCGGATGGAACCCGCGCGCTTCGTTGGTGTACCGGACGACGGCGTCCATCGACGCGCTGAGATCCTCCGCGATCTGGTCCGCGCCGAGCTGGCCGCGACGAACGGCATCGACCCGTTTGGAGACCTCGCCGAGCGAGGTCTCGGCTCGCTCCGCCAGATCGCCGACCTGGCGCCGGAAGCGCTCGACGTCGCGCGTCGCGTTGATGAACCGGCCGGCTCGCCGGAGGACGAGAACGAACAGGGCGAGGAGGATGAAGAACGCGAGCAGCGGCAGGAAGAGCAGCGGCTCCACGTCGTCCCGGCCCAGCTCGACCCGGCCGCTTCGCCCGCCGCCTCAGCCGGCCCGAGCGCGGAGCGCGGCGAGGAGCGCGGGGGCGACCTCGAACAGGTCGCCGATGACGACGAGGTCGGCGAATTCGGCGATCGGGGCGTCCGGGTCGCGGTTGACCGCGACGATCGTGCCGGCCGTCTGCATGCCGACCTTGTGCTGGATCGCGCCCGAGATGCCGAGCGCGAGGTAGAGCGCGGGCTTCACGATCTTCCCGGTCTGCCCGATCTGCTGGGCGTACGGGATCCAGCCCGAGTCGACGGCCGCCCGGGTCGCGCCGACGGCGCCACCGAGCGCGGCCGCGAGCTCCTCGACGACCTTGAAGCCGTCGGGCCCACCGACGCCCCGACCTCCGGCGACGATGATCCGTGCCTCTTCGATGGGGGCGGCGAGGGCGGCGGCTTCGACCCGATCGACGATCGGGACCTTGGGCAGCCTGAGCTCGCCGGCCGTCGCGACCACCTCGGCGCTGCCGGGCGCGGCAG
Source organism: Candidatus Limnocylindrales bacterium (assembly GCA_036505555.1). Classification (GTDB taxonomy): domain Bacteria; phylum Chloroflexota; class Limnocylindria; order Limnocylindrales; family CSP1-4; genus CF-46. Next base: position 1,928 of record DASXTH010000085.1, on the reverse strand, counting down.
CCGGTTCCGCCGTGACGACGTTCGGGCGGACCGTCACGATCCCGTGATCACTCGTCAACCGGCTCGACGTGGTCAGCTTGCCGCCGAAGACGCTCATCGAAACAACCGGGCCGTCGTCCCAGGTCACGCCGATCGCGTTCACGAGGACGCCCCAGCCCGTCAGCGCCGAGACGACGCCGGCGACGTCGCGACCTTCCGGTCCGGCGCCGGCCAGGAGGTAGGCCGGTTGCTGATCCTCGATCATCGCCGCGAGGCGCTGTGCGACGATCGTTCCCGCGGCGTGGTCGGCCGTGGCTGGCTCCGTGACCGTGAGCACGCGCGGCACGAACCGCGCCAGCTCCGTTGCCGCGGCGCCGGAATCGGCCGCCACGACCACGCCGACGACGTCCCGACCGCCGGCCTCACCCAGCTGCCGGGCGAGCGTCGCGACCTCCGTGCTGATCTTCGCGAGGCTGCCGTCCGGCGCGAGCTCGCCGTGGACCCAGATGGCGCCGCTGCCGCCAGCCATCAGATGATCCTCCGCTCGGTGAGGAACGCGACGACCTCGCGGGCGGCCTCGTCGGCGGGTCCGCGGACGACCCGGGTCGCGGCACGCGGCGGCGGCGCCTCCGCCCCGAGCACGGCCGACGTGGCAACCGCGCCGCCGACCGCCGGATCACCGACCGCGACGTCCGCCAGCGACTTCGTGTCGAGAGATTTCGAGCGGGCCGCCATGATCCCCTTCAGCGACGGGTAGCGCGGCTCGCCCAGCGCCTGCGTCGCGACGATGAGTGCCGGCATCGGCGCCTCGAGGACCTCGTAGCCGGTCGGGCTGATCCGGTGCACCCGAACCGTCCCGGAGGCCGGATCGGGCTCGATCTTCGCCGCATACGACAGGTACGGCAGGCCGACGAGGGCGGCGACGCCGGCCGGGACGACGCCCGCGCCGCCGTCCGAGGTGTCGGCCCCGGCCAGGACGAGGTCGTACTCGAGGTCGCGCAGCGCGGCCGCCAGCACCCGCGTCGTCGAGACCGTGTCGGACCCGCCGAGCTGATCGTCGGTGATCAGGGTGCCGCTCGCCGCGCCCATCGCGAGCGCCTTGCGCATCGTCTCGGGGGCGTTCGCCCCGGCCATCGACAGAAGAACGACCTCGCCGCCGTGGGCCTCGGTCAGCTTCAGCGCCGCCTCGAGCGCGTACTCGTCGTTCGCGTTGACGACCGCGGGAACGGCGGGGCGGTCGAGCCGCCAGTCGTTCGGCCGAAGCCGTTCGCCGCCAGAGGCGGTGTCCGGAACGGGCTTGACGAGAACGACGATTCGCATCTACGCGCGGTCTCCGTGCAAGAGGGCGGGCGGGAGGAGTGAGCCTTCGGCGCGGTTGGGCGGAACGGACGGGACGCGACCGTCACTCAGTGCCGGGCGGTAAGCGCCCGGGCGATGACCAATCGCTGGATCTGTTGGGTTCCCTCGTAGAGCTGGGTGATCTTGGCGTCGCGCATCATCCGCTCGACCGGGAACTCGTCGATGTAGCCGTAGCCGCCGAGCACCTGGACGGCGTCCGTCGTCACGCGCATCGCCGTGTCGCCGGCGACGAGTTTACACATCGCCGACCAGCGTCCGGCGTCCGAGGCGCCCGCCTCGATCTCGGTGGCGGCCTTGTAGAGGAGCTGGCGGGCCGCCTCGGTCTGGGCGTCCATGTCGGCGAGCATCGCCTGGATCATCTGGAACTCGACGATCGCCTTGCCGAACTGCTTTCGGTCCATCGCATAGGCCGCCGCCACGTCGAGCGCACCCTGGGCGATCCCGACGGCCTGGGCGGCGATCCCGGGGCGGCTCCGGTCGAGGGTCCGCATCGCGATCTCGAAGCCCTGCCCGACCGCGCCGACCCGGTTGGCGTCGGGCACCCGGACGCCGCGGAAGGCAAGCTCGGCGGTTGGCGTGCCGCGGATCCC
>DASXTH010000084.1:0-4167 GCA_036505555.1 Candidatus Limnocylindrales bacterium | reverse complement strand
CGGCGACGCCGAGAACTTCCGGATCGTGATCACCGGACCGACGAGCGACAGGGGCGGGATGATCGCGTTCACGCGCGAGCCGTCGGTCAGGCGGGCGTCGACCATCGGGCTCGACTCGTCCACGCGGCGACCGATCGGGGCGATGATCCGGTCGATGATCCGCATGACGTGGTCGTCGTTCTGGAAGACGACGTTCGTGAGCTCGAGCTTGCCGGATCGCTCGATGTAGACCTGGCGCGGGCCGTTGACCATGACCTCCGAGATCGACTCGTCGCGGAGGAGCGGCTCCAACGGGCCCAGGCCGATGATCTCGTCGGTGATCTGCTCGAGCATCCGGACGCGCTCGGCGCGGGTCAGGGCGAGGCCCTCCTCGTCGATGACCTTGCCGAAGATCTCCTCGATCTGGCGCCGGACCTCGACCTGGTTGGACAGGTCGAGCTTCGGGTCCAGGTCCTGGATGACCCGGCTCTGGATCCGGAACTTGACGTCCCGGAAGGACTCCCGGACGGGAGCCTGCGTCATCAGCCGCTGCGAGGCCGTCGCGGGCGGCGTCCCGCCTGGGCCACTCGGCGGCACCGCCGGTAGACCCGGCGATGACGGCCCGGCAGGACCGGCCCCCGGTCGGGCACTCTCGATCCGCTTCAGCAGAGACATGGCATCTGACCCCTTATCGCCCAGCGAGGCTCATGACCGACATGATGATCATCGGAATGAGAACAACGACTTCTTCTGCGGCGCCTTGCGGGTCTCGTCGCGTGTGCTCGCGACCCGCTCCCCGGCAATGGCCTGGGCCAGCCGGAGGATGTCCTGGGAGACCTGTGCCTCCCGGTTGGAGAGGAAGAACGGCACGCCCCGGTTGAGGGCGTACACGACCGACCGCCCGTCACTGACGATCGTGTGGTCGACCTTGCGGCCGATCGAGCTCTCCACGTCGGACACGCGGATCCCGAGGCTCGAATCGGCCCGATTGAGGACGAGCTTGATCTTGTTCGGCTCGTAGCCGAGCTGGTCGGCCACCTCGAGGAACAAGCGCATGTTCTTGATGCTCGTGATCTCGAGGCTGAGCATCGTCAGCACGATGTCGGCGGAATCGAGGATCGACAAGGTCGTCTCGTTGAACCACGACGTGCAGTCCACGATGACGAGGTCGTGCCTGCGGCGCAGCGCCTCGAGGACTCGCTTCACGCCCGCCGGCGTGATCAGCTCGGCCATCTCCGGCGAGGGTGGAGCGAGGAGGACGCTGATCCCGGCCGAATGGTTGATGACGAAGGTGTCGAGCGACTCGGGATCCCCGGCCTCGAGCTCGGGAACGAGGTCCGCGATCGACTTGTTCTTCGGATTCAGGTTCAGGAGGACGCCCACGTCGCCGAACTGGAAGGAGCCGTCCATGACGACGACGGACTTGCCGAGCTCCGTCGCCGCGGCGACCGCGACATTGACCGCGACCGTCGTCCGGCCGACGCCGCCCTTCGGGCTGAAGATCGCGATGACCTGGCCGTCCCGTCCGCCGTCCTCGGACGACGTCGAGCCACCACCGCCGCCCACGCTCGCGGCCGCCGGCATGACGCTCATCCGGCTCTGCTTCTCGCGCTCGCGGGTGTAGACCTGACGGATCGACGCGGTGAGCTCGTCGCTGCTGAACGGCTTGACGAGGAACTCGCGGGCGCCCGCGAGCATCGAGCGGCGGAGGTAGTCCGCCTCGCCCTGGACGGACATCATCACGACCGACGTGGTCGGGACCTGGGCCGAGAGCTTCTCCGTGGCCGCGATGCCGTCCATGTCCGGCATGTTGATGTCCATGAGGACGACGTCCGGGAGGAGCTGGCCGGCCAGCGAGAGCGACTCGCCGCCGGATGCGGCGGAGCCGACCACCTCGATGTCGGTCTCGAAGCCGAGCAGCTTCGTGAGGTGGTCGCGAGTCTCCGGGATGTCGTCCACGATCAGGACGCGGATCTGGTCGGCCATTCGTCAGTGGGTCCGGTTGGTCTCGATGGCGGGTTGGTGATGGAGGCGGCGGGTGGCTGGAGCGCGGTCCCCGGACTGTCGGACGGGCGCGGGACCGGAGGTCCGTCGCGCCCGTCGCGCCGCCAGGGTCGGGTCGTGGTCGCCGCTGCGACCGCTGGTCTGTCGGATGGCTACGGCTTCGGCGCGGCCTGGGCCGGGAGGACGGCCTCGACGAGCTCCGGGATCGGAACCGCGAAGTCGGTGGTGAGCTTCTTGAGCGTGATGCCTTCGCTGCCGGACGGCGCGGGGATGAGCGGATTGCCGGCCTCGTCGAGGAAGTCCTTCGCCGAGCGGAGGACGAGGCTGATCGAGCCGTCGAGCTGAGAGAACTTCAGGATCTCGGCCTGGGTCGGGGTGACCGCGAGCATCACGATCTCCTGCTGGCCGTTGAGCGACACGGTGTTCTCGCCGGTCGTCGGGGCCTGCTGGCCGTTGGCCGGCGCCGGGGGCGGCGGCAGCTGGCGGCAGAGGACCTGCATGCCTTCGATCAGCATCTTCACGCTCGTGCCGTTCAGGCCTGCGACGACCGTGATCGTGTCGTCGTCGGGGTTGAGCGTGACGACCGGGAACTTGTCGCCGGTGAAGCCGACCACTGCGTCGACGTAGTCGCCGGCATTGATGATCGTGCCGACGCCGGTGACCTGGTCGACCTGGACCGCGATCGCGCGGAGGGTCGGCGGCACGTCGATCTGGCCGCAACCGGTCGAGGAGGTGCTGAAGTCGGCGGCCTCGAGCTGGGCGCCGGTGATGATCTTGCGCCGGGCGATCTGGCCGACGAGGGGGAGGGGCGACTCAAATGCAGTCGGCTTGCGCTCGATGTCGACCTTGAGGTCCTGGGTCGTCATCATGTCCGCCGTCACGATCGCGCCGAGCGGGATGTCCCGCGCGGCGATGACGGTCGTCTTGATCGTTTGAACCGCCTGCTCCGGCGGAGGCGACTTTGGTCCGCCCAGCAGAATTGCGATGCCGACGAAGGCGACCACCGCCAGGAACACCCCGACGAGCAGGACGAGCCGATTCGAGCGCTTCAAGTTGAATCTCCCCGAGCCGTGTGACAGGTGGCAACACTGTAGCATCGCCAAAAGGCGGCGCGACTATACCAAAGGGCTAGGACCATTAGGAAGAATCGGCAGGAAATCACGCACAACGCAAGGTGATTCGCAAGGTCCCGTCGTTGGGATGTACGGATATCGAACCGACGGGGCCGGACCCGGCGCGGGACCCCGATCGGGGCCGGCGAAACGTGGAAGCGGCCCGTCCGATGCCGGACGGGCCGCTCGACTGCGCTGCCTGAGGACTAGCCGCCCACCGATTGGAGCTGGCTTCCGATGGTGCTGAGCTTGTCGCTGATCTGGCCGCCCAGGAAGAGCAAGGCAACGATCGCAACGACCGCGATGAGGGCGAGGATGAGTGCGTATTCGGCGAGACCCTGACCCTCCTCTTCGCGATGAAGAAGTGCGAGGAGACGGGTCTTGATGGACCGGAATGTCATGAGTCACCTCCTTTCTTCCCGGACCGGCGCTTGGGCAGGACATTCGGGAGCCTGGAGGCCCCCGAGGCACTGACTGCACGAAACGGTAGGCCGTGCGTCTGAGGTGTCAATAGCCCGAACGGCACGGCCGGTGCACGGGCGCGATCGATGTGAAAGAGCCGCCGGGTCGCGACGACCCGGCGGCTCTCCGTTCAGCCAATGCGGTGGTTAGACCGAGCCGCCGACCGTGCTGAGGATCTTGCTGACCTGGCCGCCCAGGAAGATGAGGGCGATGATCGCGACGATCGCGATGAGGGCGAGGATCAGCGCGTACTCCGCGAGGCCCTGGCCTTCCTCGTCCCGGCGAAGGAAAGAGATAAGAGCGTGAAGCATGAAGGGGATTACCTCCTTTCCGTTCGAGCTCCCCGGCGCCGCCGGAGGCAATCGCCACCCTACGGTCCGGCCCCGGAGGTGTCAATAAGACGGATGGCCGGTTGTGGTGCGTCTGGACACGCCCGAATCGAAACGACCGCCGGGTGAACCGGCGGTCGTCGTCGTGGTGGCGGAACCCGGTCAGACCGAGCCGCCAACCGTGCTGAGGATGGTGCTGACCTGGCCGCCCAGGAAGATGAGGGCGATGATCGCGACGATCGCGATGAGGGCGAGGATCAGCGCGTACTCCGCGAGACCCT
>DASXTH010000083.1:0-7096 GCA_036505555.1 Candidatus Limnocylindrales bacterium | reverse complement strand
TCTGGGAGCGCCACCTCCCGCACGCCTACCTGCTGTTCCCCGGCGAGGACCACGGCTTCCGGAGCGCGGCGAACATCATCCGCTCGTTCGAGGCGGAGCTGTCGTTCTATGGCCAGATCTTCGGCTTCACACCGGCCGACCTGATCGAGCCAATCGAGGTCAAGTTCCTCGACCAGGCAGGTGCCCGCGCCTAGCTGCCGGCCGTGCCGATGCGGCGCAACGATCGCACCGTCGCCCCGAGGATCGTGTTACCCAGCTCGTCATGGAGCCGGACCGCCGCGATCCGGGTCGGATCGGCGAGGTCCACGATGACCAGCTGGGACGCCGGATCGGGTCGGTACGCCGACACGACGAGGACGGCGTATCCGTCCCGGACGCCGATCAGGCCGGCACTCGCGACCGAACCTGTTTCGATGAGCGGGCCGCCGGGGTCACCGTTCGGGTCGCGCAAGTCGAGCACGACGCGGTCGGGGAACAGGGGAGCGTCGGCAGTCAGGACGACCAGACCGCCCGAGCCGTCCCAGTCGAATCCGAGCAGGGTCGTCTGGTCGACCACGAAGGCGAGGCCGGCATCGGGGTTGCGGATCTCGAGCGTTGGCGGCCGCCCGGTCGTGTCCGGATCGAGCCGTGTCGTCGCAATCCGTCCGTTGACCGGATCGACGATGTGGCCGCCGACGGTGCCGGGCTCGGGAGCGAGCCCGTCCGGTCGCCCGACCCCGAGATCGCGAACCGCCTCGACGGTCGAGCCGTCGATCGCCACGCGGAACGAGGAGAGCAGGCTCCCGAGCCGTGGCGAGACCGTCCCGCCGTAGGTCCAGCGGCCGTCGCCCGAGAAGCCGAGCGGCACGGTCCGGGGATCCTCGCCGGGAAACGTCAGCCAGCCCGGCGGCAGAGGTTGGGGCAGGAAGACGTCAAACGGCAGCGTGACGGGGCGATCCCTGGCCTTGCCGTCGCCGACCGAGACGAGATGCCACGTCCGGCCCATCCCCGCCAGGACGGTGAGGTTGCCGTCGCTGGACCAGAGCGCGCCGGATCGCGCGGCGATGTCCGCGCTGCTCCAGATCACCGTGCCGTCGCCATCGACGATCCGGGCACGACCGCCTCGCGCGCCGCCATCTCCGCTGTCGGACACGAGCGCGACCCGGTCCTCGCCCGGCGCGATGATCGGCACGGCCGCCGGATCCGCGGCGAAGGCCCTCTGGATCGTGCTTGCGACGACCAGGCTCGCGCCCGGCGTCCAATCCACGACCCGCAGATCGGTCCCGTGCTGCTCGACCAGGTGGACGCTCGGCGCGCCGGCAAGCGCCCGGTTCGGGGCGTCGAGGAGACGCTCCACGCGTGGCGTCACCGGACGAAGTGAGGGCGCGGCCGATGCGGCCGACGGGGCGGCCGCCACGCGCGACGGCGATGGCAGCGCCGCCGGCTGATCGGCAAGCCGGGCGAGCCCGATCGCACTGCCCAGCACGGCCACGATCGTCAGGATTCCGAGCGCGGCCCGGCGCCGCTGGCCGCGGCCGTCGGGAAGCCGCCCGACGGGAACCTCGAAGGGGCCGGTCGCGCTCGGATCCGCCATGGGCTCGGGTCGGTCAGCCGGCCGGCCGGGCGCTCGACCGTTCCGCCAGCTCGGCGAGGACCGCGATCCCGCGGGCGACGTCGGCGAAGCTCGTCGTCAGCGGCGACAGCCCCAGCCGGATCGAATCCGGAGCGCGGAAGTCCGGGATCACGCCCGCCGCGATCATCGCCCGCGTGAGCTCGCGGGCGTCCGCCCGGCGGACACTGACATGCGAGCCGCGCCGCGCGGCATCGCGCGGGCTGCCGAGCGTGAACCCGAGTGGGGCGAGTCGCGAGTCGTGCAGCGCGATCGCGTACTCGGTCAGGGCGATCCCCTTCGCCCGGATTGCGTCGATGCCCGCCTCGACCGAGACGCGGATTCCTTCCTCGGCCGCCGCGAGCCCGAGCACCCCCGGTGTCCCGGTCAGCCAGCCGCCGATCCCCGGCGTCGGTCGAAAGCCCTGACTCATCTCGAACTGGTCAGCCTGCCCGAACCAGCCCTGGATCGGGTTGCGCAGCTCGGCCTGGAGGTCCGACCGGATGAAGAGGTAGGCAGGCGCTCCCGGTCCGCCGTTCAGGTACTTGTACGTACAGCCGACCGCGAGATCCACATCGTGCTCACGCAGTCCGACCGGCACGGACCCAGCCGAATGAGACAGGTCCCACAGAACGAGCGCACCAGCGTCGTGGGCGAGCGCCGTGATCGCGGGCAGGTCGGCGATCGCGGCGGAGCGGTAGTTGACGTGGGTGAGGGTGACGAGCGCGACATCGCTCGGGTGTGCGTCGAGCGCCGCCGCGACGTCGGCAACAGAGGGGCCTTCGATCGGGTCCGGATCGAGCCAGGCGATCTCGCGGTCGCGGTCGCGGGCGAGCCCCTCCAGCACGTAGCGGTCGGTCGGGAAGTTGGCCCGGTCTGTCACGATGAAGCGGCGGCCGGGACGGGCGTCGAGCGCCGCGCTTGCGAGCCGGTAGAAGTCGACGGTCGTCGAGTCGCAGATCGCGACCTCGTCGGGCGCGGCGCCGAGCAGCCCCGTCCCGAGCAGATCGCCGACCCGGCGCGGGGCATCGAGCCAGTGGTCCCAGCCGCGGATGAGATCCCCCGCCCATTCTTCGGTAGCGACCTTCGCGAGTCGCTCGATCGCCCGGAGCGGCGGTCGGCCCAGCGAGTTCCCGTCGAGGTAGACGAGGTCCGGGTCCGGGATGACGAACCGCCGTCGGAAGCCTGCGAGGGGATCGGCCGCGTCGAGCGCGGCGGGGTCGGACGCGGCGGTCGGTGCGACGTCGAGGGTCACCCGCGGAGTCTAGACGGGCGGTGGCGGAGTGATCCGGTGATACCCTGACGCGCAACCAAGTTGAGGGTTTGATGAGCATCGTCGACGCGTCGCAGTACCTGTTCACGTCCGAATCGGTGACCGAGGGCCACCCGGACAAGATGTGCGACCAGATCTCCGACGCGATCCTGGACGCGATCATCCGCGACGATCCGAACGCCCGGGTCGCCTGTGAGACGGCGACCACCACAGGCCTGGTCCTGGTCCTCGGCGAGATCACGACGGCGACCTACATCGACTTCCAGACGATCGTCCGCGACACGGTCCGCGACATCGGCTACACGAAGGCCGAGTACGGCTTCGACTACCAGACCTGCGGGACCCTCGTGTCCGTCAAGGGCCAGTCGCCCGACATCGCCCAGGGCGTCAACGCAGCCCTCGAGGTCCGCGCCGACGCGGCGGCCAACGAGCTCGGCGCCGGCGACCAGGGGATGATGTTCGGCTTCGCCTGCCGCGAGACACCGGAGCTCATGCCGCTCCCGATCGCCCTCGCCCACCGGATGGCGCGCCGCCTCGCCGAGGTCCGCAAGTCGGGCCAGCTGCCGTACCTCCGCCCGGACGGCAAGACCCAGGTCACCGTCGAGTACGAGCGTGGGGTCCCGGTCCGGGTCCGGACGGTCGTCGTCTCCGCCCAGCACGACCCCGACGTCCGTGCTGAACGGCTCCGCAACGAGATCGTCGAGACCGTCATCCTGCCAACGATCCCCGCGGACCTCCGCGACACCGATCCGGTCATGCACGTCAACCCGACTGGTCGATTCGTCACCGGCGGCCCGATGGGCGACGCCGGCCTCACGGGTCGCAAGATCATCGTCGACAGCTACGGCGGGATGGCCCGCCACGGTGGTGGGGCATTTTCGGGCAAGGATCCGACGAAGGTCGACCGCTCCGCGGCGTATGCGGCGCGGTGGGTCGCCAAGAACGTCGTCGCCGCGGGCCTCGCCGACCGGTTCGAGGTCGAGATCGCGTACGGCATCGGGATCGCCCGGCCCATCTCGTTCTCGGTCGAGTCGTTCGGGACCGGCCGGATCGACGACGCGGACATCCAGCGGCTCGTCGAGCGTCACTTCGACCTCCGCCCAGCGTCGATCATCGCGGCCCTCGACCTGCGCCGGCCGATCTACCGCCAGACCGCCTCCTACGGCCACTTCGGCCGGCCCGATCTGGACCTTCCATGGGAGCGGACCGACAAGGCCGCGCTCCTGGCATCCGAGGCCGGGATGAAGGCGCCGGAGCCCGTCCCTGCCGCGTGACCACCGCCCCCGCGGCCGCATCGGCGCTCGAACGCTTCACGGCCGCGGTCGACGCCTTCGATCGACGACTCCGCGCGATCGACGATCGCGCGCTCGAGGCGTTCTGGGCCTGGGAGGCCTACGACGAGGAGGGTGTCCGCTTCGGGATCCTGCGGACGGCCGAGGAGATCGGCGACGCCGCGATCGAGCTCGCCGCTCATCGGTCCGCCGCCGGAGCGGGTGGGTCTCGGACGCGCGCCCAGCGGATCCTCGGCCGGTATCTCGTCGCGTGGCGTGAGCTCTGGTCGGTCGCGGACCGGGCCGACGACGTCGTCGATGTCGAGCCGCAGGAGGGCGAGTGGCCGCTCCGGACGATCCTGGATCACCTGATCGAGGCCGAGCTGGGCTTTCTCGCGACGATCCGGAACGGGCTCGAGCAGCGCCGGGCGGGCGTCGCCGAGCCGAAGCGGATCGCGTCGGACGAGGCCTGGCTCGCGCTCGCCGAGGTCGAGGAGGATCCGTGGCACGCAGCGCTCGCGGGTCCACTCGTCGAGATCCGCGTGTTCCACCGGACGGTCCGCGACCGCATCATCGAGCGGCTCGGCGGGACCCCGGACGACGAGCTCGACTGGACGTCGCCGTTCTGGGACGGTCAGCACACGAACCGGTTCCGCCTCGGGCGGTTCGAGTCGCACCTCCGCCAGCACACGATCCAGGTCGAGAAGGCGGTACAGGCCACGAAGGGCGCGCCGCGCGAGGTCGAGCGGCTGCTCCGGCTCGTCGCGCGCGCGACCGGCGATGTCGAGGCCGCGGCGATCGGCGCCGACCCGGAGGTCGTCGGTGGCGTGGTGGCGCCGCTCACGGAACCGCTCGTGGCCCGCGCAGACGAGCTCGCCGCGGCGGTCGCCACGATCCACGACTGAGGGCCCCCGGCTCCGCGCTCGCTCATGGGCCGTCCGGCACTGCCCCTTCGCGACGCGAATCGGCGATCCTTGTCGGACACGAAAACCCGCTCGACGGAGACGATTGATGAAGATGGTCGGGAGGCTCTTCGGAGTCCTGCTGCTTGGCTGGTTCGCGACGATGGCGGTCGCCGCGTCGGTCGCGATGCAACGGAAGCGTGACGCTCCACCCGCGTCGGACCCGGATGCTGACTCGATCGAGCTCCGGGCGATCTTCGGGCCGCTCGAGTTCGCCAGCACCGCTGCCGCGTTCCGCGGTGGCTCGGTCGAGTGCTGGTTCGGCGGCGGGACGATCGACCTCCGTGGGGCGACGCTCGCCCCGGACGGCGCCTACTTGCGGACGACCGCGGTCTTCGGCGGCGCGTCGATCCTCGTGCCGGACGGCTGGATCGTCGAGACCCACATCAGCGGGATCGGTGGCGCCGGCGACGCCCGCGGAATCGATGGGGCGGACGTGGCGGCCAACCCGCTGGCCCCGAAGCTCGTCATCGAGGGCCCGGTCGCGTTCGGCGGCTTCGCGATCATGTCGAGCGACCCGCGCCCCGAGGCAGCAGCGATCTGACCCGGAGAACCGGAGGCTAGGCGCCCGTGAACGATCGGGCGCCGGCCTCGGCCGCACGCTGGTCCTGAGCACTGTCGCCACCGCTGACCCCAACCGCGCCGACCAGGACGCCGTCCCGCTCCAGCTGCAGCCCGCCGGCGAAGATGATCGTCCGGCCGCCCGCGACCGTGTGGTAGCCGAAGAACTCGGTGCCCGGCTGGACGATCGGCGGGAGGTCCGCGGTCGGCATCCGGTTCACGAGGGCGGTGAACGCCTTGTCCCGGGCGAGCGTGATCCCGACGAGATCGGCGCCGTCCATCCGCTCGAACGCGACGAGCTGATCGCCCGAGTCGACGACCGCGCATGACATCGCGATGCCCATGACCCGTGCTTCGGCCTGGACCGCGGCGATGATCGCGCGCGCCGCGGCGAGCGTGAGTCCGGCTGCCTGCGAGGCCGTTGGCCCGCGCCACGAATCGACGTTGTCGACGGGAAATGTCGGGCCGGCTGGCTCCTCGGTCACGCGCCCTGCTCGGCGATCATCCCCGCGACCGACGTGTCGCGGCCGCCGCTGCCGCGGCGCCGGGTCAGGAGCTGGCCGCCCAGGAGGATCGAGAGCGTGATCAGCAACATGATCGCTGCGACCGCGTTCGTTGCCGGCGTCACGCCGCGCCGGATTTCGCCGAACACGTAGAGCGGGATCGTCGAGGTGCCCTGGCCGTTGACGAACGTCGTGATGAGGTAGTCGTCGAAGGCGAACGTGAACGACAGGAGGAACCCGGCGACGATCGCCGGGAGAAGCTGGGGGAACGTGATCTGCCAGAAGGTCCGCCACGGCGTCCCGTACAGGTCGTAGCTGGCCTCGACGTGGGTCCGGTCCATTCCGGACATCCGGGCCCGAACCAACAGCAGGACGAGGCTGATGTTGAACAGCGACAGCGCGCCGACGATCGTGTGGAACCCGAATCCGATCTTGATCCCGGTCGCGTTGGTCAGGATGCCGTCCGGGCCGATCGTGCTGGCGAAGAACACGAGCGATGCCAGGGCGATCACGAGCTCCGGGACGATGATGCTGACGTAGGTCAGGGCGTCGAAGGGCAGGCGGAACCATTTCGGGGTGCGCTGGAGCCCGAGTGCCGCCATCGTTCCGACGATCGTCGAGATCACCGCGGTCGCCGTTCCCACGATCAGGCTGTTCATGAGGAATCCCTGGATCGTCTCGTCCCCGAGGACGAACTCGTACCAGCGGAGGCTCAGCCCCGCCCAGTTCGTCACGCGTCGCTCCGTGCCGTTGAAGCTGAATACGACGACGACCACGATCGGCAGGTAGAGGAACAGGTACACGAGGAGCGTGTGCGTCCGCAGCCAGACCTCGACGAGCTGGCCGGCGCGATCGACGTGCGCACGAGTCCGCCCGCCGATGCTGCGGGTGACCGGGATCGAGACGGATGGGGCAGCCATCGGCTCAGACGACGCTCA
>DASXTH010000082.1:0-9204 GCA_036505555.1 Candidatus Limnocylindrales bacterium | reverse complement strand
GAAGGACCTCGAGGAGGCGGCGCGGATGGACGGCGCCGGGCACTGGACGACGTTCCTGCGGGTCATGCTGCCCCTGGCGACCCCAGCCATCGCGGCGGTGACGATCCTGCAGTTCCAAGGCACCTGGAACGGCTTCTTCTGGCCATTCGTGCTCATCCGGGACCAGAACCTGTGGACGCTGCCGCTCGGCCTCACCGAATTCCGGCTCGTCGGCGGCTTCGGTACGAACTGGCCGCCGCTGATGGCCACGGTCGTGCTCGCGACGGCCCCGATCCTCGTCCTGTACATGTTCTTCCAGCGCTACTTCGTCGAGGGGATCGCGGCCAGTGGCGTCAAGGGCTGAGCCGGTCGCTCCGGAGCTCTCGCCGGCGCCGTCGATCCGGTCGGCCGTCGGCGGCGCCGCGCGTGACTTCTACTACCACTCGTGGCGGCTGCTGCCGGCCAATATTCTGTGGTCGGTCGTCGCGCTCGTGATCCTGATCGCCGTGATCATCGCGCCGGCCGGCATCCTCCTCCTGCCCGTGCTCGCGCTCCCGACATCGGGGATCTTCCGGATCACGACGCGGATCGCGCGGGGCGGGTCCGTGTCGTTCTGGGACGCGATCGACGCCTGGCGGACGACCGTTGGCCAGACGCTGGCGCTGGGGGCCGGGATCGTCGGCGCCGCGGTGGTGCTGGCGACGAACCTCGTGCTCGGGCTGGCGGGATCCTCGCCGCTCGGCTGGGCCGTAGCGACCCTCGCCGGCTGGGGCCTGGTGGTGCTGTGGCTGTTTGCCTGGACGGCGTGGCCGATCGTCGTCGACCCGGCGCGAGCGGGTCGGCCGGTCGTCGATCGGATCCGGCTCGCGGCGCTCCTGGTCCTCGCCCATCCGATCCGGATCGGCGGCCTGGGGCTCGTGCTCGGCGCGATCCTCGTCGCCGGCGCCGTTGCCGTCGTGGGGATCGTGTCGATCGCCGTGTCGTTCGCGGCCCTCGTCGCGAGCCGCTACGTCCTGCCGGCGGCGGATCGACTCGATACCCGGCTCAATGGCCATGAGCCGGCCGGTTCGGCGCCGATTGCTGACACGCCCTGACCGATCCCGGCGGTACAACGGGGTCAGCCCGTCGGTTCTCGGCGGGCGTTCCGACCGGAGGCACCCACATGACTGCGCAGACCGTCGCCGGGCTCGACGACTGGACGTTCATCTACGGCTCGTGGCGCGTCCACCACCGCCGTCTCATCGAGCGGCTTGTCGGCAGCCACGAGTGGCAGGAGTTCGAAGGGACGAGCCAGTTCTGGCCGCTCATGGACGGCGCCGCCAACGTCGACGACAACTGGCTGGACCTGCCGGCCGGCGCCTACCGGGCGGTGAGTCTGCGGAGCTTCGATCCCGAGACCGGGCTCTGGTCGATCTGGTGGCTCGACGGTCGCCGGCCCGGCGTGCTCGACGTCCCGGTCGTCGGCCGGTTCGAGGACGGGGTCGGGCGGTTCCAGGCGGAGGACACGTTCGAGGGCCGCCCGATCGTCGTCCGCTTCCTGTGGACTCGAACCGACACGCCGTCGCCGCGCTGGGAGCAGGCGTTCAGCGAGGACGGCGGGACGACGTGGGAAACGAACTGGCTCATGGACTTCAGTCGCGCGGACTGACCACGCGACAGCCAGTCCGTCCCGTCGGCGCGCCTCTGGAGCGCGGAACGCTCACAGCCGTGCGCGAGTGGTCGCACCAATCTTCATCCCGTGACGATCCGTGCGCGAATGCCCACGCGCTCGTCGCGAGGCCGCGCCTGCTGGGCGCGGGGTGCAGGCTGGCTAGCTGATCAGCGCGTTGACGATCGCGTCGACGTGGGCCTTCTTCGGCACGACGATCAGTGTGCTGACCATCCCGAACATCCCGGACGCGCCCTCCACGTGCGGAAGGATGTGGCAGTGGAACGCCCACACGCCGGGCCGATCGGCCTTGATCAGCACGTCGTAGCGCTCGCCCGGGTTGACCCCGAGCGTGTCGCACTCGAACGCCGCCGTGCCCAGCGGCCGCCCATCGCGCTCGATGACCTTCATCACGTACCCGTGGAGGTGCCACGGGTGCATCATGATTCCCTCGTTCATGAACCGGATCCGGACCGTTTCGCCGGAGGCGGCAAGCACCGGGACGACTGCCGGGAAGCCGTGACCGTTGATCGTGAACCCGCCGAGCGAGTCGTTCGAGATCCAGACGTAGTCGCGGTCGGCCTGCACGGCGTCGAGCTTCGGCTCGACGAGGAAGGCGCCCAGAAGCCCGCGCCCGACCTGATCGGTTGCGTTGTGGTGCGAGTGGTACATGAGTGAGCCGGCGTTGTTCGCGGTGAACTCGTACGTGTAGGTCTCGCCGGGCACGATCGGCTTCTGGGTGACGAATGGGACGCCGTCCTGAAAGAAGTCGTCGAACAGGACGCCATGGAAGTGGACGCCGGTCGTCTCGTGGAGGTTGTTGGTGACCACGACCCGGACGCGGTCGCCCTGGGTCACCCGGATCGTCGGGCCGGGCCACTGCCCGTTGTACCCGAGCGCCGAGACGGGCGGCTTCAGCTCGTCGATCGACTGGTTGATCTCGTCGATCGTCAGCGTGAAGACCTTGACGCCACCCTCGATCTTCGGCGTCAGCGGCTTCAGGACGTCGTTGAGGACGAGCTGCGGCACCTGCGCGAACGACGGCTTCGCCTTCAGCTCCGGGTAGCCGTCGGCGGCGCCGAGGATATCGACGAGCTTGGCGAAGGCCGCATCGCCGTAGACGTCCTTGAGGGCCGGGGCGAGGTTGCCGATGTAGCGCCGGACGTTGGTCCGGGCGATGAGGTCGTGCTCGGTCCAGCCGGCGGGTGTCGGACCACCCGAGGCCACGGGCATCGCCGACATGCCGGGCATCGCCGACGGCGCCGCAGCCAATGCGCTCGGCGCGGGCACGGGGCAGGCGCCACTTGCGTCGGGCAACGGGCTGGCGGAGGCGCCGGCCGCAGCGCCGGCCGGCGGATAGGTCCAGGTCCGCGCCGCCGTGGCAGGTGCGCAGGCCGCGAGTCCGGCCGCGAGCAGTCCGCCCCCGGTCAGGGCGGCGCCGCGGAGGAACCCGCGCCGGGAGAGGGCCGAATCGATGGGGTCGGGGAGGTGCAGGTCACCCTGCGGCTGTGCATCCATGGCGCGATGCTGCAGGCCCGCGGCGGTCCGATGCAGGTGACGATCGGCCCTGTTCGACCGTGCCGACGGGCACGCGGCGCCGGGACTCCCGAGTCTGCGCCGGCCTGAGTGGCGACGGCTCGCCGACCGAGGTCGACGAGCCGTCTATTCGACCGGACGATCCCGATCAGGAGGCACGACGCGGTCCAGACGACGTCGGCTCGGATCGCCGGGTCATTCCCGCCCGCTGTCCGCGGAGCCATCAGGGGTCGGGTTTGGTGGGTGCATGGTTGCCCGCGTTCGACGCGGGCGCACCGACCCGATCGATCGCGCATGGCAGTACTTGAGAACGTTGCGTGCAGGCACTGACCCCGGTCGCCTCGCGCCCGCCGGCGGCTCAGACGGTCGGTGCCGGCGGGCGCTCGTACAGCCGCCGCGACCAGAGGTAGCCCAGCAGCGAGATCGCGACGCACCAACCGATCGCCAGGGCGCCGCTGTTGCCGATCGGCGTCCCGAGGAGGAGCCCCCGAAGCGTCTCGATGATCGGCGTGAACGGCTGGTTCTCGGCCACCCAGCGGAGGCCGTCGGGCAGGGATGCGGTCGGCACGAAGCCGCTGCTCAGGAACGGCATGAGGACGAGGAACATCGGCAGGTTGCTGGCGGTCTCGACGCTTCGCGGCGCCAGGCCGAGCCCCACCGACAGCCACGTGACCGCGAACGCGGTGAGCGTGAGGAGCCCGAGGGCCGCGAGCCACTCGAGCGGGCCGGTCGTTGGGCGGAACCCGACGAGAAGCCCGACGACGAAGACGATCGCGACCGCGATCAGGGTCTGGATGACGCTCCCGATGACGTGCCCGGCGAGCACCGAGGTCCGGCTGATCGCCATGGTCCGGAAGCGGGCGATGATCCCGCCCGTCATGTCCATCGCGACCGAGATCGCCGTCCCCTGCGCCGCGCCGGCGACGGTGATCAGAAGGATCCCCGGCATCACGTAAGCCGCGTATTCGGTCCGGCCGCCGGTAAGGCCCCCGCCGAGACCCGCGCCGAGCGTGCCGCCGAAGACGAACACGAAGAGGAGCAGGATGATGACGGGGATCACGGCGATGAAGAAGGTGAGCGACGGGTAGCGACGCATCCGGCGCAGGTTGCGTCGGAGCATCGTCGCCGAATCGGCGAGCACCATTGGGGACGCAGTCATCGGAGCACCACCTCTGCGGGTTCGTCGTCGCCGGTCAGCGACAGGAAGACGTCATCGAGATCGGGGGTCTCGACCGAGAGCGCCGTGACGTCGATCGCCGCGGCATCAAGCCGGTCGAGAAGGGCGCGGAGGGACCGCACCCCGCCGTCGCTCGGGACCTGGAGGCTGAGCGCCTCGTCGTCGCGGGTCCCGCCCTCGAGCGCCACCGCCGCGCGATCCAGCTCGGCCGCGTTGTCGAACGCGAGCCGGACATGGCCACCGGGCACGAGTCGCTTGAGCTCGGCCGGTGAGCCCTCGGCGACGAGCCGGCCATGGTCGAGGACGCCGATCCGATGGGCGAGGCGGTCCGCCTCCTCCAGATACTGCGTACTCAGCAGGATCGTGACGCCGCCCGCGACGAGCTCGCGGATCGTCGCCCACATCACGCGCCGGCTGCGCGGGTCGAGCCCGGCCGTCGGCTCGTCGAGGAAGATGATCCGCGGGTCGCCGATCAGGGTCATCGCGAGGTCGAGCCGGCGGCGCATCCCACCGGAGTAGGTCGCGACGGGCTTCTTCGCCGCGTCCGCGAGGTCGAACCGGTCGAGGAGCTCGGCGACGCGCCGCCGTGCGTCGGCCTTGCCGAAGTGGCGGAGATCGGCCATCAGCTGGAGGTTCTCCTCCCCGCTGAACAGGCCGTCGACCGCGGAGAACTGGCCCGTGACGCCGATCTGGGCGCGAACCGCGTCAGCCTCGCGGACCAGGTCGTGGCCGGCGATCTCGACGCTGCCGCCGTCGGCGGAGATGAGCGTGGACAGGATCTGGATCGTCGTCGTCTTGCCCGCGCCGTTCGGGCCGAGCAGCGCGTAGACGGTCCCTTCAGCGACGTCGAGGTCGATGCCGTCGAGGACGACATGGCTGCCGTACGCCTTGCGCAGGCCGCGCGCACGGATCGCCGCTCGGGTGTCGATGGCGGTCACGCCGCACCTCCCGGGAGGACCCAGCCGCCCGGGCGGGGATCAGATGTCGAGGTCCTCGACGGCCGGCTGCTGCGCGGAGTGGGCGACCATGTCGTAGAGCTGCGGGGGGATCTTGTCGCGGAGCTCGTCGAGGGTGTCGATGACCTCCAGGGTCGACTCGCCGGGCGTCGACCCGTAGCTGACGTTGCCGATGCCGAGATAGCCGCGCCAGCCGGCCGGCTTGCCGTCCTCGCCGACCATCGTCCAGTCCGGCGTCCGCTCGACGTGGACGACGAACTTGCCCTTGCGGCTTCGATAGACCCGGTAGGTTTCGACACGGCTGGACGAGGTGTTGGCCCATTCCCCGAGGAAGATGCCGGTGAAGCGGACCTTCCGGCGGGCCTTGCCGAACCCGACGCGAACGGTGATCTCGTCGAACCCTTCGCGCCGTCCCTCCTCCACGTCGACATAGCGACGGAGGGAAGCGGCGATCGCAGCCGAGAGGTTGTCGCCGGCGAGCTCCTGGGCTCGCTGGAAGATCGGAAGGTCTCCCTCTGAGACGTAGATCGTCTTGTTCGGCACGTGGACATCGTATCTCCCTGGTGGTGACGGAACCATGCGTAGGAGTATACGTATATTGACCCGAGATGCAAGAGGGATATCGTGGTCGACTTCCCAGGCCGAACGATCGATCATGGACGAAGGCCGCTCATGACCGCCGCGGCCAGGAACGGGAGGACCGCCATGTCGCAGGGAATCACCGCGCGGCCGGGGCTCATCCGGTCCATCGCCCATCGCCTTGCCGGCGACCCGGTCGAGTTGCCGGTGGAGGGGCGCCTTGCCCCGTTCAGCGGGGCAACCGGGTGGCTCAACTCCGAGCCGCTGACGCCCGAGGGCCTCCGCGGGCGGGTGGTCCTCGTGGACTTCTGGACGTACACCTGCGTCAACTGGCTCCGGACGCTGCCGTATGTCCGGGCCTGGGCCGCGAAGTACGCGGACGCGGGACTGACGATCGTCGGCGTCCATACGCCGGAGTTCGGCTTCGAGCGAACCGTCGACAACGTCGTCGCGGCCGTCCGCGACTTCGGGGTGCAGGTTCCGGTCGCGCTCGACAGCGACTACGGTGTTTGGCGGGCCTACGCGAACCACTTCTGGCCCGCGGTCTACATCGCTGATGGCGAGGGCCGGATCCGCTTCCACCATTTCGGCGAGGGCGAGTACGGGATGACCGAGATGGTCATCCAGCAGCTCCTCATGGACGCCGGCGCGGAGGGGGTCGGCCAGGACCTGGTGGAGGTCGAGCCGGTGGGGCTCGAAGTCGCCGCCGACTGGCGGACGCTCCAATCACCCGAGACATACACCGGCTACCGCCAGAGCAGCGGGTTCGCCCAGGACGACGTCGCCCGGCTCGATCAGCCGCACGCGTACGCGGCGCCGGGCCGTCTCCCGCTGAACACCTGGGCGCTGGACGGCACGTGGACGGTCGCCGGGCACGCCGCCCTGCTGACCGAGGCGGGCGGCCGGATCGCCTTCCAGTTCCACGCCCGCGATCTGAACCTCGTGATGGGGCCGGCATCTCCGGGCGGATCGATCCGCTTCCGGGTCTTGGTCGACGGCCAGGTCGTGACGGAGTCCGGCGGGACCGATGTCGGTCCCGATGGCAGCGGGACCGTCGACCGGCAGCGCACGTACCAGCTGGTCCGCCAGCCCGGATCGATCGACGATCGGCGGTGCGAGATCGAGTTCCTCGACGCGGGCGTCGAGGCCTATTGCTTCACGTTCGGCTGAGCGACCCGATCGTGCTCGGCGTCAGTCCTCGAAGTCCCAGCGGGTCGCCCCGCCCGGCTCGGCCGCGAGGACGCCAAAGACGGTCGTCGGCGCAAGCTCGTAGAGATACCACGGCGGCGGCCCCGCGCTGGGCGCGCTGTATTCGTACGTGTACGCGCCGTCTTCGACGCGCGCTGCCCAACCGCCCTCGGCATATCGCTTCGCCAGGCGCTCCAGCGTTTCCTGGTCGGTCACCCGCTCGGCCTTGCCCTCGATGACGAGGTCGATCCCGGCGAGAGACATTCCCAGCGAGCAGTTGGGGTGCTCGGCCACATTCCGGCTCTTGCGGGTTCCCGGGCCGCTGACGAAGTAGGCCTTGCCGCGGTCCCAGACGGCGCCGATCCCGGCCAGGTGTGGCCTTCCATCGGGGCGGGTCGTGGCGAGGAAGCTCGTGTCGTTTGGTCGATCGGTCGACTCGAGCGCCTCGACCGCCCGCGACCATGGGATCGGGTCGAGGCCGTACAGGTCGGCGAGGTTCGTCTGGCGCATGGCGGGCTCCTTCGCGCATGGTTCGGTCGTCGGCGTATCAGACCATCCCGCGGCACCGAAGTCATCGCCACCGCGCAACTTCAGGGCACCGGCCGGAGCTCGAAGACCACCCGGCCCGCTGCCGCCTCGATCGGGTCGCGGACATCGACGCCGTCGACGAAGCGGATGAACCAGACGCCGAACGGGATCGATCGCACGAACGGTCCGAAGGTGTCGCGGAAGAACGCGACCCGTTCCGCCGGATCGAGCTCCGTCGCGCGGACGTCGTAGGTCCGGCCCCGGTCATCGACCGTCGCCCTGCCGGCGGCGCGAAGGTTACGGACCCAGTGGACATCGCCCCACGGCGCCCAGACCCAGCGCCGGCCGGCAATCGTGACGACCGCGAGGCCCGCGGTCCGCGGCAGCCCGGTCTTGCGACCGCGGATCGTGACGAGCCGGTTGAAGCCGAGCGGGACGTGAGCGGCCAGCAGGAACTTCAGGATCGGGCTGAACAATCGGACTTGCAGGGGCGGGCGCGCGGTCGGGACTCCCGCGGCACGCGCAGTGTGTTCGCTCATCTCGTGCTCCGTGGTACAGGGTTTCGTGTCACACGGAGGACCCGTCGGGACGCCCGGACGTGACAGGGACCCCGACGACGGACGGCGCTCAGCCCGCGACGAACGCGAGATCCAGACGCCGCAGTCGGTCTGGGTCCGCGAGGACATCGATCTGGACGATTCGGCCCTTCCGGACCGTGAGGGCAACCACCGCGAAGGGACTGCCGTCGGGCGACCAGGCGACGCCACCCGGGACGCCATTCACCAGGACGCGGGTCGAGCTGTCGGCGAACCTCCGGAAGCTCATCGCCTGCTCGGCCACGGCCTGGGCACCGCGAACCAGCGATACGAGGCTTGGCCGCGCGGTCCCGCCGTCGGAGCGGACGACAACGTCCGGGTCGAGGACCGCAAGGAGGCGCTCGAAGTCGCCGTCCCGCGTCGCCGCGAGGAATGCCTCGGCAACGGCCCACTGGTCGTCGAGATCGGCGTCGGGCACTGGCGCCCCCTGGACGCGGCGTCGCGCGCGGCTCGCGAGCTGCCGCGCGGCCGCAGGCGTGCGGCCGACGATCGGGGCGATCGTGTCGAACGGGACTGCGAAGACGTCATGGAGGACGAAGGCGACCCGCTCGGCCGGCGCCAGCGAGTCGAGCACGACCAGCATCGCCAGCCCGATCGAATCGCCCAGGAGGGCCTCCTGCTCGGGATCGAGCTGATCGCTCGGGCTGACGATCAGATCCGGGACGTGGGTGTCGAGGGAGGCCTCGCGGTGCGTCCGGCGCGACCGGAGCATGTTCAGGCTGACCCGCCCGACGACGGTCGTCAGCCACGCCCGGAGGTTGTCGACATCGCTAGTGTCGGTACGGCTGAGACGGATCCACGCCTCCTGGACGGCGTCGTCCGCCTCGGTGAGGGAGCCGAGCATCCGGAAGGCGACCCGGCGCAGGTGCGCGCGGTTGGCCTCGAAACGCTCGGCGAGCCAGTCCTGGTCGGTCATCGGTCCTAACGGTGCGGTGGGTTCGGGGTCGTCTCAGGGACCCCCGAACCTGCCCGAATGTGACCGACGACGCCGCACAGCGGGGGTCAGGCGGTCGCCTC
>DASXTH010000081.1:0-9426 GCA_036505555.1 Candidatus Limnocylindrales bacterium | reverse complement strand
GGGCGTGACAAATATCTGGCCTGGTCGGGCGCCCGCCCTTCTCGCGGCAGGCATCGGACCGCGTCGGCGGCGGGTTTTGCCGGGCCCCAAACGGACCCCGTGCTACACTCCGCGCGGCCCCGGGACCGCCGGGACCAGCTCACCACCCGCGCCGCCGGCTCCAGCCGACCGCGACGGAGATCACACGCGGACCGTTCCGACCGGGACGGTGCCGGACCCGCCGAGCGCGCAAGCAGCGTGTTGCCGTGGGACCGGAGACCCGGCGACGAGGTTCGCGGAGGAACCAGACCGACAGGAGGCCTCTCCCCGTGCCGAACGTTTCCATGCGGCAGCTGCTCGAAGCCGGTGTCCACTTCGGGCATCAGACGCGGCGCTGGAACCCGAAGATGAAGCCGTTCATCTTTGCCGAGCGCAACGGCATCCACATCATCGACCTTGCCCAGACGGTCAAGCATCTCGAGTCGTCGCTCGACTTCGTGCGCGAGACCGTCGCCCGCGGCGAGTACGTCCTCTTCGTGGGGACGAAGAAGCAGGCCCAGGAGCCCATTGCCCAGGAGGCGACCCGGGCCGGCCAGCCGTACGTCAACAAGCGTTGGCTCGGCGGCATGCTGACGAACTTCACCACGATCAAGAAGCGGATCTCGCTGCTCGAGCAGCTCGAGGCCCGCCAGCAGGCCGGCGACTTCGAGCGGATGACGAAGAAGGAAGCGGCCAAGCTCACCGACGAGATGAACAAGCTGCTCCTGACCGTCGGCGGCATGCGCAAGATGAAGCGCGTCCCGGGCGCGGTCTTCATCGTCGACCCGCATCGTGAGCGGATCGCGGTGACCGAAGCGAACAAGCTCGAGGTCCCCGTCGTTGCCACCGGCGACACCAACGTGGACCCCGACGAGATCGATCACATCATTCCGGCCAACGACGACGCGATCCGCTCGATCCGCCTCCTGTGCACGCTGATCGCCGACGCGGCGATCGAGGGCCAGCAGGAGCGAGCCGCTCGCGCCAGCGAGCCCGAGCCCGAGGTCGCGATGGCGGCCGAGCCCGAGTACGACGAGACTGCCTCCGACGAGCTCGTCGCCGCCCTGGCAGGCGGTGCCGCACTCTCGTTCGAGCCGGACGCCGACGAGGACGAGCTCCTGCCGGGCGCCCGCCCCGCGGCGCCCGTTGAGGTGGCGCCGGCCGCCGAGGCCAGCCCCGAGGAGATCGCTGCCGAGCTCGCCCGCGAGGCGGCCGAGAAGGAAGAGCCCGCGACCGCCGGCTGATCAACGCGCGGCCGGCCGGCCGGCCGCGCGAGCAACAGCGATCCGGCGGCACGATCGCCGCTCGGACCCCGAGCCCCACCCGCGGATCCCCAGGTCCGCCGCCAACCGACACAGGAGCGAACCCACCACATGGCAGAGATCACCGCGGCCGCGGTCAAGGAGCTCCGGGAGCTGACCGGAGCCGGCTTCATGGACTGCAAGAACGCGCTCGTCGCGAGCGAGGGCGACGTCACGAAGGCCGTCGCCATCCTCCGCGAGAAGGGCCTCGCCGCAGCCGCGAAGAAGTCGAGCCGGGAGGCCCGCGAGGGGCTCGTCTCGAGCTACATCCACACCGGTGGCCGCGTCGGCGTGCTGATCGAGGTCAACTGCGAGACCGACTTCGTCGCCCGTACAGACGATTTCCAGAAGCTCGTCCGCGACCTCGCCGTCCAGGTCGCCGGGATGGCCCCGCTCTATGTCGACCCGGCGTCGATCCCGGAGGACGTCCTCGAGGCGAAGCGCCAGGAGCTGCTCGGCGATCCTGCGACCCAGAAGAAGCCCGAGGCGATCCGCCCCCAGATCGTCGAGGGCCAGCTGAACAAGTGGTATTCCCAGGTCTGCCTTTATGACCAGCCGTTCCGCGACGAGGAGCGCTCGGTCCGCGACCTGATCACCGAAAAGATCGCGACGATCGGCGAGAACATCCGGGTTCGCCGGTTCACTCGCTACGCGCTCGGGGAGGAGCTGTGAGCGACGCCCTCGGAACGGCCCACACGACCCTGGTGGGGCAGAAGCCCGTCCGCTACAAGCGGATCCTGCTCAAGCTGTCCGGCGAGGCGCTGCTTGGCAGCCGTTCGTACGGCGTCGATCCCGCGTTCTGCGCGTTCATCGCGCGGCAGGTCGCCGAGGTCCACCGCCTCGGCGTCCAGGTCGGCATCGTCGTCGGCGGAGGCAACATCTTCCGCGGTCTCGCCGCGGCCGCCAGCGGCATGGACCGCGCGACCGGCGACTACATCGGGATGCTCGCGACCGTCATGAACGGGCTCGCGCTCCAGGATGCACTCGAGCGGGCCGGCGTCCCCACACGCGTCATGAGCGCGATCGCGATGAACGAGGTCGCCGAGCCGTACATCCGGCGGCGCGCCGTGCGCCACCTCGAGAAGGGCCGCGTCGCGCTGTTCGTTGCCGGCACCGGCAACCCGTATTTCACGACCGACACGGCCGCCGCCCTGCGCGCTGTCGAGATCGGCGCGGAGGTCCTCCTGAAGGCGACGAAGGTCGACGGCGTGTACGACGCGGATCCCGCGACCCATCCGGACGCACAGCGCTACGCTGAGCTCGAGTACGCGGACCTGCTCCGCGACCAGCTGAAGGTCCTCGACGCGGCGGCCGTTTCTCTGTGCATGGAGAACGACTTGCCGATCGTGGTCTTCGATCTGAACCAGCCCGACAACATCACCCGTGTCGCCGCCGGCGAGCCGGTGGGGACACGGATCTCCGGCGCCGCTGGCGCCCTCGGAGGAACCCGATGAGCAGCGAGACCCTCGCGTCCGCCGATCACAAGATGAGCCGGGCGGTCGAGGCCATGGAGCGCGACTTCCAGGCCTTCCGGACCGGCCGCGCCTCGACGGCCCTCGTCGAACGCCTGACGGTCGACTACTACGGCACGCAGACGCCGCTCAACCAGCTCGCCGGGATCAGCGTCCCGGAGGCGCATCAGATCGTCATCCAGCCCTGGGACCGCGGCGTCCTCGGTGCGATCGAGAAGGCGATCCAGAAGAGCGACATCGGCCTCATGCCCAACGTCGACGGCACGGTGGTCCGACTGAACATCCCGCCGCTGACCGAAGATCGTCGCAAGGACCTCGTGAAGAGCGTCCACAAGCGGATGGAAGAGGCCCGCGTCGAGATTCGCAATCTCCGCCGCGACGCCGCCGACGACCTGAAGAAGGAAGAGCGCGAGGGTACCGTCGGGGCCGACGAGTCCCACCGCCAGCTCGACCACCTCCAGAAGACGACCGATCGCTGGATCGGGGAGGTCGATCGCCTGGGGGCCACGAAGGAGCAGGAGGTCATGGAGGTCTAGTGGCCCGCACGCCCCTCGCCCGTCCGACCGACGCGCCGCCCACGGCGCATCGGACCGACGCCGAGGTCGCCGGCCGTCCAGCCTCCGCGTCCGCGCCGGACGTCGACCACCTCCTGCCCGACAGCGACCTGCCGCGTCACGTCGCGATCATCATGGACGGCAACCGCCGCTGGGCCCGCCAGCGCGGCCTCGCCGAGCTCGACGGCCACGCCGCAGGCGTCGAGGCGATCCGAACGCTCCTCCGTCACGCCGTTCGGCGGGGTGTGCCGGTCGTCACGGTCTACGCATTCAGCCGCGAGAACTGGGCCCGTTCCGACGACGAGGTCCGCGGCCTCTTCGCCCTCCTGGAGCAGGCGATCCGGAGCGAGACCGCGGAGCTCCGCGAGCAGGGCGTCCGGATCCGCCTCCTCGGCCGGATGGACGAGCTGCCCGACGACACCCGCCGTTCGATCACCGCGGCACTGGCCGAGACCGCCGGCGGCGACCGGCTGCTCCTGAACGTGGCGTTCAACTACGCCGGCCGGACCGAGCTGGTCGATGCCGTGCGGCGGATCGTCGCGAGCGGCCGCGGCGCCGATACGATCGACGAGAACACGATCGCCGACGCGCTCTACACGGCGGGCCTCCCGGATCCGGACCTCGTGATCCGGACGGGCGGCGAGCAGCGCCTGTCGAACTTCCTCATCTGGCAGGCGGCGTACGCCGAGCTGTACACGACCGAGGTCCTCTGGCCCGACTTCGGCGCGGACGCCTTCGACGCGGCGCTCCTCGAGTTCGCCAGCCGGACCCGCCGGTTCGGACGCTGAACGGCACCGCACCGCCCGGCGCCGGACGGCTCGGGCAGCGAGCCGTGACTGCGGCGACCCTCATCCCGCCGCTCGTCGTTGCCCTGCTGCTCGGCGGACCGTGGATCGTGGCGGTCGTCGCGATTGCGACCGCGCTTGCGGCCCGCGAGGTGTTCACTCTCCTGACGTCGGCCGGCTATCCGTCCCTCGCCTGGTTCGGCGTCGTGTTCGCGGTCGCGATCGTGCTCGACGCGGCGATCGTGCCCGCGATCGAGTCGAGCGGGGTCCTTCTCGTCGCGATCGGGACGATCCTCGCCGCGGTCGGCGCGTTCACCCGCACCGATCCACGCGACGGTCTGCCGACCTGGTTCGCCACGATCTTCGGGGCGCTGTACGCGTCGCTCCTGGCATTCGTCCTGCGACTCGGCCACGAGGCGCCCGCTTCACCCGATGGCGCGCCGCTCGCGGCGCTGGACGGTGGCCGCGGCTGGATCGTCCTGCTCGTCCTCGCGGTCTGGTCGTACGACACCGGCGCCTACTTCATCGGGAAGCGGTTCGGCCGCCGGCGGTTCCTCAGCCACATCTCGCCGTCGAAGACCTATGCGGGCCTGATCGGCGGGATCGTCGCCGCGACCATCGTCAGCGCGATCGTCCTCCTCGGGCTCGGGCGGCAGCCATTCGATGCCCCGCTCATCGGGCCGCTCGTGTCGCTGGCCGCCCAGGCCGGCGATCTCGCCGAGTCGATGTTGAAGCGGGCCGCGGGCGCGAAGGACTCAGGGACGCTGATCCCGGGCCACGGCGGGGTCCTCGATCGGGTGGATTCGTTCTTGTTCGCGGCCCCGGTGCTCGTGCTCTATGTCGTCGCCGCGTTCCGCTGAGGTGGGGGAGCGACAGCGGGTCGCGGTCCTCGGCTCCACGGGTTCGATCGGAACGCAGACGCTCGACGTCCTCGCCGCCCACCCCGACGCGTTCGAGGTCATCGTGCTCGCCGCGGGCGCGAACCGCGCGCTCCTCGATGAGCAGGCGCGCCGCTTCCCGAGCGCCCGGACGACGCTCGGTGCCACCGGGGACGCCCTCGCCGGCCTGGCGACCGAACCCGACGTCGATGTCGTCGTCGTCGCCACGGGCGGGATCGTCAGCCTCCGGCCGGTCCTCGCGGCCCTTGCGGCGGGCAAGGTCGTCGCGACGGCGAACAAGGAGACGCTCGTTGCCGGCGGGCATCTCGTGATGGAGCTCGCCCGTGCCCGCGCGGCGGAGCGCGCGGCGATGGACCCCGGCGATCCGTTCGGGAGCCCGCTGGCCTGGCTGCGGCCGATCGACTCCGAGCACTCCGCGATCTGGCAGTGCCTCGTCGGCGAGCAGATGAACCGGATCGCGTCGCTCGTGCTGACCGCGTCCGGCGGTCCCTTCCTCGACGGGCCTGCCGACCTCTCGACGGTCACCCGGGAGCAGGCGCTGCGCCATCCGACGTGGTCGATGGGCGCGAAGATCACGATCGACTCGGCGACGCTCGCGAACAAGGGCCTGGAGGTCGTGGAGGCACGCTGGCTGTACGATGTCGGCGACGACGCGATCGAGGTCGTCGTCCATCCGCAGAGCGTCGTCCACTCAGCGGTCCGCTTCGTGGACGGTTCGCTGAAGGCCCAGCTGGGCACCCCGGATATGCGCACCCCGATCCAGTACGCCCTGACGTATCCCGACCGCCGTCCCTCGCCCTCCGCCGCAGTGGATCTCGTCGCGGTCGGCCACCTCGACTTCCGCGCTCCCGACACGGGGCGCTTTCCGGCGCTTCGGATCGCCCGGGACGCGGGCCGGATCGGCCAGCGGGCAACGACCGCGCTGATCGCCGCTGACGATGTCGCGGTCGCCCGGTTCCTCGACGGCACCCTCGGGTTCAGCGGGATCCCGGCAATGCTCGCCGCGTCGATCGCGACATTCGGTGAGGGCCGGGACCAGCGACCCGACGTCGAGGGCCTCGTCGAGCTGGACCGCGAGGTCCGTGCCTGGGCGGGCACCTGGCGCGAGGACACGGCATGAGCGGGCCGCTCGGCGTCGTCGTCGCGATCGTCCTGTTCCTCGTCGTCCTCGGCAGCCTCGTCCTCATCCACGAGCTCGGCCACTTCGTGGTGGCCCGCCTGGCCGGAATCCGCGTCCTGGAGTTCGGGATCGGCTTCCCGCCCAGAGCGAAGATCCTGCGCCGGCGCGGCGAGACGCTGTACACGCTGAACTGGCTGCCGATCGGCGGCTTCGTCAAGCTCGAAGGCGAGGACGGCGACGAGAACGACGACCCGCGGTCGTTCGCCCGCGCCCGGCTACCGGTCAAGCTGCTCGTCCTCGTCGCGGGCGTTGCGATGAACCTCGTCCTGTCGGTCGTCATCTTCACGCTCATCGCCTGGCTCGCGACGCCCTACATCGGCGCGCGGATCGTCGAAGAGCCGAGCAGTGGATCGCCGGCTGCGATCGCCGGTCTGCACGAAGGCGATGGGATCCGGGCGGTCGACGGCACCCAGTTCGACTTCTACGGCGTCGATGTCACGGTGGTCCTGCGCAACAAGGCCGGCCAGACCGTCACCCTCGATGTCGACCGCAAGGACGGGCGGCGAGAGCAGGTGCAGGCCACCCTCCGTCCGCGCGAGCAGCTGTCGCCGACGGTCGGCCCGCTCGGGATCGGCATCCCGACGATCTACTTCTACGACGCGTACACCGGCCACGACCCGATCACCGCAATCGGGATCGGGGTGAACGAGACGCAGCGCTGGTTCGGGGTGATCCTCGGCGGGCTCGGCGACCTGGCCGGTCAGGTCGTCTCCAACCCGACTGCGCCACCGCCAGTCGCCGGTCCGATCGGGATCGCGGGGCAGATCTCCGACGTGTTCTTCGGCCAGGGAATCGTGATGACGTTGTACGTGGCGGCGATCCTGTCGGCGAACCTCGCCCTCGTGAACGTCCTGCCGTTCCCGCCGCTCGATGGCGGGCGGATGCTGATGATCGTCCTGAAGCGGATCCTCGGAACGCGGATCAGTCTCCGCGCGGAGCAGGCGACCTACATGGTCGGCTTCGTCTTCCTGTTCGCGTTCCTGATCTGGGTCAGTGGCTTCGACATCCTGCGCATCCTGTCCGGAGGGACATGATGGCCGCGCCTGACGGCCTTCGACCGCGGCGGAGGTCCACGGTCAGCGTCGACGTGGGCGGTGTGCTCGTCGGCTCGGCCCATCCGATCGTCGTCCAGTCGATGACGAACACCGATACCGCGGATCCCGATGCAACCGCGATCCAGGTCGCCCGGCTCGCCCACGCCGGCTCGCAGCTCGTGCGGGTCACGGTCAACACCGAGCAGGCGGCCGCCGCGGTCCCCGACATGATGCGGAAGCTCCGCGACAACCTCGGCGTCGACGTCCCGGTGATCGGCGACTTCCACTACAACGGCCACAAGCTCCTGGTCGAGTCCCCGGAGATGGCCAGGGAGCTCGCGAAGTACCGGATCAACCCGGGCAACGTCGGGGCCAAGCGCCACGACGAGCACTTCGCGACGATCGTCCGGGTCGCGATCGAGAACGACAAGCCGGTCCGGATCGGCGTCAACTGGGGCTCGCTCGACCAGCAGCTCCTGACCGAGCTGATGAACGCAAACGCGGCGGCTGCGGAGCCGCGCGATGCACGCGACGTGATGATCGAGGCCATGATCGAGTCGGCGATGCGCTCGGCGGAGCTCGCGGAGGAGACCGGCCTCGGCCATGACCGGATCATCATCTCGGCCAAGGTGTCGCAGGTCCGCGACCTCGTCGACGTCTACCGGTTGCTCGCGGCGCGCTCCGACTACCCGCTCCACCTCGGGCTGACCGAGGCCGGGATGGGCGACAAGGGGATCGTCGCGTCGACGGCCGGCCTGGCGATCCTCCTCAACGAGGGCATCGGCGACACGATCCGCGTCTCGCTCACTCCGGAGCCCGGCGCCGGCCGCGAGCGCGAGGTCGAGATCGCCCAGCAGGTCCTCCAGTCGATGGGCCTCCGCTCGTTCCTGCCGCAGGTCTCGGCGTGCCCGGGTTGCGGCCGGACGACGTCGACCTTCTTCCAGGAGATGGCCCAGCAGATCCAGGCACACCTGAAGGCCCGGATGCCGGAGTGGCAGGAGACCCGGCCGGGCGTCGAGGAGATGCGGGTGGCGGTCATGGGCTGCGTCGTCAACGGGCCGGGGGAGAGCAAGCACGCCGACATCGGGATCTCGCTGCCGGGCACGTTCGAGGACCCGGTCGCGCCGGTGTTCATCGACGGCAAGCTCGACCGGACGCTCCGCGGCGAGGGCCTCGTGGACGAGTTCATCGGGATCCTCGAGGACTATGTCGAGCGGCGGTACCCGGCACCAGTCGCGGATCCTGGCCGGCTGGGAGCCTGAGTCATCGACTCGCCCAACGGGGTCCCGCGGGCGGCGGATACGGCAAGCCCGTTCACGCGCCGGAGCGAGGAAGGACCGCTCGACGGGTTCGCCCACGATGTCGACTTCACCCGGTTCGATACGCGTATCGGTCGGCTGATTCCGCTGGCCCTCGGTGGGGCTGTCGCGATCGCCGCCGTGCAGGTCGGGATGGTCGCGGCGTACGGCCTGACGGTGCTGGTCGGCGCAGGGCTGGTCATCGCCGTGATCGTGGGCGAACACGATCGATGGCGGGCGCAGGACGTGTTCCAGTGGTTCTACGCGGGTCGAAGGCGTCGCTGGGAGGAGGACACCGGCAACGCGGATTCGTCGAACGAGGTCGCCGCGGCCGAGGTCTGGCTCGGGGCACACCAGCAGGGAACGGTCCCACAGGTCTATCGGGCGATCGCGGCGGGCTGGACCCTGGACCCCCGTCGCGCTGCCGAGGAGGTGGCCGCGATGCCCGAGACGACACCTGCCGAGCGGGCGCTCAAGCTGTGGGCGGAGGTGGCGCCGACCTGGATCGCGACCGGCGACGCCGACACGGCCGAGATCGATGCGATCGTGCGGGAGCTTCCGGGCGGTGACGATCGATCGATGCTGCGATCGTGGCTGGCGCTCGTCGAGTCCGGCCGGCGCTGGATGCGACGCGAGCGCGGCTGGATCCGCCCGCTCATCGCGGAGTGGCCCGATGCCCGGCGTGAGCGGCTCGGCATCCGGCGGCGGACCCGACTGTGGCTGAGCCGGTTCATCGTGCTCCCCGTCTTCCTCGTGTCGACGCTCGTCTGCGTCTCCCTCGCGCTCACGATCGCCGACCCAATGCGCCAGGTGCCGGCCGACTACGCCGAGACCACGATCTACACGCGAGGGACCTTGCCAGGCTACGACCCTGAGCAGGTCTGG
>DASXTH010000080.1:0-1981 GCA_036505555.1 Candidatus Limnocylindrales bacterium | reverse complement strand
TCCCGCCGCTCCACATCGACGTGGCCTGGCTGGACGGGATCCAGTCGGCCCTGCCGGAGCTGCCGGCGGCGCGCCGGGCACGCTACCGGGGTACGCTCGGGCTGAGCGCCTACGACGCGGCGGTCGTCGTCGCGGATCCGGACGCGGCCCGCCTGTTCGAGGCGACCCTCGCCGCCGACCGTGGCCTCGACCCGAAGCACGTCGCGAACTGGGTGACCGGCGACTACCTCCGCCTGCGCAACGCGTCGCCCGACCCGGTGACTGTCGATCCGGCCGATCTCGCCCACCTCGTTCGACAGGTGGTCGAGGGGACCATCTCGCGGGCCAATGCGCGCGAGGTCTTCCACCTCCACGTCGCGACCGGCGAGCCGGCCGCGGCGCTCGTCGAGGCGCGCGGGTTCCGGCAGATCTCGGACGCGGGAGCGCTCTCGTCGGTCATCGACGAGGTGATCGCCGCGAACCCCCAGGCGGCCGCCGACTTCAGGGCCGGCAAGGCCCAGGCCGTCGGATTCCTCGTCGGCCAGGTGATGAAGGCCACCCGCGGCCAGGCGAACGCGGCGCTGGCACAGGCAGCCGTTCGCGAGCGACTGGAGCGCGCCGCCGAGGACGGCAAGGGCTAGTGGGCGCCGTCAACTTCGCCCTCTGGGCGGCCGGGATCGCTTTCCTGATCGTCGGCTATTCCCGGGCCCGCGGGCCGTGGAATCGCTACCAGGCGCTGAAGGACCAGGAGGCGAACGTCGCCCGGTACGAGTCCTGGCGCGGCGGGGTGCGCGACCGGTCGACGACCGGCGCGTCGGTCGCGATGGACATGGCCCGCCGCGAAGCGCGGTTGTGGGGCCTCGTCGCGATCGTCGGGTTCGGGCTGATCTTCGCCGGCTTCGCGATCGGCTGACGCCGGCGACCCGGCTACCGACCCGGCTGGCGACCCGGCTGGCGCGTCCGGAATCGGCGATGCTCGATCGCCGTGCAGCGGTCCATGACGACCGCCAGCCCGCCCTCGTGGGCGACCCGGGCCGCCTCCCAATTCACGACCCCGAGCTGGAGCCACAGGCACCGGGCGCCGGTCGCCACTGCCTCGTGCGCGTGAGGCACAGACAGCTCGGAACGGCGGAAGACGTCGACGATGTCGAACGGGCCTGTCGCGGCGGCCGCCTCCGCGAGCGTCCGGAACGCCGGGATCCCGAGGACGTCGCGCTCGAGGGGGTTGACCGGCACGCAGTCGAAGCCGTGGTGGACGAGGTAGCGGAACACGCCGAACGACGGCCGCGACGGCTTCGACGAGGCTCCGACGACGGCGATCCGGCGGCTCGTCCGGAGGATCGCCTCGATCGCGTCGTCGCCGGCGACCGGAACGGTCCCACGACCCTCCTGCAGGTCGAGCATCTCGCGGGCCCGGGCGCGTTCGTCGCCGGTCACCGGACGGGCAGCCTCAGGCCCGGGCCTCCTTCTCGTACGGGATGCCGTCCGCGGCCGGCGGGATCGACCGGCCGACGACGCCGGCCAGGATGATGATCGTGAGGACGTACGGGAACGCGGCGTAGAACTGGGTCGGGATCGAGGCGAGGACCTGTCCGAGCTGGCCCTCCGGCCGGGCCACGCTGATGACGGTCTGGATTCCGCTCGCCGCGCCGAACAGGAGCGCCCCGCCGAACGCCCCGAGCGGCGTCCACCGCCCGAAGATCACAGCGGCGAGGGCGATGAATCCGCGGCCCGCCGACATCTCGTTCTGGAACGCCCCGTTCGATCCGATGACGATGTACGCGCCGGCGAGGCCGGCGATCGCGCAGCCGACGATGACGTTCAGGTAGCGCAGGCGGATCACGTTGATCCCCACCGTGTCGGCCGCCTTCGGATGCTCGCCGACCGCCCGCGTCCTGAGCCCCCACCGGGTCCGGTAGAGCAGCACCTGGAGGCCGATGACGAGGAAGATCACGCTCACGGCGATCGCGTTGGGGTTGAAGACCATCGCGAGGATCGGGCC
>DASXTH010000079.1:0-25591 GCA_036505555.1 Candidatus Limnocylindrales bacterium | reverse complement strand
CGATCCCGTCCCGGGCCAGGGCCGCTGGCAGATCCATGGGATCGGCCTCCCGGACGACGTCCTCCGCAAGGTCTACCGCGAGAACGCCCGGCGGATCCTCCGGCTGGGCGGCGCGTGATGGCCGGGTCGTCGCTGTCCGGACCGTTCGCGCTCGGCGCCCGCCGCGGCCTGGACGCTTGTGCCTCCCCCCGCGGGACGTTCACCGTCCTCGCGCTCGACCATCGCCAGAACCTCCGCAAGGAGCTGCGGCCCGAGGACCCTGGGGCGGTCACCGCCGACGAGATGGTCACGTTCAAGCGCGCCGTCGTCCGGGCCATGAGCAGCCAGGCCACGGGGACGCTGCTCGATCCCGAGATCGGCGCGGCCCAGTGCATCGCGGACGGCTCGCTGCCCGCGAGCAGCGGCCTACTCGTCGCGATCGAGGCGACCGGGTACGCGGGCCCGTCGACCGCCCGGATCAGCCGCGTCCTCGACGGCTGGAGCGTCGCGAAGGCCAAGCGGATGGGGGCCTCGGCCGCCAAGCTGCTCGTCTACTACCACCCCGCTGCGGCGAACGCCGGCGACCAGGAACGCCTCCTGTCAGCGGTCGCCGCGGATTGCCGCGACGCCGACCTCGCGCTCTTCGTGGAGGCGCTGTCCTTCTCGGTCGTCGACGGCCGGCCCCTGGCCGGCGAGGAGCGTCGCCGCGTCGTCGTCGAAACGGCACGACGGCTGACCCCGATCGGCGGGGACGTCCTGAAGGCGGAGTTCCCGTACGACGCCGCCGTGACGGACCAGGGCCGTTGGCGCGACGCCTGCGCCGAGCTCGACGAGGCGTCGACCCTGCCGTGGGTGCTCCTGTCGGGCGGCGTCGACGAGGCCACGTTCGAGGCCCAGGTCACGACCGCCTGCGCCGCGGGCGCGAGCGGCGTCCTCGTTGGTCGGTCGGTGTGGGCCGCTGCCGCGCCGCTGCCGCCGGCAGAGCGCGACGCCTTCCTATCCGGCGAGGGCCGGGCGCGCCTGGCCCGCCTCGCCGCCCTCGTCGAGGCCGTCGGCCGGCCATGGCACGGGCGACCGGGCCGGATCGCGTCGGCGCCGATGCCGGGCGACGGCTGGTTCCGCGAGGATTGACCGGTGCCGTCGGCCGCGGAACGCGATCTCGACATCCTCGTCGTCGGCGAGATCAACCCCGACATCCTCGTTGCCGATCCCGACCCGGTGCCGGTGTTCGGCGAGGTCGAACGGGTCGTGCGCTCGGTCCGGATGACGGTCGGCAGCTCGTCGGCGATCTTCGCGTGTGGAGCCGCCCGTCTCGACCTGAGGGTCGCGTTCTGCGGCATCGTCGGCGACGATCCGTTCGGGTGGTTCATGCTCCAGGCGATGGCGGCGCGCGGCATCGACGTCTCGGCCTGCTCGGTGGATCGCGACCGGCCGACCGGTGCCACGATCATCCTCACGAGCGGCTCGGACCGGGCGATGCTGACCGCGCTGGGGACGATCGGCGCCCTCGACCCGGAGGCGATCCCGGGCGCCTTGCTGGAGCGGGCGAGACATGTCCACGTCGGCGCGTTCTATCTCCAGCAGGCCGGCGGCGGACGGTTCGCGGCGCTGTTCCGCGAGGCACGCGAGCAAGGCCTGACGACGTCGTTCGATCCGAACTGGGACCCGAGCGGCCACTGGGATGGCGCGGTTGACGAGATGCTCCGGACTGCGGATGTGTTCCTGCCCAACGCCGCCGAGGCCCGCCGGATCTCCGGCATCGACGATCTCGACCGGGCCGTGGTCGCCCTCGCCGAGCGCGGCGCCGTCGGGCGGTCGGACGGTGGCCCGATCGTGGCGGTGAAGCTCGGGGCCGCCGGCGCGCTTGCGTGTCGCGCCAGTGCGCCCATCGTCCGGGTGCCGGCGATGCCGATCGAGCCGGTCGATACGACCGGCGCGGGCGATTCGTTCAACGCCGGGTTCCTCCGGGCGTGGCTCGACGGGCGCGACCTCGAGGCCTGCCTGACGTTGGGAGCCGTCTGTGGCGCCCTGTCGACCCGCCAGCTCGGCGGGGTGGACGGCCAGCCCACCCGGACCGAAGCGCGCGACGCATTGGCGCGCTGGGCGGGCCCATGACCGACGGAAGGTCGTCGCGCGGACGGCTCATCTTCGTGGCCGCGAACCCCTCGGTCGATCGGCTGTACGAGCTCGATCGCCTCACCGTCGGGGACATCCAGCGGCCGGTGGCCGTGCTCGCGGTGGCGGGCGGCAAGGGGTTGAACGCCGCGCGCGCCGCGGCGACGCTCGGTGGCGCGGTCACCGCGGTCGGGATCGTCGGCGGGCTGAGCGGCGACTGGATCGCCGGCGAGTTCGTCCGGCTCGGGATCGCCGCGCGGTGGGCGCGGGCAGCGGCCGAGACCCGGACCTGCATGTCGATCCTGGATCGGTCGAGCGGGGCGATGACCGAGATCTACGAACGCGGGGCTGCAATCGACCCGGCCGTTTGGCCGGCGCTCGAGTCGATCGTGCAAGCCGAGCTGGGTCGCGGCGACGTCGCGGCGATCGCCTTCTCCGGCAGCCTCCCGCCCGGCGCGCCGGACGATGGGTACGCCCGGATCGCCCGGCTGGCCTCTGCGGCCCGCGACGGATCCGTTCCGATCCTGGCGGACACGTACGGATCTCCGCTTGCCGCCCTGCTGGCCGAGCACCCGGCCGCGATCAAGGTCAACGCCGTGGAGGCGGGCGAGGCGTCCATGCTCCGGATCACCGACATCGCCTCGGCGGCCGAGGCCGTGGCGTTCTTGCGATCGGCCGGAGCGGAGACCGTCGTGATCACCCTCGGCGAGACGGGTGCCCTCGCCGCCGGGCCGGACGGCCTGGCCCACCTGATCCCGCCCGATGTCCGCGGGCCGTACCCGGTCGGCAGCGGTGACGCGTTCCTCGGTGCGTTCGCGGTTGGCCGGGGGCGCGGCGAGACGGTCGTCGAGGCGGCGCGCTTCGGACTCGCCGCGGGCATCGCCAACGCCGAGGTTCCGGGCGCCGGCAACCTCGATCCGGCGCGCGTCGCGGAGCTTCTCGGACGCGTCGAGATCCGCCCGATCTGAGCGTTGCGCGAACGGCGCGCGCGCCTCGAGCCGCGGCTCGCCAGACGTCGCCCTACCATTCGGAGCATGCCCAACCGCCTCGCGGACGAGACCAGCCCCTACCTCCTCCAGCACGCCCACAACCCCGTCGATTGGTTCCCCTGGGGTCCCGAGGCGCTCGCCCGCGCCCGCGAGCTGGATCGCCCGATCTTCCTCTCGATCGGCTATGCCGCCTGCCATTGGTGCCACGTCATGGAGCGCGAGAGCTTCGAGGACGCCGCCACGGCCGCCGACCTGAACCGGGACTTCGTCGCGATCAAGGTCGACCGGGAGGAGCGTCCCGATCTCGACCAGGTCTACATGGGCGCCGTCCAGGCGATGACCGGGCAGGGCGGCTGGCCGATGAGCGTATTCCTGACGCCCGACGGGCGGCCGTTCTACGGCGGCACCTACTTCCCGCCGCAGCCGCATCACGGGCTGCCGGCCTTCCGCGACGTCCTGGCCGGCGTCGTTCGGGCGTGGCGCGAGCAACGGCAAGAGGTCGTCGCCGCGGGCCAGCGTCTGGTCGACACGCTCGGCCAGCAGAACCAGGTGTCGACCGACGGCACGGCGCCGACCCGCGAGCTGCTGGCCGGCGTCGTCGATGCCCTCCAGTCCCGGTTCGACACGCTGAACGGCAGCTGGGGCGGCGCCCCGAAGTTCCCCCAGCCGATGACACTCGACTTCCTGCTCGCCCGCATCGCCGACGGCGATCGGCGGCCGGTGACGATGGTCCGCCACACACTCGACCGGATGGCCGACGGCGGGATCCGCGACCAGCTGGGCGGCGGGTTCCATCGCTACGCGACCGATCCGATCTGGCTCGTGCCGCACTTCGAGCAGATGCTCTACGACAACGCCCAGCTGGCCCGGACGTACCTGCGGGCATGGGCGGTCCTCGGCGAGGATCGCTACCGCGCGGTCGCCGAGGGCGTCCTCGAGTACCTCCTCCGCGAGCTCCGCCGCGCCGACGGAACGCTCGCGGCGAGCCAGGACGCCGACACCGAGGGGGTCGAAGGTGCGACCTTCACCTGGACCGCCGCGGAGATCCGCGAGGTCCTGGGCGACGACGCACCGGAGTTCACCGCGACGTACGGCGTTCGTGACGAAGGCAACTGGGAGGGCCGGACGATCCTGTCACGGATCCACCCCGCTGCCGCCGAGGACGGCGCCGTGGATCCGGCGCGCGAGGCGCGGCTGGCCGACGCCCGCGCCCGCCTCCTCGCCCGGCGTGCGGCGCGCCCCCAGCCCGCCCGCGACGACA
The DNA here is from genome assembly GCA_036505555.1 of Candidatus Limnocylindrales bacterium. GTDB lineage: Bacteria > Chloroflexota > Limnocylindria > Limnocylindrales > CSP1-4 > CF-46. The sequence continues at coordinate 21,247 of DASXTH010000079.1, read as the reverse complement.
AGGCGCTCGCCGCCTGGAACGGACTCGCGATCGGGGCGCTGGCCGAGGCCGCGCGGCTGCTGCCGACTCCCGCCGCGGAGCGCTACCGCGTGGCGGCGATCGCGGCGGCAGACGGAATTCTCACAGGCCTGCGTCGACCCGACGGCCGTGTCGGCCGGTCCTGGAAGGACGGCCGATCGAGCGGCGAGGGGGTCCTCGAGGACTACGCTGATCTCGCCGACGGGCTCCTCGCCCTGTACGAGGCGACGTTCGACGAGCGCTGGTTCCGCTCCGCTCTCGAGCTGGCCGACACGATCCTCGCGGTCTTCGTCGATCCAGCGGGTGGCTTCTTCGACACCGCGGACGACCACGAGGCGCTCGTCACCCGGCCCAAGGACCCGCAGGACAACGCGACGCCTGCCGGCGGCTCGATGGCGACGCGGGTCCTCCTCCGCCTCGCCGCGTTGACCGGCGAGGACGCATACCGCGCTGCCGCCGAGCGGGCGCTCACCACGGTCACGGCATTCCTCGATCGCTACCCGACGGGGTTCGCGAACTGGCTCTCGGCCGCGGAGCTCGCGGTGAACGGGATCGTCGAGATCGCGGTCGTCGGCGAGCCCGGGGATCCAGCGACACGAGCGCTGCTCGAGGCCGCTCGCGTCGGCGGCCGGGCGGATCTGGTTCTCGCCGTCTCGGCCGCACCCGGCGCCTCGGTGGTGCCGTTGCTTGCCGATCGGGTCGCGATCGGTGGCCGCCCGACGGCCTACGTCTGCCGCGGCTTCGTCTGCCGCCTGCCGGTCACCGACCCGGACGCCCTCCGCGAGCAGCTCGCGCCCGCTCCCGCCTGAGCGAGTCGTCCAGGCGTGGGCTGGAGGCGCCGCCGGCTCTACGATCCGCGGATGCCACCATCGGATGCCGCCCCCGCCGTCCCGCACCCCGCGGCGACGGTCGTCCTGCTCCGGCCGGGGATCGACGCGCCCGACAAGCCCGAGGTCCTGCTGATCCATCGACCGTCGACCATGGCGTTCGGGCCGGGTCTGCACGTCTTTCCGGGCGGCAAGGTCGATCTCGCGGACGGCGGGGTGGGGGGCTGCGACGGGGCCATCGCGGCCGCGGCGCTGGGCGGCAATGTGCCTCCAGGCGATGCCCTGGCGATCCATCGCGCGGCGCTCCGCGAGCTCGAGGAGGAGGCCGGCGTCCGGCTCGCGAGATTCGAGGACCTCGTCCCGATCGCCCACTGGACGACCCCGCGCTTCATGCCGCGGCGGTTCTCGACCTGGTTCTTCGTGGCGGACCTGCCGCCCGGCGTCGAGCCAGCCTTCGCCGCCGCCGAAGTGGCCGCGCATCGCTGGGTCACGGCTCCCGCGGCGCTCGAGCAGATGGCCGCCCGCGAGATCGACATGTGGGTTCCGACGACAAGCGTGCTGGAGCGCCTGATCGCAACGGGCGCTCAGACGGCTGCCGAGGTCGCGCAGACGATCCGATTGGCGCCCGCGCCGGAGCCGCGGATCGTCGAGGAGCGCCCGAACCTCGTCCGCTTCGCGTTCGGGGCGGTCGGTGGGCTGCCCGGCCGCGTCGGCGAGACGATCCTCCTCGGTGGCAGCCGGCTCCTCGTCGTCGATCCGGGCGATCCGTCGGACGAGGCGCTCGATCTGCTCCTCGCCACGGTCGAGCGGCGCGGCGGCGCGCTGAGCGCCATCGTCCTGACCCGGACCGACCCGGATCACGCCGCCGCGGCCGAGGCGATCGCGATCCCCCACGAGCTGCCGGTCCTCGTCGCGCCGGGCGGCGGCCGGCACCTGCCGTACGCGACGACCGCGGTCGTCGACGGCGATCGGCTGCCGTCGGACCTCGATGTCCGCGTCCGGCTTGGTCCCGAGGGCTCGGGCCGGCTCGAGATCGAGGCCGGCTCAGCGGGGGAGTGACGCCCCGAGGTTCCGCAGGAAGTTCAGCGCGGCGTCGACCTCGGGCTTCGGCGCGTACGGCCCGGGCATGAGGAAGCACGGCCGGCCCGAGAGCGCGACGCCGCTCAGCTGGCCCCAGGGCTCGTCGAGCCGGCGGGCCGCGACAATCTCGGCCGCCCGCTTGTCGACGAACACGACTGCCGCCGGTCGCCAGATCGCAACCTTCTGCCAGAGCGGCCCGACTCCCGTCCGCAACTCCGCGTCGGTCGCGTCGTCGCGCGGCGTCGGCACCTTCCGGAGGTCGGTCAGGCCGTGGCCGAGGGCCACGAGTGCGTCGTCGGCCGTCTCGATCGCGGTCTCGGCCGGCAGGATCGCGGCGATGATCAGGCGCTGCCAGAAACGCCGGCCGAGATCGCCCTGGAAGTAGTGGCCGGCCTCGACGCTGACGGGCGACGGATTCAGGCCGACGAACAGCAGCCGGCCGCGGAGCGGGGGCAGATCGGCGAGGGTCTCGATCGGCCGGCCGTCGACGACGATCGACGTGCGGTGGGGGCCGGGGCCCGGGCGTTTGAGGAGGACCGCGACGTCGTCCGGGAGGGAGCTGTTCATCCGGTCAGCGTAGCGGGCCCATTTGCCTCGACCGCCGCTCCGCGGCCGCGTCAGGCCGGCGGATCGCCGTCCGAACGGTCGCTCAGCTTCGATGCCTCGGCCCGCGCTCCCTTGATGCCGCGCCCGAGTGCCTCTCCGATCTTCGGCAGCGTCTTCGGGCCGCGCCAGACGATGACGACGGCGAGGACGATGATCAGGACGACGAGGACATCCGATCCCATGGGGCGGATGGTACTCGCCTCAGACCTTCGACCGAAGCGCGACCGGGATGACGAGACGGAGCGCCGTCCGTGTCGCGGAGAACGACACGACCTTGTTATCGATCAGGTCGTGCGCCCGCGCGGCCGCGATGACCTCGACGTCACGGAGCGTCGCCGCGCGGCCCTTGCGCGAGACCACCCAGATCGCGCCGCTCGACCGGATCCGCGGACGGAGGTCGGGGAGCGCCGAAAGCTCGGCGGTCGAGTCGGCCGCCAGGAGGACGACATCGGTGTCGGGCCGCGGCGGGCCGTCGGTGATGTCGCTCGTCCGATCGGCGAGTCGGACCCGGAATGGCCCCTCGTCGTCGTGCACCTCGTCGTCGTCCTCGAGCCGCCCGACGATCGCCACCCGCATCCCCGGCCGGATGCCCAGCTTGTCGAGAAGTGGCGTGGTGTAGACGCGTTCCATCGCCGGTATCGTGCCACCCATGCCGGACGGACCGCTGCTCGTCTTCGGACCGCGCTCACTCGACTACGACTTCGGCCGGGCTCATCCGCTGACGCCGCGCCGGTTCGGGCCCGGGATCGATCTCCTGCGCGCTGTCGGCGCGGAGCCCGGCCTCGCGCCGGAGCCGGCGCCCGACGAGGAGCTGCTCCTTGCCCATACCCGGCCCTACATCGACGTCGTCAAGCGCTTCTCGGAGCACGACAGCGGCTGGATGGAGCCGGAGGCGGGGATCGGGCCGGGTGGGGACAACCCGTCGTTCCACGGGATGCATGACGCGGCGGCTTCGGTCGCCGGCGGTTCGCTCCGGGCGATCGAGGCGATCCTGCGCGGCGACGTCGAGCATGCGTTCCACCCCGGCGGCGGGCTGCACCATGCGATGCCGTCGCGAGCGTCGGGGTTCTGCATCTACGACGATCCGGCCCTCGCGATCGCCCGCGCGCGGCGCGACGGGCTGCGGGTCCTCTATGTTGATCTCGACGTCCACCACGGCGACGGCGTCCAGGCGATCCATGCGACCGATCCGGGCGTCCTCACGATCTCGTTCCATGAGAGCGGGCGATACCTGTTCCCGGGCAGCGGCTTCGCCGACGAGGTCGGAGAGGGGGCGGCCGCAGGCTCGGTCGTGAACGTGCCGCTGGAGCCAGAGACGGGAGAGGCGGCCTGGCTCGACGCCGTCGGCTCGCTGGTCCCGGAGCTCGCGACGACGTTCGGGCCGGATCTCGTCGTGTCGCAGCACGGCGCCGACAGCCATGCCTGGGACCCCCTTGCCCATCTCCGGAACACGACGACCGCGATGGGGGAGGCCGCGCGGCTCGTCGACGCGATGGCCCACCGCTGGGCCGACGGCCGCTGGCTCTCGACAGGCGGCGGTGGCTATGGCGTGTACGACGTCGTGCCGCGGGCGTGGTCGCTCGTCTGGCTCGCGGCCGCGCACCGCGAGGTGCCCGATCGCGTCCCGGAGACGTGGCGCGAGCGGTGGGGCGCAGAGGCCGCCCGCTACGGCACGACGGCCCTGCCGGCGGAGTTCACCGATCCTCCGAATGCAGGCCATCCGCCGTCGCGGTCGCAGGATCTCGCGGAGCGGCAGTCACGGGTCACGGCGACGGCCGTGCGGGACGTCGTCGTGCCGCGGATCGTCCGGGTCGCCGTCGAGCGGGGATGGTGGGATCCCCTGGCGGCGCGGGCCGATCAGCGAGCGGCGCATCCCGCCGGCGATGCCGAGCCGACGATCGTGGGCTCGCTGACCGCCGCCCATCTCGAAGGTCTGTCCATCGCGGCGCGCGTGATCGCGCCGGCGGACCCGGCCGAGGCTCGAGCAATCGTCCTCGCCGCGGTTCGGGCGGGAGGGCGCGTCACGGCGGCGGTCTCGGGCGAGGCGATCGTCGGGCTCGCCCTATCTGCGCCGGCGGACGGCGGCATGGAGGAGCTCGTGGCCCTTGGCGTCGCGCCGTCGTGGCGTCGACGCGGACTCGGGACGGGGATCCTCGCCCACCATGTCGCGGACAACGCTCCCGGCCGGGCCCTGCGGGCGACCGTGACGGTCGCCGAGCGCGATGTCGTCGCGCCCCTCGACCATGCGGAGCGGATCGCCGTCGCCCGTCGCCTCCTCACGGGTGCTGGGTTCACGCTCGAGCGGGCGCCGGACCCGATCGGCCGGATGGATTCCCACGCGATCGAGGCCACGCTGGGCGCCTCCTCGGCCCGTTGAGTCGTCACGCAGCGCAGAATCGCGCGGGGCCCGCAGCGCTGGTGCGCCATGCAGCAGCAGCCCTGCACGCCCGCGCCCAAGTTGCGCCGCCCGGCGACTCGCTGTCGCGACCCGGAGCCGCATTCCGCAGGGCAGCGGGCAACGAACCCCAGAATCGAAGGACCCGGGCTCGGGCCCGGGTCCTCGAATCGGGAGGGGCGATGGATCAGCCCGTGGCCGGACTCGGCGCGGGCGTCGGACGGCCGGTCTCGACTCTTGCTCGCCACGGCGTCCCTAGCATCGGGAGGAGGTAGCGGTCGAGGCCGTAGTAGCCGGCGACCTTCCATGCGAGCATCAGCCCGATGGCCATCGTGAAGAGGACCGGGTTGCTCGAGCCGGACCCGGCCAGCAGGAACGATGCGTTCATCAAGGCCCCGAAGAAGGCCGCGACACCGACGAGCGCCCCGACGACCAGGCCGATCCCGACCGCCAGCTCGCCGAAGGCCACGAGCCAGGCGAACCATGTCTGATGGTGGCCGTTCAGCAGGAAGTTGATGAAGTCGCGATACCACTCGAACGTGATCGGGCCCTTGCCCGTGTCGGGCGCGACCTTGACCGCGTTGGTCCAGTAGCCGGCGAGCGCCGAGCCACCGTCATTGATCCAGCCGGTCCCGCTGACCTTGTGCCAGCCTGCCTCGAGCCACGAGAAGCCCACGAACAGGCGGATCGGCAGCCAGAACAGTCCGGCGGTCCGGTTCGAGAACAGATAGCGGGTGAAGGCCGGCCCCTCGACCTGGACCTCGGTCGCGTCGGGGTTCTTGCGGTCGCCGAACATCAGGACCAGGACCGCGAGGAAGAGGACCCAGAACGCGAGCGTGACGATGGTCCGCGCGTCCTTGCTGATGGCCTCCGGGTTCCACCAAGGGTTCTCCATCCAGAACAGGAGGACCGCGGCGATCACGCCCAATACGGTCACATACCGACGATACGCAGACATCGGACAACCCTCCACATGGATCGGACCGCCGCCCGGCGGGTGGCCGGGTGTGCGGCGGGTCCGATCTGCTGGTCCTACTGTCCGCCCGCCGCCTCGCGATCCGATGTGCGCATCGGCCCGTCCTCGAGGGGCCGATGGGCCCGACTGCTCGGGACCCGGCTCGGCGAGGCGAACAGCCGGGGCACCCATCCAATATTTCGAACGGATGGTCGAATCGGCGTTGCGCGCCTATACTTCGGAGCCCGTGGCAACCGTGTCGACCCCGCCCCGCGACCCGTCCGCCGCCGGCGCCGCAGCCGATCCGCTGGCGCCGTTCTCCCCCGCGGTCCGTGCCTGGTTCGAGAGCTCCTTCGCGGCTCCAACCCCGGCGCAGGCCGAAGGCTGGGCCGCCATCAGCGAGGGCCGCCACACCCTGATCCACGCCCCGACCGGGAGCGGCAAGACGCTCGCCGCGTTCCTCTGGACGCTGGACCGCCTGGCCGCGGGCCCGCCCCGCCCCACCCCCACGAAGGCAAACCCCGGCAGCATCCGCGTCCTCTACGTGAGCCCGTTGAAGGCGCTGACCTACGACGTCGAGCGAAACCTGCGGGCCCCGCTCGCGGGGATCGCCCTGGCCGCCGCCCGCCTCGGCGTCCCCGCACCGGACATCACGGTCGCCAGCCGGACCGGCGACACGCCCGCCGAGGACCGCCGGAATCTCGCCCGCCGCCCGCCGGACATCCTGATCACGACGCCCGAGTCCCTGTACCTCATGCTCACGAGCCAGGCTCGCGACGTCCTGCGCGGCGTCGAGCACGTCATCATCGACGAGGTCCACGCGATCGCCGGCTCGAAGCGGGGTGCGCACCTCGCCCTGAGCCTGGAGCGCCTGGACCGGCTCGTCGCCGAGCGGGATGGCTCCACCCCGCCCCAGCGGATCGGGCTCTCGGCAACCCAGCGGCCCCTGGAGTTGATCGGCCGGTTCCTCGGCGGCGTCGGGCCGGACCGGGCCGTCACGATCGTCGACGCCGGCGGCAGGAAGGCCCTCGATCTCCAGGTCATCGTCCCGATCGAGGACATGACCCAGCCCGGCGAGCTGCTCCCACTCGACCAGCAGCCCGGCGGCCCGGCGACCGCGCCGGAAGCTCGCGTCAGCATCTGGCCGGCGATCCATCCCCGGATCCTCGATCTGATCCGGGAGCACCGGAGCACGATCGTCTTCACGAACAGCCGCCGCCTCAGCGAGCGGCTCGCCCAGCGGCTGAACGATCTGGCCGGCGAGGAGCTCGTCCGCGCCCACCACGGATCGGTCGCCCGCGAGCAGCGCGTCCAGATCGAGGAGGACCTGAAGGCCGGCCGGAGCCCGGCGATCGTCGCCACCAGCTCCCTGGAGCTCGGCATCGACATGGGCGCCGTCGATCTCGTCATCCAGGTCGAATCGCCGACCAGCGTCGCGCGCGGCCTCCAGCGGGTGGGACGCGCCGGTCACCAGGTCGGCGCCCCGAGCAAAGGCGTGATCTTCCCCAAGTACCGCGGCGACCTCCTCGAGGTCGCGGTCGTCACCCGCCGGATGCACGAAGGCGCGATCGAGGCGACGGCGATTCCGCGCAACCCGCTCGACGTCCTCGCCCAGCAGATCGTCGCGATGGCGGTGATGGACTCCTGGACGGTCGACGAGCTGCTCGCGACCGTCACCCGGGCCACGCCCTACGAGACCCTGAGCCGCGAGGTCCTCGAAGGCGTCCTCGGGATGCTTGCCGGCGCCTATCCGTCCGACGAGTTCGCCGAGCTGAAGCCGCGTCTCACCTGGGATCGGACGACCGACATGATCGCCGGCCGCCGCGATGCCCGAGTCGTCGCGGTCACCAGCGGCGGCACGATCCCCGACCGCGGCCTCTTCGGCGTGTACATGGTCGGCGAGGCGGGGACGCCCGGCCGGCGCGTCGGTGAGCTCGACGAGGAGATGGTCTACGAGAGCCGCGCCGGAGAGGTGATCACCCTCGGCGCGAGCAGCTGGCGGATCGAAGAGATCTCGCACGACAGAGTGACCGTCTCGCCGGCGCCCGGCGTCCCGGGCAAGCTCCCGTTCTGGCACGGCGACGCGGTCGGGCGGCCGATCGAGCTCGGGCGGGCGCTCGGTGCGTTCGTCGGCGAGGCCGAGGCGGACCTGGCCCGCGGCGCCCGCGGGCGCGCCGCCATCGGAGAGCGGTTGCGCGAGCATCACGATCTCGACGAGCTCGCGGCCGAGAACCTCATCGCCTATCTCGAGGACGAGCGCGATGCCACGGGCGCCCTCCCGACCGACCGGCGGATCGTCGTCCAGCGCTTCCGGGACGAGCTCGGCGACTGGCGGCTCGTGCTTCTGACCCCGTTCGGCGGCCGCGTCCACGCTCCGTGGTCGCTCGCTCTCGAGGCGCGTCTTGGGGAGCGTCTGTCCGGCGAGGTCCGGACGATCTGGTCCGACGACGGGATCGCGATCCGCCTGCCCGACGGCGACGACGTGGTCCGGATCGCCGAGGAGTTGCTGTTCCCCGATCCCGAGGAGCTCGAGGAGATCGTGGTCGGCCAGGTCGCCTCGTCGGCGTTGTTCGCGTCCCGCTTCCGCGAGAACGCGGCCCGAGCCCTGCTCCTGCCGCGCCGCCGGCCCGGCACGCGCACGCCGCTCTGGCAGCAGCGCCAGCGTGCGGCGGACCTTCTCGCGGTCGCGAGCCGCTATGGCAGCTTCCCGATCCTCGTCGAGACCTACCGCGAGGTGCTCTCGGATGTCTTCGACCTGCCGGCGCTCCGCGAGGTGCTTGCCGGCGTCGCCCGCCGCGAGATCACCGTCCACAGCGTCGAGACGGTCAAGGCGAGCCCGTTCGCGAGCTCGCTCCTCTTCGACTACGTCGCGGCCTACATGTACGACGGCGACGCACCGCTCGCCGAGCGCCGCGCCGGCGCGCTGACGCTGGATCGCGACCTCCTCCGCGAGCTGCTCGGCCAGGAGGAGCTGCGCGAACTGCTCGATCCGGCGGCCCTCGCCGACCTCGAGCTCAGCCTGCAGGCGCTCATCGAGGACCGCCAGGCGACGACCGCCGACCAGCTCCACGACCTGCTTCGTCGCCTCGGCGACCTCTCCGCCGACGAGATCGCCGCACGTTGCGAGGGCGGAGCTGCGGCCGGCGACGCCTGGCTCACCGAGCTGATCGCCAGCCGCCGAGCCGTGGCCGCCCGGATCGCCGGCGACGACCGCTGGATCGCGATCGAGGATGTCGCCCGCTACCGCGACGGCGTGGGTGTCTCCCCGCCGGTCGGCGTCCCGGCGGCGTTCCTCGGCCCGGCAGCGGGCGCCCTCGACGGTCTCCTCGCCCGTTACGCCCGGACCCACGGCCCGTTCCTGACGCCCGAGCCTGCCCGGCGCTGGGGCCTGCCGGTCGGCGTTGTCGACGACGCCCTCGAGCGGTTGTTGAACGCCGGCACGATCCTCCGCGGCGAGTTCCGGCCCGGCGGCGCCGAGCGCGACTGGATCGACCCCGACGTGCTCCGGCTCCTGCGACGGCGCTCCCTCGCCCGCCTGCGCAAGGAGGTCGAGCCGGTCGATCCCGCCGCGTTCGCCCGCTTCCTGCCGGCGTGGCAGGGCCTCGCGGCTGTCGGCGAGAGCCCCGCGCCGCTCCGCCAGAACGCCGCCCTCGAACGCCTCGCCGAAGTCGTCGATCAGCTCGCCGGCGTCGCGTTGCCCGCGTCGGTCCTCGAGCGCGACATCCTCCCGGCGCGCGTCCCGGGCTACCAGCCGCGTCTCCTCGACGAGCTCGGGGCTCTCGGCGAGGTCGCCTGGGTGGGGCGGGGAAGCCTCGGCCGCGACGACGGTCGGATCGTGCTCGTCCGGCCCGGCCGCGAGCTCCTTCGGCCGGCGGGTTCGCTCGACGCCGCCGCGCCGCCGTCCGGACCGCGCCACGAGGGGATCCGCGAGCATCTCGCGTCGCGCGGCGCCTCCTTCTATCGCGAGCTCTATGCCGCGGCCGGCGGCGGTTCGGATCGCGAGGTGCTCGACGCTCTGTGGGATCTCGTCTGGGCGGGTGAGGTCACGAACGACACGTTCGCGCCGATCCGGGCACTGCGCTGGAAACGCACCGATCGGAGCATGCGCCGGCGCGGGCCGGGCCGGCTCACGGCGCTCGGCCCACCGGAGGCGGCCGGCCGCTGGTCCCTGGTGACGCCGCCCGCCGGCACGCCGACCGAGCGCGTCCACGCGATCGCCCTCGCGCTCCTGGACCGGCACGGGATCGTGACCCGCGAGGCCGTCGCCGCCGAGGGCGTCGACGGCGGGTTCTCCGCCGTCTATCCGGTGCTCCGAGCGCTCGAGGAGGCCGGCCGAATCCGGCGCGGCTATTTCATCGACGGGCTCGGCGCCGCCCAGTTCGCTCTCGCGGGGGCGATCGAGCGGCTGCGTTCCGTCCGCGATCCCGGCCGTGGGGCGACCGAGCGGAGCGTCCACCTGCTGGCGGCCGCCGATCCGGCCAACCCGTACGGCGCCGCGATCGCCTGGCCGCGCCGCGGTGAGGATGATCGCCGCCCGCTCCAGCGCGCCGCCGGCGCCTACGTCGTGCTCGTTGACGGCGTCGCGGCTCTGTACATCGATCGCGGCGGCGGCTCGCTCCAGGTCCTGCCGGCCGCCGACGACCCGGAGATCGGCGAGGCCGCGGCGCGCGCGCTCGGCTCGTTGGTCGGCGACGGCCGGATCCGGGAGCTCGTCATGACGAAGGTCGACGGCGAACCGATCGCGACCTCGCCGTTCCGGGAGCGGCTCGTGGCGGCCGGGTTCGTTCCGGGGTATCGCGGACTCGTGCTGCGGGCGGGTCCCGGCGTGGTCGCGCGAGACGGGCGGGCGGGCGAACGGCCGGGTGCCGGCGCGCGATCGGGATCCGCGCGAACCGGTTCCTCGACCGCGTCGCTCCACTGACGCCCGCGGATGCCCGAGGGCGACACCCTCCGTCGGACCGCGATTGGGCTGGCACCGCATCTCGTCGGACGCCAGGTGACCGCGGCGCGCGTCCCGCCCGGCGGGCCGCAGGTCCAGCGGATCGTCGGCGCGACCGTCTCGAGCGTCGAGGCCGTCGGCAAGAACCTCCTCATCCGCTTCGACAACGGACTCGAGCTGCGGACCCACCTCCGGATGAACGGCTCGTGGCACCGCTACCGGCCGGGCGAGCGCTGGCGCCGGCCCCCGGCCCGAGCGAAGCTCGTCATCGAGGTGCCCGGCGCCGTCGCCGTCTGCTTCGATGCCCCGGTCGTCGAGCTGTTCGAGAAGCGCGCCGAGGCGATCCACCCGACGATCGCCCGGCTCGGGCCGGACCTGCTTGCCGATGACTGGGACGACGCCCACGAGGCGGAGGCGCGCCGCCGCCTCGCAGACCCGGCCCGGGCACGGCTGACGATCTCCGAGGCGCTCCTCGACCAGCGGGCGCTCGCCGGCATCGGCAACATCTGGCGGAACGAGACCCTGTTCCACGACCGCGTCGACCCGTGGGCCCGTGTCGGCTCGCTCGACGAGGAGACGCTCGGGCGTCTCGTCCGGACGGCTCGTCGCTTCCTGCTCGCGAGCGTCAGGCGTCCCACGGGCAGGTCACCGATGGCGGTGTACGGTCGGGCCGGCCGGCCATGCCGACGGTGTGGCACCCTCGTCCGGTCGGCCCCGCTGGCGACGGAGATCCCGCGGACGACCTACTGGTGCCCGAGCTGCCAGCGTGGAGACGGTGCGAGTGATGGCGACGATCGCGGTCAGCTGTGACGGCGGCCCGGCCGACGGCTGGACGTGCCGGGTGGCGATCCGCGATGGCGATCGTGACGTTTCGACCCACCAGGTCAGCGTCCGGACGTCGGACCTCCGACGGCTCGCCCCGGGCGCATCCGAGCCCACGGCGCTCGTGAAGCAGTCGTTCTCGTTCCTGCTCGAGCGTGAATCGCCGCAGATGATCCTGCGCTCGTTCGACCTGCTGGACATCGCCCGGTACTTCCCGGACTTCGAGTCGGAGATCCACCGCCGGGTGCGCATCGCCTGAGTGGCGCCGGCCCCGCGTTCTCGACGACGCGTATCATCGCCGCCGATGTGCGAGCACTTCGTCGCCCGAGCCGCCGAGCCGTTTCCGCTCGCCGCCCTGTGGCCGTTCGCCGAGCAGCTCGAGCGGTTCGGACTGGCCGGCTTCGGCTGGGGCGCGGCCTGGCTGACCGCTGACGCCGGGCTCGACAGCCACCGCGACGTCCGCGCGTTTCGAGACGACCCGGCGACCGCCGACCTCGCCACCGTCGAGACGACGAGCGTCCTCGTCCACCTGCGTCGGCCCTCGAAGCTTTCGACGCTGCAGCTCGCCGACACCCAGCCATTCGCCGATCCCGGTGGCCGCTTCGCCTTCAGCCACAACGGCGATCTGCGCCGCTACCTGGAGTACCGGAAGGGGTACCAGGAGCAGGGCAGGATCGGCGGCCGTGCCGACAGCGAGGTCGGAGCGCGCTGGCTCGAGGACGCCTGGGCGAGCTGCCCGACCCCGGCCCAGGCGCTGCACGCCCTCCACGCGGCGTTTGGCGGCGAGGCGAATCTCGCGGTCATCGACCGCTCGGGCGGCGTCGTCCATTACGCCGGCAACAAGGAGAACCCGGTCTTCTCGTTCCGTCTCGGCCGGATCGGCGTCGCCGCGACTGCGCTCTACTCGATCGACCGTTCGCTCTTCGCGCTCGCTGCGCGAGGTGCTCGGGCGAGACGGCTCGTCCGGCCGGGGATCGCCGTCGCGCTCGATGCATCGGGCGACCCGATCGCCGCCTGATTCCGAGACACCGCAACAATCGCGAGGGCTCGGCGTCGTACGCTTGACCAAGAGGTCGCGTTCGGAGGGAGGGTGGCCGTGAGCGGTGCCGCGTCGGCATTGGACGAATCCGCGGACGGCGTCGGGGCCGAGGAAGCCGGTTCCTGGCGGCCGACGCGGTCGCTGCCGCTCGGACACCTGGCCCGGATCTCGGCGTACTGGCTCGGGCTGACCGCGATCGACGGGTCGGTGAACGGCGCCGTCCAGTCACGGATCGAGTATGAGCAGCTCGTCCCCAAGCTCGACCAGGGCCTGGCCCTGCGGGAGATCGGCATCCTCGCGCTGATCATCGGGATCATCGTCCAGCCGACGGTCGGCTCGATCAGTGACTACACCGTCAGCCGCTGGGGCCGACGGAAGCCGTACATCCTCTTCGGCTCGCTGCTCGACGTCGTCATCCTGCTGGCGATCGCCTCGTCGCACACGGTGATCGCGCTGGCGGCGTTCGTCGCGCTGCTCTCCTTCAGCACGAACATCGCCCGCGGCCCGTTCCAGGGCTACGTCCCGGACCTCGTGCCGGACCACCAGGTCGGCCTCGCGAGCGCGATGGTCGGGCTGATGCAGATCCTCGGCAACGTCGTCGGGTTCGGCCTCGTTGCGGTCGCGAACATCGTGAACAACGTCGCGTTCGCGATCATCGGCGTGGCGGTCGTCGAGCTCATCACGATGCTCAGCGTCGTCATCCGGGTCGACGACGGGCCGCCGCCGAAGCCGCGGAACGGCAAGTCGTGGTGGACGATCGCCGCCGAGACCTGGGGGACCGACATCCTCGGCCACCGAAGCTACGTCTACCTCGTCGCGTCGCGCCTGTTTGTCCTGGCGGGCGGCGCGACGCTCGTCAACTTCGTCGTGTTCTTCCTGTCGGACAGTCACCACCAGTCGCAGTCGGACGCGGGGACCGTCCAGCTCGCGATGCTGGCGGTGATCGTGATCGCCAACTGCATCGCGGTGGTTCCTGCGGCTCGGCTGTCCGACCGGATCGGCCGAAAGCCCGTGATCTATGTCAGCTGTGCCCTCGGGTTCGCCGGGCTCGTCATCGCCGGGCTGTCGCCGTCCATCCCGATCGCGCTCGTCGGAGCCGGGCTGTTCGGCCTCTCCGCGGGAATGTTCCTCGCGGTCGACTGGGCCCTGATGACCGACATCATTCCGCGGGCCTCCGCGGGCCGCTACATGGGCATCTCGAACGTCGCGACCGGTGCCTCGACGATCGTCGCGTTGATCGTCGGCTCGATCGCCCTGGACACCTTCAACGCGAGCCTCGGCGTCGGTGCCGGCGCCCGCGCGGCGTACCTGATCGGGGCGTTCGGGTTCATCATCGGCGCCCTGTTGCTGCGGCCCGTCGTCGAGCCGCCGCGCCGCGGCGCCGCGGTGGCCGCGGCCGGCTGACCGTCGGCCCGGGTCGTCTGCCGGTGTCGCCGCAGGCACCGGCAGCGCCACCGGGGACGCGTCCCGTCGATCGCTCGGCGAGCCGTGCGGCAACCCCAGCCACGTCCTGGCCCGACGCTTCCGCGAGCGGCGCTCGCCGCGGAGTGCGGCGAGGCGCTCCCGCCACCAGGTGAGGCGGAGCCACCCGAACGGATCGGGCTGGCGCCACAGAACGGGCACCAGCGCCCACAGGAAGACGATGTAGTCGAGCCGGATCGGGCGCTTGCCGAACGCGACGAGCGCCTGGAGCTGGGCGATCGTCCCGGGCAAGGTGGCCAGGCTGAGGACGATCGAGACCGACAGGAATAGCAACCCCCAGAGACGAGCCCGCGGCGACAGGACGAGCAGGAAGATCGCCGGCACCCACTTCATCCAGCTTGCGATCGCCCAGAGCGCACCGGCGACGCGCGGCCCGCTGAACTGGGCGCCCCACAGGAGCAGCGTCAGCGGCAGGTTGATGTTGCCCGTGTCGAGGTTCGCCCCGATCGGGAACCCGAGCAGCGCCACCACAACGGCGGTCTGAAGCGGTCGGCGGCTGTATGCCCAGTGGATCGTCCAGAGCAGGGCGAGGATCGTGCCGCCCCGCCAGACATACCAGGCGACATCCCACGGCATGAGCGCCCACGGCGCGAAGAGCGGCAGCATCCAGGGGGCGTAGACGTAGGGCAGGAACGGTCCCGTCGGGCGATACGGGTCGCCGCCACCCAGCCAGATCCGGACGGCCGCCCAGTAGGCTCGGGCGTCGGCGCCGGCAGGCTCGCCGCGGGCGATGATCCCCGCCGCGATGCAGCCGAACGTGATGATCAGCAGGACGATCGCGACGATCCGGCGCCGGTCGCGGAGCCGGCCCACCTCGAGGCGCAGCGCGCGGCGCACGACGTCGGCGCGCCGCCTGCGTGGGCTCGCGAGACTCGGCCGGAGGCGGGCCTCGGGCTCAGGCGGCGGCTCGCCCCCCGCGCCGTTCGACGTGATCCGCCGCGTCGTCATGTCGGCGGCATTCTCGCAGACGGCTCCGCGTGCGCCGTCGGCCCGATCGGCCCCTCACGGGTCGTGGCGACCCCCAGCGACTCACCCGGTGGCGCGAACCGGTCGCCGCGTCCCTCCCGCGTTATCCTTCCCCGATCCGAGACGAGGGAGCGCGCGAGCGTGAGCGACGGGACCGTCATCATCATCGGCGGGGCCGAGGACAAGGTCCGCGACCGGGTCATCCTGAACCGGTTCGTGTCGCTCGCGGGCGGTCGCGACGCGACGATCGTCGTCATCTCGACGGCGTCGAGCCTCGGCACCGAGGCCGGCGAGCGCTATCGCCAGATCTTCACCGACCTCGGCGTCCAGACGGTCCGGCCGCTCCACGCGGCGACGCGCCCACAGGCGAATGACGAGAGCGTCGCGCTTGCCCTGCGTGACGCGACCGGCGTGTTCCTGACCGGCGGCAACCAGCTGAAGCTCGCCTCGACGATCGGCGGGACGCGGCTGGCCGACGCCATGCTGGAGCGGTTCCGCCACGGGGCGGTCATGGCCGGAACGTCCGCCGGCGCGTCGGCCATGAGCAGCCACATGATCGCGTTCGGGGCCTCCGGAGCCACGCCGAAGCATCGGATGGCCCAGATCGCGGCCGGCCTCGGGATGCTGCCGGGCGTGATCGTCGACCAGCACTTCCAGCAGCGGAACCGGTTGGGGCGGCTGCTCAGCCTGATCGCCCAGAACCCGTCGCTCCTCGGGCTCGGGGTCGACGAGGACACGGCCGGGGTCGTCGGGCCGGACCACGTCATGGAGGTCATCGGGCGGGGGAGCATCACGGTGGTCGACGGCGCGGCCTCGGAGACCGACGCCTGGGAGATCCGCGGCCACAAGCCGCTGATGATCAGCGGCGTCGTCCTCCACTCGCTGCCGGCAGGCTATCGGTTCGACCTGCGCCGCCGCCACCGCCTGGCGACGCCGACGCTCCACGCGATCACCGGCGGCGGCGAGGCCGCGTCGAGCTGACGCATCGTCGCCGGCTGCACCTGGCCCGCCTCCGGACCGCCGAGTACACTCGGCCGACCGTGATCGACGCAGGAGGGTAGCCCGTGGCCCGGACCGCACCGCAGCCGCGCGAGAAGAGGGCGTCGAATGCCGCGACGGCCGCCCCCGCGAAGCCGCGCCGCCGCTCCGCCGACCGATCGACCAGCGGCGCCCGCCCCGAGCCCACGCTGCGAATCCTCGAGACCCGGATCCTGCGCGGCCCGAACTACTGGGCCCGCGAGCCGGTCGTCCGGATGGTCGTCGACCTCGGCGTCCTCGAGGAATTCCCGAGCAACAAGATCCCGGGCTTCACCGAGGCCCTAGTCAACCTCCTGCCGAGCCTCGAGGACCACGCCTGCAGCCTCGGCCGGCGCGGCGGCTTCATCACGAGGCTCCGCGAAGGCACGTGGGCCGGCCACATCGCCGAGCACATCGCCCTCGAGCTCCAGAACCTCGCCGGCACCGACGTCCGCCACGGCAAGACCCGGAGCACCGGCGAGCACGGCCGCTACAACGTGATCTACGAGTTCCGCGAGGAGACCGTCGGCATCGAGGCCGGCAAGATCGCGGTCGCCATCGTCAACCATCTCGTCGCCCCGAACGATGAGCACACGAACGTCGACTTCATGGCCGAGCTCGAGCGCCTGATCCGGCTGGCGGAGCGATCGGCGTTCGGCCCCAGCACGCAGGCGATCCTCGACGAGGCCGCCAGCCGCGACATCCCCTACATCCGGCTCGACCGCCACTCGCTCGTCCAGCTGGGTCAGGGCGTCCACCAGCAGCGAATCCGGGCGACGATGACCTCGAAGACCTCGGGCATCGCCGTCGACGTCGCGAGCGACAAGAGCCTCACGAACCGCCTGCTCGATTCAGCCGGCCTGCCCGTCCCGAAGAGCATGGTCGTCGACACCGAGGAGGCCACCGTCGACGCCGCCCGGCGGATCGGCTTCCCCTGCGTCGTCAAACCGCTCGACGGCAACCACGGCCGCGGCGTCCACCTCGACCTCCGCTCCGAGGAGGCGGTCCGGGCGGCATTCCACGGCGCTCGGCGCGAGAGCCGGAGCGGCGACCTCGTCATCGAGAGCTACGTCGCGGGCAATGACTATCGCTGTCTCGTGATCGGCGGCAAGGTCGCCGCCATCGCCGAGCGCGTCCCGGCCAGCGTCGTCGGCGACGGCACGCACACCGTCCGCCAGCTCGTCGACACCGCAAACCAGGACCCTCGCCGTGGGATCGGCCACGAGAAGGTCCTCACCCGGATCAAGGTCGACGAAGCCGCCGAGGAGCTCGTCCGGGCACAAGGCTTGACCCTCGACGACGTCCCCCTCGAGGGCATCCGGGTGAAGCTCGCCCTGACCGGCAACATGTCGACCGGCGGCACCTCGATCGACCGGACGATCGAGGCCCACCCCGACAACGTCGAGATCGCCGAGACCGCGGCCCAGATCGTCGGGCTCGACATCGCCGGCATCGACTTCATCTGCCCCGACATCGCGACTCCGGTCCGCGAGACCGGCGGTGCGATCGTCGAGGTCAACGCGGCGCCCGGGTTCCGGATGCACACCCACCCGACCGAGGGTGAGCCGCAGTATGTTGCTCGGCCCGTGATCGACGGCCTGTTCCCGCCGGGCTCGCCGGCGCGGATCCCGATCGTTGCCGTCACCGGGACGAACGGCAAGACGACGACCGTCCGGATGATCGCCCACATCCTCAAGCTCAAGGGCCGGCGGGTCGGGATGACCTCGACCGACGGCATCGTCATCGACGGCCGGCTGATCAAGAAGGGCGACATGTCGGGCCCGAAGTCGGCCCAGATGGTGCTGCAGAACCCGACCGTCGACACGGCGGTCTTCGAGGTCGCCCGCGGTGGGATCCTGCGCGAGGGTCTGGGTTACGACCGCAACGACGTCGCGGTCGTCACGAACGTCACCGGCGACCATCTCGGGATCGGCGGGATCGATTCGATCGGGCAGCTGGCCAACGTCAAGGGCGTGATCGTCGAGTCGGTTCCGCGCTCGGGGACGGCCGTCCTCAACGCCGACGACAGCCACGTCTACCGGATGGGACGCCACTGCGCCGGCAGGGTCGTCCTCTTCTCCATGGCGACTCAGAAGGGCGAGGACGGCTTCGACCGGGTCGACGGCCACACCGCCCGCGGCAACGCCGCGTTCGTCCTCCAGCCAGGCCCCGAGGGCGAGCTGGTCGTCCTCCGCCACGGACCGCGGACGATGCCCGTCCTCTACACCCATCTGATCCCCGCGACGTTCGGTGGGCGGGCGCGGATGAATGTCGCGAACGCGCTGGCGGCGGCCGCGGCGGCCTGGGCGGCGGGCGCCCATCTCCACGACATCCGCCAGGGTCTCCGGACGTTCTCGACCTCGTTCTTCCAGGCGCCGGGCCGGCTGAACCTGCTCGACGTGGGCGGCATCCGGGTCGTCATCGACTACTGCCACAACGTCGACGGGATGCGCCAGCTCGCGGACTTCGTCGGCCGGATGATGACCGAGCCGCAGTCGAAGGCGGGCCGGATCGGGCCCTCGACGAACGGCCACACCCGGAGCGGCCGGGCGATCGGGGTGATCGGGATCCCGGGCGACCGCCGCGACGAGGACCAGCGCGAATACGGGGCGATCGCCGCGCGCGCATTCGACGAGATCATCGTCCGCGAGGACAAGAACCTCCGCGGACGCGCGCCGGGTGTCTCGGCGGGCAATGTCCTCGAGGGCGTCCGCGCGTCACGTGCAACCGGCGCCCGCGTGCTCAAGGCCGAGAAGTCGCTCGAGGAGCTGACGGCCGTTCGCGCTGCGCTGCGACGGGCGGCGCCAGGGGACCTGGTGGTGTGCTGCGTCGACGACGCCGTCGCGGTCTATCGCGAGGCGATGGCTGCCGCCGGACACGCTCGCGGGGCGACGGCATTCGCCGATCCGGGCGAACTGGAGGTTCCGGAGGGTTGAGCCGGCTCGCCCGGCTCGATCGGGCGAGCCTCGAGGATTGGCTGGCCGCGGCCGCGTTCAACGGCGTCGTCCACGTCGCGGGCGACGACGACGAGGAGCCGCACACGATCACGATGGGCCTCGCCGATCGCGCCGCCGGGCTGGCGATCCACCCTGGGACGCGCTTCGGGATCGCGTCGACGACGAAGCTCCTCACCGGGCTGACCGTCGCCCGCCTGGTCGACCGTGGCGTCGTCCGTTACGAGGACCGGATCGTGGATCTGGTGGCTGCGGATCTTCGCCCGCGCGATCTGGACGACCGGGTCACGCTGTTCCACCTCCTGAGCCACACATCAGGCGTCGGCGACTACGCCGACGAGTACGACGGGCCGCCGTACGAGCAGATCTGGGAAGCCGTGCCACCCGGCATCATCCGGAGCCCGCGCGACCTCATCGGCCGGTTCCGCGACCTGCCCCGCACGGGCGATCCAGGCGTCGCCGCCCGCTACAACAACGGCGCGTACGTGCTGGCCGGACTCGCGCTCGAAGAGGCGAGCGGTCGCCCTACCCCGACCTCGTCCGGGCCGAGGTCCTCGACCCGCTCGGGATGACCCGAACCGGCTTCTGGGCGCTCGATGCGATCGAGCCGGATCTCGCGGTCGGCTACCAACCGCCCGATCCGGCAGCGGCGCCCGGCAGCCGCGCCGCCGTCTGGCGCACGAACATCTACGCGATGCCCGCGATCGGGCTGCCCGACGGCGGAGTCCAGGCGACCGCGGCCGACCTCGTCCGGGCGCTCGATGGGCTCGCCGGCCGCGGGCCGGCCGGGGCTGCGTTTCTGACGCCGGCCACGCGAGCGCAGATGATCGGGCCGCACGCGGTCAGCCCGGTCGAAGGCCTCGGGTACGGGCTGGGGGTCGTCCACGGCGGCACGGGCGAGACCATGCGGATCGGGCACAGCGGTGAGGATCCGGGGTTCAGCTGCCGCGCGTGGGTCTACCCCGCGACCGGCGAGCGCGTGGTCGTCGAGTCGAACGTGACCGAGGGCGCGCGGCTGCCGTTCCAGCGAGTGGACGAGCTGCTCCAGCTCGGTTGACAGGCGTCACTTCTGGAGTATCGTGCTACCTATGAGTAGCGTGTTATTCGGATCGCGGCGGATCGACTCAGGCTCGGCGCGGCCGAGCCTGCAGCCGCGGGATCAGCGTCGTCAGCTCGCTCGCCACGTCGATCGGGCGCGCACCGATCTCCGCGAGGAGGGCGAACACCTCCTCGCGCTCCTCGTGACACATCAGGACGATGACGCGGGCGGCGTCGGGCTTCGCACCGCCGTCCCCGTTCCGTGCCAGCTCGGCGCGGAGGGCCGCGGTCTCCGAATCGTAGACCGGGACGCCCGCCGTCGGCCGCCCGGCGGCCCGGACGCCCGACAGGATCTCGCCCACGACCGATTCGCGGCTCCGGCCGCGGAGGTACTTCAGCGTCTCCTTGATCGCGACCCGCTGCGCCCGCTTCGCGGCGATCCGGCCGATCCCGCGGAGCGTGTCGTCGGGCCGGTCGCCCGCGGTCCCGATGATCGCGGTCACCGGTGCCGCTCGACCCGCAGCGCCCCCCGCGATCCCCTCGGCGACGTCGAGGACCGCCTCGACGCCGGCCTCGTTGTGGGCGAAGTCGACGATGACGATCCGCGGCCCCAGTCGGAACAGATTGAGGCGGCCCGGTGACCGCTCCGAGGACGGCTGGAAGTCGGCGAGGCCATCGCGCAGCTGGGCGAGCGTGATCCCGAGCCCACGTGCCGCACCCGCCGCCGCGAGGGCGTTCGCGACGTTGTGGCGGGCCAGCCCGCCGAGCGTGATCGGGACGTCCTCGATTTCGATGATCCGGTGCTCGACGGGCTCGCTGACCGCGCCACCCGACCCGCCCCCCTGACTCCCGTCGATCTCGACGAGCCAGCCGTCCCGGAACACATAGGCCCGGCCGCCGGCCGCGACCACCCGCCGGACGACGGCGCCACCACCCGATCCCGCTCCGAGCGAGAACGCAGCGACGTGTGCCCGGACTCGCCGGGCCATTCCCGCGACGAGCGGGTCGTCGGCGTTCAGGACGGCCCAGCCCTCGGGCCGAGTGGCCCGGGCAACGGTCGACTTCACCTCGGCCAGCTCGGGCAGCGTGTGGATCCCCTGCAGGTCGAG
>DASXTH010000078.1:0-4148 GCA_036505555.1 Candidatus Limnocylindrales bacterium | reverse complement strand
GCCCGACCACCCGCTCGGCGAACTTGCCGATCCAGCGATCGGCGACGAGCCGGATCGGGACGGGGTTCAGGTAGTGGTGCTTCTCGCGGCCGACCTTGCGGGTCTCGATCAGGCCGGCCTCCTCGAGCACGTCGAGGTGACGCATGACGCCGAACCGCGTCATCCCGGGGAGCCCGGCCGCGAGCTCGCCGAGCGTCTGTCCGTCGCGATCGAACAGCCGGTCGAGGAGCAACCGCCGGCTCGGGTCGCCGAGTGCCCGGAAGATCGTCGCCATGTCGTCCACGCCGGCACGATATGTGACTAACTGGTCACATGTCAAGCCGAGGCAACGACCTCGATCGGGCGATCAGGCTCCGGGAGACCAGGTCAGGATCCCGATCGAGCCGACCGGCGGGGTTGCGAGCGTCCAGCCGTCGTCGTCGAGCTCGCGGGCCATCCCGGCGAGCGCCGCGCGGAACGCCAAATCCTTCTCGCCGTCGTCGGTGATCCAGAGCTGCCGCCGGAGGAACGTGGCGAGCCCGTCGAAGGAGTCGAACGTCCGCGGCGCCCGCTCCACCCGCATGATCTCGGTCGCCCGGCCCCGGGCGCGAAGGAGCTCAGCGAGCTCCGGCAACGCCGGGAGCGGGACGCGGTCCATCCGATGGACGAGTGGCCAGAACGGATCGGCGACCGAGGCTGGGCTCTGATCGGTCAGCATCGCGACACAGAGCCGGCCCGCCGCCCGCTCCATCGCGTCGAGGAACGGACCGATCGCCTCGATGTCGTATCCGACATGCGCGGCAAGCGCGACGTCGGCGATCGGCGGCTCGCCCAGCTCGAGGAGCGCGTCGGGCCAGGTGCCGGCGACGATCCGGACGTTGTCGAGGCCATGCTCGGCCTTGCCGGTGCGCAGCGCATTCCGCATCGACGCCGAAGGCTCGACGGCGACGACCTCGGCCACGCGGAGGGCCAGCGGGAGGGCGTAGCGGCCGGCGCCCGCACCGATGTCGAGCCAGTGGTCGTCCGGCTCGGCGATCGCGAGCAGCGCGTCAAGGGCCCCCTCGCCGGTTCGGCGCGGATCGGCCACGAAGAGCGACGAGACCGGCGCGTAGAAGTCCCGATCGGGGAGCTCGCGCACCCGGTCGACCTGCTCGCGGTTGGCGCGGACGCGTTCGCCCCAGGCGGTCTCGAGCTCGGCGGCGGTCGCGGTCGTCATTGCCTCACGATACGTCGCCCGGCGATGAATCGGCTTCGACGAGTCGCGCGAGGTCAGCCTGCGTGTCGACATCGGGATTCGTTCCCTCGACGTCGACGACCCGGACGAGCTCCGGGTGGGTCGCCAGCACCGGCCCGAAGCCGCGGTCCCCGGCCAGCTCGTCGGCGAGGCGCCAGATCGAGCGGTGCGCGAGGATCGGGTTCGGGACGCCGTCGCCGGCGTGGCGCGCGACGACGAACGGCGTTGCCGGGCTCTCGCCGGCGGCATCGACGAGCCTGCGGATGACTTCCGGCCGAACCCGCGGCTGGTCGCCCGGCAGGATGATCGCGGCATCGACCGGCTCGGCCGCGTCGGCGTCGAGCGCCCGGAGGCCAATCCGAACCGAGCTGGACAAACCCTCGGCCGGATCGGGGTTCGTCACCCGGGTCACCGCGCCGAGATTGACCGCCGCGAGCGAGTCACCGGGCGCGACGACGACGATGATCGGGTCGAGCCCCGCAGTGCGCGCCGCGTCGACGACGTGGCGGAGCAGCGGGCGCCCGTCGAGCGGAGCTGCCAGCTTGGCGCCGCCGAACCGCGACGCCGAGCCGGCGGCGAGGATGACGGCGCCGATCCTCACCCGGCCGTGACGGCCTGGGCCGAGCGAGCCCGTTCCACGAGCGGGATGCCCGTCCCGCCGTAGCGATCGGCGACGACCTCGGCGATGATCGCGAGCGCCGTCTCGGCCGGGTTCCGCCCGCCGAGATCGAGACCGACGGGGCCCCGGAGCCGGTCCAGCTCCGCATCGGTCACGCCAGCCATGCGGAGCCGCTCGCGGCGGTCGCCCTGGGTCTTTTTCGAGCCGACCGCACCGACGTAGCGGCAACCGCGGCGGAGGGCCTCGACGATCGCGGGTTCGTCGAACTTCACGTCGTGGGTCAGGACCGCGACCGCGTCGTCCGGCCCGAGCCCGATCTCCTCGGCGACCTCGTCCGGCCAGCCGACGACGAGCCGATCGACGCGGTCGGCCGGGAACCGAGCCGGGGTCGCAAACGATGCGCGACCGTCGACGACGACGACCTCGTAGCCGAGCTCCTTGGCGTAGACCGCGAGCGACCGGGCGACCTCGACCGCGCCGACGATCACGAGACGCGGCTTCCGCGGGAACGCCTCGACGAAGACCTGGCGGTCGTCGATCGTCACCGTCCGGGATGTGCCGCGGAGGAGGGCCTCGCGCGCCGCATCCGCGAGCGCCGCGTCGGCGGCGCTCGAGCCGAGACTGCCCTCGAGCGAGCCGTCCGCCCGCGCGACGACAGGATCGACCGGCGGTGCGCCGTCGCCGGGCTCGTGCCGTCCGAAGTCGCTCGGTGGTGCATCCGGGGGCAGCACCGTCGCCACGGCCGCTCCCCGGTCCCGCGCGGCGCGGATCGCAGCGGCATGAATGCGCGGTTCGATGAGCACATCGATCGTGCCGCCGCACGCCAGTCCGACGTCCCACGCCTCCTCGTCGCTGATCCCGTAGCGGATCACCCGGCTGTGCCCGTCCGCCCGCGCCCGCTCGATCTCACCGGCCGCGGCGCCCTCGACGCAGCCGCCGCTCACCGATCCGGCGATCCGCCCGTCGTCGGCGCGGAGCAGGACCGCGCCCTCGGGCCGGGGCGCGCTCCCGAACGTCCGGACGACGACGGCCCGGCCGGCAGGCTGACCCTCGGCCGTCCAGGCATCCAGGGCCTCGAGGAGCTCTTGCATCGGGTCGTGCCTGCCTTCCGGATCCGCGTTCAGCGCAAGGGTTGGGCGGCGGTCGGGTCGCCCTGTGGGTCGAGCGGCTCCGGCGGCATTGCCCGGATCGCGACGCTCGACTGACGGCCACCGGCGTCGGCGCCGGCCGCGGCCTCGCCGCCCCGTCGGGTATCGGATGAGCGGATGCCGGCGAGGATCTCGCCGAGCCGCTCGAGGCTCGCGACGGTCCCCGCCGGGACGAAGTCGTCGACATACGGCAGCGCCGCGCGCATCCCGCCGGCGAGCGGCTCGTAGCCGGGGGTCCCGGCGAGCGGGTTCAGCCAGACGAGCCGGTGGCAGTTGCGGCGGAGCCGCGCGGTCTCGGTCGCGACGAGAGCCGGGTCGCCGCGGTCCCAGCCGTCGCTGACGACGATCACCACACCGGATGTCCGGAGCGTTCGCCGCGCCCAATGGAGGTTGAAGTCGCGGAACGACTCGCCGATCCGGGTCCCGCCGGCCCAGTCGTTCACGGACTCCGCGACCCGCGCGAGTGCCCGGTCACGGTCGCGATCGCGGAGGAGGCGGGTGACCCGCGTGAGGCGTGTCCCGAAGACGAATGACTCCGTCTTCACCGACGAGGCCGCGGACAGCGCCTGGACGAACCGGAGCAGGAGCCGCGAATGGCGCTCCATCGAACCCGAGATGTCGCACAGGACGACGATCTGGCGCGGCCGCTTCGTCGGGCGACGCCAGACCCATTCGGTGAACTGGCCGCCGGTGGCGATGTTGCGGCGCATCATCGTCCGTGGCGCCAGGAGCCGGCCGTGGTGATGGAGCTCGTAGCGACGGGTCCGGCGGAGCTCGAGGCGCGGCTCGAGCAGGTCCACGAGCCGCTCGGCGTCGCGCAGCTCGGCGCCGGTCATCCGGTCGAAGTCGCGGTGTCGGAGGAGCTCCGCCGAGGAGTAGGCCGTGGGCGCCGCGATGATCCCGTCGACCTCGCTGCCGTCGTCCTCGTCGGCGGAGATCGGCATCGGGATGCCGTCGATCGTGTTGCTGTCGTCGGCGAGCGCGCCCTCCTCGCCGCCGGGCGAGGCGACGCCGTCGTCGGCCTCGGTCGACTCCTCTTCCCCACTCGGGCTCAGCGGCCCGTCGCTCGGCGGGTGTTTGCGGCCGCGGCGCCGCCACCAGCGAGCGAAGACCTTGTCGTAGATCTCACGGTCGTCGCGGCGGCGGACGTAGACGGCCTGACCGGCCG
>DASXTH010000077.1:0-1754 GCA_036505555.1 Candidatus Limnocylindrales bacterium | reverse complement strand
CCACGCGCCCGGCCGGCGATGACCCGTCCGGCGTCAGGCACTGCCGCCCACGAGGCGCGAAGACCCGGGCGGCAGCGGCCGAAGCCGCTCCACGAGCTCGGCCAGCCCATCGATGACGATGGCCTCGGCCGGGACCGGTCCCATCGTCTCCTGGATCCGGCCCCACGGACCCCGTCGCAGGAAGACCGGCAACAGGCCCGCCGCCAACGAGGGCCAAACGTCGTTGTCGAGGCGGTCGCCGACGTACGCCACCTCTGCAGCGGGCACTCCGGCGACCTCCACGAGTCGCTCGAAGAACGCCGGCTCGGGCTTGGTGGCCCCCCATCCTTCGGAGCTGGCCACGAGGTCGAGGTCGAGCCCGATCGAGCGCAGGGCGGCCTCCGTCGCCGTCGGCTGGTTGCCGGCGACGCCGACCCGAAAACCGGCGCTGCGCAGGCCACCGATCGCGTCGATCGCGTCCGGGTAGAGGTCCCCGGGCTCCACCCGCATCGGGATCGGCGTCCCCGGCCGGGCCTCCCGCGCTGCCTGACGGTCGATTCCGGGCGCGACCAGCTCGAACACCCGGGTATGGTGCTCGCCGCGTGCGATCACCGCGCCCAAGGTGGCGGCCAGCGTGAACCGGGGCACGCCCAGAATGTCGGCCCATTCATGCCACATCCGCGTCTCATCCACGATGGTCTCGCCGACGTCGAGCACGACCCAGCTGACCGCCGCACGCGTGTCGGCCGGCGTCGACGGCTCGCCGGTCATGCGCGAGTCATCCTCGTCAGGCGGCGCTGGCGGTCTCGCCGCCCTCGCCGGCCGCCACCCGGGCCAGCCAGCCGTCCTCGAGCTCGCGATCGAGGGCGCCAACGTCCGCGTCCCCGGCGATCGCCTCCAGCTCGCCTTCGGCGTTCAGCAATCGCTCGGCGTGGCGCCGCGCCGCCGTGGCGAGCTTGCGATGATCCTCCCGCTGGAGCGAGGCGACGCGCAGGCGGGGGAAGCCGCTCTGGGCGAAGCCCAGCACGTCGCCCTCACGGCGCAGCTTGAAGTCCGCCTCGGCAAGCTCGAAGCCATCCTGGGTCTCCTTGACCGCCTTCAGGCGAGCCTGGGCGGTTTCGTCGGTGGTGTCCGAGACGAGGACGCAATACGACCTGGCCGTGCCCCGGCCGACCCGGCCGCGGAGCTGGTGGAGCTGCGCCAGACCGAACCGGTCGGCTCCCTCCACGATCATCATCGTCGCCTCGGGCACGTCGACGCCGACCTCCACCACGGTCGTCCCGACGAGGACGTCGAGATCGCCGTCGCGGAAGCGGGCCATCTCGGCGTCTCGCTCGGCGGCCCTCATCCGGCCGTGGACGAGGCCGACCTTCAGCGGTGCCAGGAGCGAGCGGAGCCGGACCGCTTCCGCCTCGGCGGCGACGGCCGACGTGTCGGCGAACAGCTCTCCGGAGGCGGCGTCAGGCTCGGCCTCGTCGATGAGGGGAACGACGACGAAAATGCGGTGTCCGGCGGTGGCCTCCGCCCGCACCCACTCCCACGTCGACCCCAGGTCGTCCGGCCGCTTGATCCCCGTCGCGATGGGAATCCGACCTTCCGGAGACGTCCGCAGGTCGGACACGTCGAGGTCCGCGTACAGGACCTGGCCGAGCGTCCGCGGGATCGGGGTCGCGGTCATCAGCAGGACGTGCGGCGCATGGCCGCCGGCCTTCGCCTCGAGCTGGCCCCGCTGCTCGACTCCGAAGCGGTGCTGCTCGTCGATGATGACGAGGCCG
>DASXTH010000076.1:0-4162 GCA_036505555.1 Candidatus Limnocylindrales bacterium | reverse complement strand
CGGCGAAGTCGGCGTAGGGCGGGTTCGGGTTCGGCACGCCGGCGGCGACATCGGCGTAGATCGCCCGGAACAGCGCGCCGAACGTATCGCCGAAGCCCTCCACGTGGCCGCCGGGCAGCGCCGCCGCCGCGCGCCCGGCCTCGCCCATGAGCGCCGGGTTGCGCAGAAGGAGCTCATTCGGCCGGTCGCGATGGCCGAGCCAAAGATGGTCCGGCATCTCGGAGTCCCACCAGGCCGCGCCGTCGGCCCCGTCGATCTCCCACTGGAGGGAGTTCTTGCGGCCCGCGCTGACCTGCGACACGGCCACCGAGCCCCGAGCCCCGTTGGCGAAGCGGAGGAGGAGCGTCGCCACATCCTCGGTGCCCATCGGCCGGGTGACCGTGTTCGCAGATCGCTCGGTCGAGAACGTCTCGACCGGTCCGGTCGGCTCCTGCCGGGCCGTCACGAACGTCGCGAGGTCCGCCATCACCGAGACGATCGGCTGACCGGTCACGAACGCCATGAGATCCAACCAATGCGAGCCGATGTCGCCGACAGCCCGGAGGGCGCCGCCCTGGTTCGGGTCGAGCCGCCAGTTCCAGTCGGTGTCGTGGAGGAGCCAGTCCTGGAAGTAGTGGCCGCTGACGACCCGGACCTCGCCGAGGTCGCCCGCGGCGATCCGCTCCCGGATGTGCTGATGGAGCGGGTAGAAGCGGATGTTGAAGTTGACCGCGTTGACGAGACCGCTGGCACGTGCCTGGTCGACGAGGCCCGCCGACTCGCGAGCCGTCATCGCGAGGGGCTTCTCGCAGACCACGTGCTTGCCGGCGGCCAGGATGGCGGATGCCTGCGGGACATGGAGGTGGTTGGGCGACGTGACGTGGACGACGTCGACGGAGTCGTCCGCGAGAATCTCGTCGAGGTCCGCGTATGCGTGTCGGACGTTCAGGGCCTGCGCGCGCGCCGCGCCGCGCTCGGCGGTGCTGCCGAGGACGCCGCGCACGTCGACTCCGATCCGGCGGAGCTGCTCGACGTGGACGGTCCCGATGAAGCCGGTGCCGATGACCGCGGCACCGATGTCAGCAAACCTGCTCATCCGCTCCCGGACTGAGGCGGCACCAACTCGGGCACCGGGCAGATTGTCTAGATGGTCTAGAGCGCTGCCGAATCCTATCGGAGCAGAATCGGGTCGGTCAAGGGTTGGCTCGCAGGGTGGTCATCGATCTCCACTCGCATGATCCATCGGCGTTGCCCGCTGACGATCGTCGATCTCGATGCCCTGCCTCACTTCCGGTGACCAGGTCTCGATGTCAACGATTGACGATGCCACATCGCGGATCGGCGTCCATGGCCGCAGCCGCGCCGCGGAGCGACGATCGGTAGCGAACGGCCGGTCAACGGCCGCCATCACTCGGAGCTCAAGCCGTGCCCACCATCGTCTCGATTGCCGAAGTCCTGTTCACCTTCGTCTTCCTCTCGTTGCCGTTCATCCTCTTGGTGGCGCTCCTCCGAGGCGACGGTCCGGCCTCGTTGGTAAACCTGTGGAAGGCACCGGACTTCAACGCCTGGCCCCGCGGTGTCCAGGAAGAGGAGCCGTTCCGCTGGGGGACGACCGCCTGATCCGAGGGCGCTCCGCGAACGCGGCGCCGACGGTCAGCCGCCGGCGACGACGCGATCGGTGAAGTCGCCGGTCGCGGGGTCCTTCAGGATCAGCTTCGTCCGGCCATCCGGCAGGACCTCGCGCTTGATCACCGTCTGGCCCTCGTACGTCTCGGGTGTCTTCGCGATGCGGGGCGTCGCGCCGCCGCGCCACTCGAACAGCTCCACCGGCTCCCACGCGCGCGTGCGCGCGGAGCGGTAGCACGCGTCCATGACGGCGTTGACGACGTACCCGTCGTAGAGGGTCTCGCGTGGCGGCCGGCCCTCTTCCATCGCCCCGAACATGTCGCTGAACATGTCCACGTAGCCAAGCTCCGACACCTCGTCGCCGACCGGGAACAGCCAACCGGCCGACGTCTCCGCCTTCTCGGCGACGTAGCCCCCGCCGCCGCCCGCGGTGAACATCTCGAACCCGGTCCGCAGGAAATGGTTCAGCCAGATCGTGCCGTGCGTGCCCGCGACCTCGTCGCGGAGGTCCATCCCGCCGCGGAACGTCCAGCTGACCTCGAACTGGCCGATCGCGCCGGACTCGAACCGGATCAGGGCGATCGCGTTGTCCTCGTCGTCGATCGGGTGGACGAGCGTGTCGATCGTGCACATCACCTCGAGCGGCCGGTTCCCCTTGCCGACGAAGTTCCGGATGATCTCGATGCAGTGGCAGCCGAGATCGATGATCGCGCCGCCGCCGGTCAGCCGGCCGTCCCAGAACCAAGCGCTGTGCGGACCCGGGTGGGTCTCCCGCGAACGCACCCAGGTGACGTCGCCGAGCGCCCCGCCCTCGACCGACCGAACCGCCTTCAGCGTCTTCGGCGTGTAGCAGAGGTCCTCGAGATAGCCACCGAAGACCCCGGCCTTCTCGACGGCCTCCAGCATCCGGCGGGCCTCCTCGGCCGTTCGCCCGAGCGGCTTCGTGCAGAGAACCGCCTTGCCCGCCGCGGCCACCAGGAAGACCGCCTCCTCGTGGAGGTAGTTCGGCAGGCCGACGACGACCGTGTCGGTGTCGTCGTGCTCGATCGCCGCCCGGAGATCGGTCGTGTGCTCGGGGATCGACCAGCGCTCGGCGAACGCCGCGCCGCGCGCTTCGGTCTTCGAGAAGACGACGCGGACGTGGTCGCGGCCGCGCTGGCCGTGAAGGGTCGCGGTGTAGAAGTCGCCGATCAGCCCGGTGCCGAGCATCGTGACGTGGTGGGCCTGCATCGTGGGTCTTCCTCCTTCAGGGCTGAGCGATCGTGACGGGCGCTCCGAGCCGGCCTCGGACGAGGTCGCGACCGGCGACGAGCGCGTGGAGCTTGGCGGTGGCGAGGTGGCGGGCGGTCTGGCTGAACCCGCAATCGGGAACGAGCGTGAGCCGCTCGGGTGGCACGCCGGTCGCGAGGATCGCCTCGATCCGCACGGCGACTTCCGCCGGCTTCTCGACGTGGCTGTTCTTCACGTCGATCACGCCGGCGGCGACATCCTTCCCCGCATCGGCGATCTCGCGCAGGAGCCCGATCTCGCTCATCTCGCGGTTGGCGAACTCCAGCACGAGCTCGTCGACGGCGAAGCCGAGCATGGCGGGCAGGATCGGGCGATAGGAACGCGGCGCGAGCGGGCGGCCGAGGAAGTTCCCGAAGCAGAGATGGGCGCCGAGCCACGTCCGCCCGACGGCCGGCTCGACCGCCTCGTTGAACAGGGCGACGAAGTCCGCCGGCGCGTCGGGGTGGATCGCCGGCGACGGCTCGTCGACCTGGATGATCGTCGCGCCGGCGGCGACGAGGGCAGCGAGCTCCGAGCGGACGATCGGCACGAACGCCTCGGCGGCAGCGACCCGGGTCGGATAGACCTCGCCCGGTCCGTAGGCGAGCCGTCCGCTCAGCGTGTACGGACCCGGCAGCGTGACCTTCAGCGGCCGACCGGTCCGCGGGCGGGCGGCGACGAACTCCGCCACGACACCGAGCCCGGCCGGGGCCGCGATCGGGGCGTCGACCGCGAACCGGTGGAGCCCGTCGTGCGCCCCGGCGCCGAGTCGCCGGTCCGGCGGCAGCGGTCGGACGCCCGTGAGGTGGCGGTAG
Source organism: Candidatus Limnocylindrales bacterium (assembly GCA_036505555.1). Classification (GTDB taxonomy): domain Bacteria; phylum Chloroflexota; class Limnocylindria; order Limnocylindrales; family CSP1-4; genus CF-46. The sequence continues at coordinate 473 of DASXTH010000076.1, read as the reverse complement.
AACTCGGCCGTGAAGAAGCCGGCGCGGCGCATCTCCCCGTCGCTGATGACGTCGATCCCGGCCTCCTCCTGGTCGCGGATCGCGAGCGCGACGCCGTCGTCGAGGAGCTCCTCGAGATCGGCCGGCCCGAACTCGCCTCGCTCGGCAGCAGCGATCCCGTGGGCGAACCAGCCCGGGTGCGCATGTGACCCGACGACGCTCGTCTGCAGCGGCTCGTGGCTCACGGTTCCTCCTCGCGCGACACGAACGCGAACATCCGGGCCGGATTGTCGACGAAGAACCGGCGCCGGATCGGAGCGTCCAGGCCGCGGGCGTCCATCGCATCACTGAACGATCCCAGCAGGAACGTCAACCCGGGCGCTCCGCCGTAAGCCGCCAGGTAGCTCTGGCGCGCGGCATCCATCCCGAGCATCACCTGTCCGAGGTTGCCGTCCTCGGCCGCCCAGTCGAGCAGCTGGAGCGTGCCGTTCTCG
>DASXTH010000075.1:0-11891 GCA_036505555.1 Candidatus Limnocylindrales bacterium | reverse complement strand
ACGACGGGTACGTGGCCAGCTTCCACGAGATCCTCTCCGACGAGCGGATCGTGTTCACGTACGACCTCGACTTCGGCGGCCCGCTCGTGTCGGTGTCCCTTGCGACCGTCGAGTTCCACGCGACAGGCGACGGCGGCGAGGGCACCCACCTGACCTACACCGAGCACGGCGCCTTCTTCGACGGCCTCGACGACCCGGAGCTCCGCAAGAACGGGACCGGGGGCATGCTCGACGAGCTGAGGCGACTGCTCGAGCGTCAGGCCGCCACCGCTTGACCGCCGGCGCGGCGCCACAATGGCGCCATGCCCGACCGCGTGTCCGCAGACGAGCTCGCCCTTCGGGTCGGTGTTGAGCCAGGCTGGGTCGAGCATCTTGCCGCCCTCGGCGTCATCGACCGCGATGCGGGCGGTCGGTACGATCTCGGCGACGTCCACCGGCTCCGACTGATCCAGGCCTTCGAGATCGCCGGCATTTCGCTCGATGCGCTCGTCGCGGCGATCCGGGCCGGCACGGTCAGCTTCGGCTACTACGACGAGCTCCATCCGCCGCCGGCCGAGCTCTCGGGTCGGACCTACGAGGCCTTCGCCACGTCCCTCGGCGAGCGAGCCGCCCAGATCACGCAGCTGTTTGCGGCCTTCGGGCTGGCCGAGCCGGATCCCAGTGCCCGTCTGTCCGCCGTGGATGAGGCGCTGATCGCCGACCTCCTCGACATCGTCGTTGCCACCGGCGATCCGGCCCTCGCACTTCGCGCGGTCCGAACGTTCGGCGAAGGCGCTCGACGGGCCGCCGATGGCGCGCTCGGGGTCTACGGCGATGCCGCCGCGCGACTTGGTGACGATCTCGTCGGGCTCCCGGTGGACGAGGCCTTCGAGCGCATGCTCCGACCCTGGGCCCGCTTCGCGGGCCGCTCGAGTGAGCTCGCCGGCTGGCTCGCCGGCCGCCACCTGACCCGCGCGATCGACGAGTACAGCGTTGTCCAGACCGAGCAGATCCTCGAGGCGCGCGGGTTCGTCGCCGCCCGGCTCGAGGCGCCGCCGGCGGTCGCCTTCGTTGACCTGACCGGCTTCACCCGGTTCACCGAAGAGCACGGAGACGAAGTCGCGGCCGGGATCGCGCTGCGCCTGGGCGACGTGACCGCGGAGACGGTGGCGCCGTTCGGTGGCCAGGTCGTGAAGCTCCTCGGCGACGGGGTGCTCATCCGGTTCGCCGATGCCCCCGCCGCGGTCGGGGCGACGCTCCTCCTGCTCGATGCCCTGCCCGCGGCCGGGCTGCCCTCGGGCCACGCGGGCGTCGCGGCAGGTCCCCTGATCGTCCGCGATGGCGACGTGTTCGGGCGGACCGTGAACCTCGCGGCGCGGATCTCCGACGTCGCACCGGACGGTCACGTCTATGTGCCGGCCTCGGTTGCCGCAGAGCTCCCCGCGGATCGGTTCGAGACCCACACGGTCGACGCCGCCCAGCTCCAGGGCATCGGGCTCGTCGCCCTCGCCGAGGTCTCGCCGCGCCCGTCGCCCGGCGTTGCGAGCATGACCGAGTGACGGCGATGTTCTCCTGGCTGGACCGGCGGATCCGATCGTGGGGGCGAGGGCTCAGCCCGGCGATCGCGCTGCTCGGCGCCATGGCGTTCATCTCCCAGGTCGGCATCTCGATCATGCTGCCGCTCCTGCCGCTCTACGCGCAGTCGTTCGGCGCGTCGCCGACCGTCCTCGGCCTGCTGACGAGCTCGTTCGCGGTGCTGATCGCCGTGGGTCAGCTGGCCGGCGGCTACCTGACCGAGCGGATCGCCCCGCGCCGGCTCGTCTCGCTGGGGATCGGCACGTACGCTGCCGCGAACGTCCTGATCTCGACCGCCGCGGCCGCGGTGCCGCTGATCGCCTTCCGCTCGCTCGCCGGTCTGGGGGCGGGCGTCAACCAGGTGTCCGAGCGGCTGTATGTCGTCCAGGCGATCGACCGGGCTCGGCTGGCCTTCGCGAACGGCGTCCTGTCGGCCGCCGGCTCGGCTGGATCGGTGCTGGGGCCGACGATTGGCGGACTGCTCGTTGGCATCTCCGACCTGCGCCTGCCGTTCCTCGTCGTCGCGGCGACAAGCAGCACGGCGGCCGTCGCGTCCTTCTTCTTGCCGAAGCCACCGGCCGAGCGGCCCGCCGGCGCGAGCGCACCCGGCGTGACCGGATCCGGCGCCGGGGCCGGCGCGTCCGCCACGAGCGCGGCGGCCGGCGCGACCCGTTTGCTCGTCATCCTCTTCCTCGTCCAGACAGCCTTTCAGGCCACGTTCGGCGCGTTCATCACGACCTACGCCGTCTTCAGCCAGGAGCGTCTCGGGTTCGCGACGCCGGAGGTCGGGCTCGTGTTCTCGGCGTTCGGGCTGGGCTCGATCCTCCTCGGACCGATCCTGGCCAACCTGGCCGACCGCCAGGGCCGGCGCGACATGGCGATCGTCGGCACGCTCTTGGTCCTGCTCTTCCCGATCGCGTTCTACGCCGAGCTGCCGCGGCTGGTCCTGTACCCGGTGTCGATCCTGGGCGGTGCCGGCGTGACTGCGCTCGAGGCGTCGTTCTTTGCCCTCCTCGCCGACGCCACCGACGGTGGCCGGCGCACCCGCGTGTACGGCTGGATCACGGCCCTGTCGAGCCTGGGGATCGTCGTCGGCGCGACGGCGGCGTCGCAGGTCTGGGATCGCACGGGCATCGTCGGCCTGGGCCTGCTGACCTCGGGAGCGTTCCTCCTGCTTGCCGCCGCGTTCCTCCTGCTCTATCCGCGAGACCGACCCGCAACGCGCGAATGACGGACCGAGGCTATGGTGGCCTGCACCAGCCGAGGGACGATGCCGGAAAGGAGGTCCCCGGATGCGCCTGATGAGGGTCCGGGTCTTGCTCGCGGCAGGCATCCTTGCCGCCGGAGCGATCGGAGCGAGCGTGGGTCCGGCGTTGGCCTACGGCCACGCTGAACATCCGCTCGCCCAGATCGAGTTCTCGGCCAACTGCAACAATCCGGACTACCCGCTCTGTGCCCCGCCACCGGCGGGCTTCGGTCTTGGCGGGGTTTGGTTCTGGATCGAGATCGACGAGGGCGGCACCGGCGACATTGCCGGCGCCGGGTGCGGCCACGACCGTGCCGGCAGCGGTGGTGCCGGATCGATTCGCGGCGAGATCACCTGGTGGCCCAGCGACGGCCCGCAGGGGCTGGCCTTCAATGTCGACCCGAACAACCACTACTACAACGTCAGCCTGGGAGACGGAGGCCCACCGATCTCGTTCCCGCGGACGGTTGGTCACTACTCGTTCATGCCGGCACCCGGCGTGGCGATCCAAACCCAGATCGCCCCGTAGCGAGGGGCATGGCCCCGGGGCGAGACCAAGCGGCCTCGCCCCGGTTCTGGTCCTCCGGCTCAGGCGACCTTCCGCAGCCGCCCCGACTCGACCTCGTAGATCAGGCCGTGGACCGGCACATCCTTGATCCAGGGGTGCTCGCGGATCCGGTCGACCTGGGTCTTGAGGTTCGCGTCGAGATCGTCGAACGCGTGGAGCGGCAGCTCGACGAGGTGGCCGGTCCGCTCGGCGATGTCGCGCCGGACGGCGTCGTCCTCGAACGTCAGCATCCCGCAGCCGGTGTGCTCGATGACGATCACCTCCTCGGTCCCGAGGAGCTGCTGGCTGATGACAAGGGAGCGGATCGCGTCGTCGGTCGCGAGGCCGCCGGCGTTCCGAATGATGTGGGCGTCGCCGGTCCGCAGGCCGAGGACGTCCTCGACCGTCAGGCGGGCGTCCATGCAGGCGAGCACCGCGAGCTTGCGGCCGGGCGGGAGGGGCAGGGACGAGCGGTCGAACTGCGAGACGTAGCGCTCGTTCTCGGCGAGGGAACGCTCGAACTCGGTCGAGGCGGGCTGGGTGGGCGCCGTCGGGCGCGGACTCGTGGGGGTCTTGGTTGCCACCGGTGGTTCTCCGTCGTGCGTTGATGGGTCTCGACGGCGGCGGGGCGGGCTCGGACCGGTCGGTGGCTCTACGCCCTCGCGGAGTCTCGCCGCAGGGAGGCGCCGGCGCAGAGCAAATCCGAGACCCGCTCGGGACAAGAGCATCGACAGCGCAGCGAGGCGATCACCCGCGGAGCATGGCCGATGGCGGGGAATCGTGCTGGAGACGTCGCGCGAGGCTTGTGCCGCCGCGGAATCTGTCAAACGACCGCCACGACGAGCCGTTGGCAGAAACTCGCCAGCTAGCGACCGCCTGAGATTCGCTTGTCAATTTCGGGCCGGCGATCGGCCACGGCCTTCTCGGCCGGGGCGCGCGACAATCGCCGCATGGCGACCTTCGTCCTGATCCCCGGCGCCGGCGGCGACGCTTGGCAATGGCACCTCCTCGTTCTGGAGCTCGAGGCTCGCGGGCACGAAGCGATCGCGGTGACCCTCCCATCCGGCGACGAGTCGGCCGGCTGGCACGAATACGCCGATGCGGTCGTCGAAGCCATCGGCAGACGACGGGACGACCTGGTGCTGGTGGCCCAATCGCTGGCCGGGTTCACGGCGCCGCTCGTCGTGGACCGGCTGCCGGTTCGGCTGATCGTGCTGCTGAACGCGATGGTTCCGCTCCCCGGCGAGACTGGCAACGCGTGGTGGGCCGATACCGGACAGCCGGCCGCGGCCGAGGCGTATGCAGCGAGCATCGGGCTCCCGCCGGATGCGGCCGGCGACGATCGGGTCGTCTACTTCCACGACGTCCCGGAGCCGATCGTCGACGAGGCGTACCGGCGCGGCGAGCCACAGCAGACGATGACGCCGATGAGCCAGTCGTTCGCCCTGTCTGCCTGGCCCGACGTCCCGACGCGGGTCGTCGCCGGCCGCGACGACCGCCTTTTTCCGGCCACGTTCCAGCAGCGGATCGCGCGCAAGCGGCTCGACCTCGAGGCCGACGTGATCCCGGGCGGCCACATGGTCGCGCTGAGCCATCCTGCCGAGCTCGCCGATCTTCTCGTCAGCTACCTCGAGCCGCAGGTCGGCTGAGGCGCAACAATCGCGTCATTCGCGGGATCGGTCGGTCCGGGCAGCGGGATCCTGTGCGGCCTTGTCGGCGACATACGAGCTGCGCAGCTCCTTCTTGAGCTGCTCGGTCTCGTCCTGCAGGCGACTCAGGAAGAGCGTCGGGGTCAGTCCAAACACAGCCGCGAACACGACGGACAGCGGGTTCTTCGAGAGGTCGAAGACCGCCGTGAAGTCAAGACTCGACGCGGCGACGCCGCCGGTCGTGCTCGTGGCGCTCAGGGCAGCCGCTGCCACCGGCGCCGCCGCGATCAGAACAACACCACCGATCCCCGCGATCCCGGAAACCAACGGCCCGGCAAGAAGCTGGGCGTCCTCGAGGCCGAAGTCGTCGACCGTCGACGTGCCGACCTTCGTGTTGTTGAGCCGCGAGAACAGTCCGACAAGGGCTGCGATGAGGAACAGGCCGGTTACGGTCGCCACGGCCGACGCCGGCGCGCCGACGAGCACCGCGACCGCTAGGAGCGTGTACGCCACGACAGCCGTGAAGGCAAACGTCCGGCGAAGGACGTTGCGGGTCTTGATGATGTCTTCGGTCCGCGCGTCGCGGAAATCGTTGATCGCCCGGCGTACCTCGCGGAGCATCGATCTTGCCTGGCTGTCGGCGAGTTGGTTGGCGTTGTCACTAGTGTTCGTTGGCTTCCGTTCGCCGTCGCGCTTCATGCCGAGATATCGCTCGGCGGCCTCGGCGTCGATGTCGTGGACAGCGGCCTGGAGGAACCGCTGGAGGCGATCGCGGCCAGGGATCGCCGAGCCATCGAGCCGGAGATCGTCGACCAACGCGGTCGAGACAACACGCTCGGCGGCTTCGACATAGATCATCGCCTCCTCGCAACGATGCAACGTCCGCCACGTGTTCACGTAGCCGATCGCTGCTGCCCACTGTCCGCTGGGTCGGTCCTCGTCGAGGACGTCTTTCGCCCGCCAGAGCGACGTCCGCGCCTCCTCGAGGTCCGGGGTCGTGGCGACGCTCTGGGCGATCACGCCGAGTCGGCCAGACAGCTGGTCGGTCTGAACCCGAAGTTCCGAGAACGCCCGAACTTGCGCTCCGCTGGGCCTTGTTCGGTCGGTCGTCCCCGCGGCGAGCAGGAGCCACACGATCGCGGTTGCGACCAGGGCCACGAACACCGCGTCCGGGCCCGACCTCGCCAGACCGCCGAGGTACGCCGCCACGGTGGCCAATGCGGCCACGGCGGGCAGCATCGGGAGCAGCCAGGACATCGAGACGATGAACGCCGCGCGAAGGACGAGGAAGATCAACAGGAATGCGCCAATGAGTTCCGCGGCCGTCGCGGCAACGAGAGCCATGCCTGTCACGGCCAGCGCCCCCTGTGCGCTGTACCACCAGAGGACACCGCCGCCGGCGATGAGTCCAGCGCCCACGAAGAAGGTGGCGACGTCACGGAGATTCTTGACCCATACCCGCTCGGGCCCGGCGGTCGCCGGCGGCTGGCTTTCGAGGTCGGCGGCCGTCCAGGCGGTCGGGGGCGCGGATGGTGCCGACTCTGACTGGTCGGGGCGTCCGTCGGTCTCCGTTGACGCTTCGTTCGCTGCAGCGGCAGTTGCCCCCGCGGCGTCACTTGCCGAAGCAGGTTCGGGTTCGTCAGCTGGTCCCTCGGCCGGGCCGGTGATCGTCGGCGTAGTTGCAGCCGCTTCCATGCGCGGGACGGTATGCGGCCGGCGTCATCGAAGCGTCTCGAAAAAGCGCCTCCCCGTCCTCGAGAAGCCGTTCACGGCGGCAACGCTCGTCCGGCGGTTCGACGGGATCGAGCCGCGCGACCTGTTCGCCTAGCCGGTTGACGATTCGGGTACGGTTCGACCGATGACCGAGCGCTTCGTCACCCGCGGGTTCACCGGCCGGCCCCGAGCCGCGGGAGCCGGCACGCCCGGTGACGCGCGGTCGCGGACGCCGCCTGGCCAGTACCTGACGACGGACTTCCCCGTCCTCTCGGCCGGGCCGACGCCGCGCACGCCGCTCGATCGGTGGTCCTTCTACATCGAGGGCCTCGTGCGCGAGCCGGTCACCTGGACCTGGGACGAGTTCATGGCCCTTCCCGCCCGCGAGTGGACGGTCGACATCAGTTGCGTCACGAAATGGACGAAGCTCGACATGCGCTGGCGCGGCGTGAGCGTCGACACCCTCCTCGAGCATGTCGAGCTCCTGCCGAAGGCCGCGTTCGCGATCGTCCATGCCGACGGCGGCTATACGACGAACCTCCCGATCGGCGACATCCTCAACGGCCAGGCGTTCGTCGCCTGGCAGTACGACGGAAAGCCGCTCGCACCCGAGCACGGTGGGCCGGCGCGCCTCGTCGTCCCGGCGCGCTACTTCTGGAAGAGCGCGAAGTGGGTCCGGGGGATCCGCCTGATCGACCGCGACGTTCCAGGCTTCTGGGAGGGCCTCGGCTATCACAACCGGGGCGACCAGTGGCTCGAAGAGCGCTACAGCGGCGACTGAGCCCACCCGACGATGGCCAGTCCGATCGCCTGGCGGCTCGCGACGATCACCGCCGTCACCCCCGAGACGCCGACCGTCCGCTCATTCACGTTGTCGATCCCGGATTGGGGCGGTCATCGGGCCGGCCAGCATGTCGACCTCCGGCTCACCGCCGCCGACGGGTACAGCGTCGAGCGGAGCTACTCGATCGCGTCGGAGCCGGAGCGCGCGGGCCAGATCGAGCTCACGGTCGAGCGGATCGCCGACGGCGAGGTGTCGTCGTTCCTCCACGACATCGCCGTGCCCGGCGACCGGATCGAGGTCCGCGGCCCGATCGGCGGCTACTTCGTCTGGGAGGCCACGGGCCCCATGGCGGCCGATCCGCTGTTCCTCGTCGCGGGCGGGTCCGGGGTCGTGCCGCTCATGGCGATGCTCCGCCACCGGGCGCGGGCCGGCGTGGGCAACCCGACGCGGCTCCTCTTCTCGTCGCGCCACCTCGAGGAGGTGATCTACCGCGACGAGCTGGACCAGTTGGCCGCTGCGGGCGACGGGCTGTCGGTGGTCCACACGCTGACCCGCTCCCAGCCGCCGGGCTGGACGGGCTTCGCCCGGCGGATCGACGATGCGATGATCGCGGAAGTGCTCGGTCCCCTGGGCTCTGGGGCGCGGTCGTTCGCCTGCGGCCCGACCGCGCTCGTCGAGGTCGCGGCGAACGCCCTGGTCCGGCTCGGGCTGCCGGCCGATCGGGTCCGGACGGAGCGGTTCGGGCCGACGGGCACATGACGGAGGATCGAGCGATGGCCGACGGACCCGACGACAGCACGATGGGCGATGGCCCGACGGGCGACCCGGTCGCCGACCAGGTCCTCGACGGCAACGCGGTTGCCGGCATCCTGGCGATGGCCTTCGGGAAGGAGATGACCGCCGTGCCGGGACAGTGCGCCCACTGCAGCACGGTCAACATGATGGGCGCGATGCGGGCCTACGTCCGGGCGCCCGGGACCGTCCTCCGCTGCCCGGCCTGCGACGGCGTCGTGGTCCGGATCGTCGAGACGCCGACCTCGACCCTGGTCGACGTGCAGGGCGTGGCCTGGCTCAGGCTCGAAGGAAGCTGAGCGGGCGGCGGACCGTCGTCCGCGCGGCGGCCCGATAGGCCGAGGGCGTCACGCCGAACGCCCGCTGGAACGCGTCGCTGAAGTGGCTGTGGCTCGCGTAGCCGAGGTCGAGGGCGATCGACGTCAGGTCCCACGGGCCGCCGGCGAGGAGATCGAGGGCCGCACGCAGGCGAAGCTCGGCTCGGTAGCGATGGAGCGAGTAGCCGGTCCGGGCGCGGAAGACCCGGGCGAGGTGGAAGGGCGAGACGTCGAGCATGCGGGCCAGCCCGTCGAGGCCGATCGCCTCACGGAAGCGCGTCGCCACGATCGACTTCGCCTCCTCGACGAGCGCGGCGCGTCGGGAATCGGCGGCGCGACGGCGGGGATCGGTCCGCGTCCCCCGGACGGCGAACGCATCACGGATCGCCTGACCGACCAGGTTCAGGATCGTCTCCTGCACGAGAAGGTCGTCGGGGCTCGACGTCTCCTGCAGGTACTGACCGAGGAGGCGCTGGCGGCGATAGGTGGCACGATCCAGCGGCCCATCGACGAAGGGAAATGACCGCGGGGAGGCGGTGTCCAGCGGCAGGCCCCACGCCTCCGCGCCGCCGGCAAGCGCATCACTGCTGGTCCGAACGAACAGGCAGCGATCGCCGCTGGGGCTCAGCAGGCCCCGCCGGTAGGCCTGCCCCGGGTTGTAGAACACCGCGTGGTTCGGACTGGCGACGATCTCGGGCGCCCCGGCCTGCGCGATCAGGACGGGCGTGCCCGGGAAGACCACGTGGTAGCCGTCGCCGATGTTGTTCTCGGCAGCCCACGCAGGGTCGCCGGGCTGGCACTCGAATGTGCCGACGCGGAACCCCGCGGACTGGTAGAGCGATCGAACCGACGGCAAGCTGGCACCGTGAAACATCAGACCCGGACGCGTCTGACGATACCCGGCGGTGCCCGGCGAGGTTCATCCAGGCGCCTCGGACCGCCGCTGGTAGGCAATCTCCCAGAGGGTCGTCCACGTGGCCCCCTCGTCGCCCGATCGCTCCCAGCGCCAGGTCAGCCGGTCCGGCTCGATATCGCGCCAGACCATCCGCTGCCGGATGGCGCGACCGTCGACGAGCGCGGCACGCTCGAGGATCATCGCGCCGTTCTGGAGCCCGCCCTTGAAGTCCAGGTAGCCGCCCTGGCTGTCGGCCCAGGTCTGATGCCAGAGCCCGGTCTCCTGGCTGAGGACGGAGACGCTCATCCCGCGCATGGCGATCGCCGGCGTGCCGTCGAACTCCTCGAGGATCGCCCGACCGTCGTACAGGGCCGAGATCCGGTTCCGACCGCGCCCGTCGGGAGCCCAGGTGAGGTCCCAGTCGCCGATCCAGAAGTCGAACTCATGGCGCCGCAGCTCGAGATCCGGCTGCTTCGCGGCCACGGCGCTCACCCGCCGTCGCCAGCGAAGACATAGACGACGTCACCGCCCGCCGCCGAGACGACCAGGTCGACGCCGCCGTCCCCGCTCAGGTCGCCGAGGCCGACCGCGTCGAAGCCGAACTGCTCGCCGCGGCGGGTGTTCGTGATCGTCCGGATGCGCGACCCGTCGGCGCCGCTGAAGATCTCGGCCTTGCCGGCCTTCTGCGCCCCGTCGGGGCTCAGATACGAGCCGGCGACGATGTCGACCGTCCCGTCGCCGTCGACGTCGCCGACCTCGCGACCCGGGCCCATGCCCTGCTTCGCCGACGAGCCGTACCACGTCCGGAGGATCTCGCCGTTCGTGCCCGAGAAGACGTACGCTGCGCCGCGGTCGTCGCCCGAATGGGAGTACGTGAAGTCGCCGCCGTACACGTCCGCGACGCCATCGCTGTTGACGTCGCCGACACCGGCGACGAAGAACCAGCCGAGGTCCTCGTTCTCCTTGGTGCCGCCCACCGTCCAGCGCTTCGCCCCGGTCGCGCCGGAGAACAGGGTCACCTCGCCATCGCGGAATGACCCGCCGTCGCGTGCGCCGATCGTGTGATCGGGCCGGCCGTCGCCGTCGACGTCCTCGATCCAGTCGGTGGCGGATCCGAAGAGGTCGCCGGCAGAGACGCCGTCGATGGTCCGGAGGGTCGACCCGTCGGCCCCCGACAGGACGTACGCCCGGCCGGCATCGAGGCCGACGGCGTCGTTGCGCGGGGCGCCGACGAGCAGGTCCGCGTGACCGTCAAGGTCGACGTCACCGGCCGAGGCCACGGCGAAGCCGAAGAAGTCGCCGGGGGTCTCGCCGCTCAGGGTCAGCAGCCGGGCGCCCGTGGCGCCGGAGTAGACATAGGCGTGATTGCCGTTCCGGGCGCCGGCGATGATGTCGTGCGTTCCGTCGGCATCGACGTCGCCGGCATCGGCGATCGCGTAGCCGTGGAACTCGCCCAGGCCCTCGGAGAACGCGTAGATCTGGTCGCCCGTCGCGCCCGAGTACACGAAGGTCCGGCCGCTGAGGGCGGGCCCGTACGTCGGCGCCGAGACGATGAGGTCCGTGGCGCCGTCGCCGTCGATGTCGGTGAGCTCGCCGACCGCCCAGCCGAACAGCGTCCCGGCTTGCTCGGCGTGGAGCTCGTAGAGCACGTCGACGGGCTCGACGAAACCGGACGACCCGGACGCCCCGAGCGGAACGGCGAGAAGGACGGAAGCGGCGAGGACCGCCGCGAGTCGAGCACGCATCGCAGACCCCTTCGGATGGGTTTTCCAGGACCGTAAGGCCCGTCCGGGGGTCGGCTATCAGATTCGTGCTCGGTTGACACGCATCGCCGCCCGCGGTCTTCGGTGAGCAGGAATTTGATAGCGGATCGCCCGGCCGAACCTACGATCGAGCGGGCTGACCGCCGATGCGAACCGAACCTCCGTCGCTCCTTGCGCCGCTCGTTCTGCTCGTGGTCGTGGCGTGCTCGAGCGGGTCGTCGACCGCTGCGCCCGCATCCGCAGGACCGACGGCCTCCTCGCCACCGCCAGCGACCGCGGCGGCGCCCTCTTCGACGTCGACGCCGTCGGCGAGTCTGGCCGCTTCGGTGCCAGCGGTCCCGTCCGCGACCGCGCCGGGGAGCCTCCTGGTGGCCACGATCGGCGGCGTGTCCAGGCCGTGCGCGTTGGCGGCCGGGGCCGGCTCGGTCTGGGTCACCGAGTATCTGCCCACAGCGGTCGTCCGGATCGACCCCGCCACGAACACCGTGGGCGATCGTTTCGCGCTGGAAGGGGAGGCCTGCGGGGTCGCGTACGCACACGACGCCGTCTGGGTGACGGAACTGGGGGTTGGCGCGGTCGTCCGTCTCGATCCGACGACCGGGCGCGTCACGGCCACGATCAAGACGCCAAG
>DASXTH010000074.1:0-6902 GCA_036505555.1 Candidatus Limnocylindrales bacterium | reverse complement strand
GCCGATGCCGCCGGTCAGCCCGTCCTCCTGGCGGTACATCCCGTAGCCGCCCGGATTGTTCGTGTCCAGGCTCCACCCGAAGATGTCGCTGTAGAACTTCTGGAGGGCCGCGCCGTCCTTGCCGGTGACCTCGACGTGAATGACCTTGGCTCCCATCCGGGACCTCCTCATCGTTCCTCGGCGGTCCCGTCCGGTCCGCCCTGACAACCTCACGACGAACGGCCCGGCCCGGAATCGACAGGGTCGCCGGCTCGCGAAAAGGGAAGTTGACCGGAGTACGAACTGCGACCAAACTCCTCCTGCGGACCCCCGAGTAGGTCGCGGCTCACATCCCGCCGCCGGCCCCCCGCAGGCCCGATCGTCAAACGCGGTGTGCCCGACACCGATGGTGCGGGCCGGGATCGCCCCACGCGGGCGGAGGAGGACGGTCGCGCATGATTCCCGCACCCTTCGATTACGTGAGGCCGTCCGATCTCGACGGTGCCCTCCGGATCCTGGCGGAGCGCGAGGGCGACGCCAAGATCCTGTCGGGCGGATACAGCCTCCTGCCTCTGCTGAAGCTCCGCCTCGCCCAGCCCGCGCTCCTGGTGGACCTGCGCGACGTGGCGGGCCTCGACGGCATCGTCGAGACCGATGACGAGCTGCGGATCGGGGCCCGGGCGACCCATCGCCGCATCCACGAGCACACCATCATCACGAGCCGCTATCCGCTCCTCCGCGACGTCGCGGGCGGGATCGGCGATCCGCAGGTCCGCAACTGGGGGACGATCGGCGGATCGTGCGCCCACGCGGATCCGGCCTCGGACTGGCCGGCGCTGCTCCTGGCCGCCCGCGCCCGCCTCGTCTGCAGGAGCGGTTCCGGCGAACGCGAGATCGCCGCCCGGGAGTTCTTCCTCGACACCTTCACCACGGCGATCGCTCCTACTGAAGTCCTCACCGAGATCCGGATCCCGCGCCGCGGCAAGGGCGTCGGCGGCGGATACACGAAGCTCGAGCGCCGGGCCGGCGATTTCGCCACGGCCGGCGTCTGCACCGTGCTCCGCCTCGGAGACGACGGCCGGATCGCCGGAAGCGGCGTCGGCATCACGGGCGTCGCCGAGACGCCGTTCGCCGCGACCGACGCCGAGGCGGCCCTGATCGGCGCCGCCCCGTCCGACGAGACGTTCCGCTCGGCCGGCGCGGCCGCGGCCGCCCAGAGTCGGCCGTCGGCCGACATCCGGGGTCCGGTCGATTACAAGCGGGCGATGATCGCCGAGCTCACGGTCCGGTCCCTGCGGACCGCCGTCGAGCGCGCGCTCGCCTGGAGAGGATGACATGACGACCCATCACGTCACGCTCACCGTCAACGGCGAGGCCCTCGAGGCCGATGTCGAGCCGCGCCTCCTCCTCGTCCACCTCCTCCGCGAGAACTTCGGGCTGACCGGGACGCACATCGGCTGCGACACGAGCAACTGCGGGGCCTGCACGGTCCACGTCAACGGCGAGAGCGCCAAGTCCTGCACCATGCTCGCCGTCCAGGCCGACGGGGCGTCGGTCAGGACGATCGAGGGGATGGCCGACGGCGCGACCCTTCACCCGCTCCAGCAGGCGTTCTGGGACCAGCACGGCCTGCAGTGCGGGTTCTGCACGCCGGGCATGATCATGCAGGCCGCGTGGCTCCTCGGCGAGAACAACGACCCATCGGAGGACGAGATCCGCCACGGGATTTCGGGCAATCTCTGTCGCTGCACCGGCTACGTGAACATCGTCAAGGCGATCCAGCAGGCCGCCGGGACGATGGCCGAGAGCGCATCCGCGCCCGTTGACGGCCAGGCCGTCGCGGCCGGCTGAAGGGGATCACGACATGACAACCGAAGCTCCCCTCCAGACCACCCCTGAAGTCGGCGGGATGGGTCACTCCGTCAAGCGCAAGGAAGACCCCCGGTTCATCCGCGGCCAGGGCGAATACATCGACGACGTCAACCTGCCGGGCCAGCTCTGGCTCGACATCGTCCGCTCGCCGTACGCCCACGCGACAATCAAGGGCATCGACGCGAGCGAGGCGCTCAAGGTCCCCGGCGTGCTCGCGGTGATCACCGGCAAGGACCTCGAGGGCTACAAGCTCCACTGGATGCCGACGCTCGCGGGCGACATGCAGATGGTGCTCCCGACCGATACGGTGATGTACCAGGCCCAGGAGGTCGCCGCGGTCATCGCGACGAGCCGCTATGCCGCGGCCGACGGCATCGCCGCGGTCCTCGTCGACTACGAGCCGCTGCCGGTCGTCATCGACCCGTTCAAGTCCCTCGACGCAGACGCGCCGATCCTCCGCCCGGATCGCGGGCCGGACAAGCAAACGAACCGGATCTGGCACTGGGAGTCCGGGGACGAGGCCAAGGCTGACGCCGCCCTGGCCGACGCCGAGGTCCGGATCGAGGAAGACATCTACATCCCCCGGATCCATGTCGCCTCGATCGAGACGTGCGGCTGCGTCGCCGACTGGAACCCTGTCCGCCAGCAGCTCACGCTGCACATGACCAGCCAGGCGCCGCATGCGATCCGGACCGTCCTCGCGCTCGTCGCGGCGGGCGCCGGACTCCCGATCTCCGAGCAGAACATCCGGGTGAAGACCCACGACATCGGCGGCGGGTTCGGCGGCAAGGTGCCGGTCTACCCGGGCTACGTCCTCGCCGTTGCCGCGTCGTTCCTGATCGGCAAGCCGGTGAAGTGGATCGAGGACCGCTCGGAGAACCTCCAGGCCGATTCGTTCGCCCGTGACTACCACATCCACGCCGAGCTGGGCGCGACGAAGGAGGGCAAGATCACCGGGCTCAAGGTCCGGACGATCGCCGACCACGGCTACTCGGACGCCGCGGCCGATCCGTCGAAGTTCCCGGCCGGCCTGTTCAACGTGATCACCGGTTCGTACGACTTCCCGAACGCGTTCGTCGAGGTGGACGGGGTCTACACGAACAAGCCGCCCGGCGGCGTGGCCTACCGCTGCTCGTTCCGGGTCACCGAGGCCGTCCACGCGATCGAGCGGATGGTCGACATCCTCGCCCACGACATCGGCAAGGATCCGGCCCAGCTGCGGATGGAGAATTTCATCCAACCGGAGCAGTTTCCCTACAAGTCGCCGACCGGCTGGGAGTACGACTCCGGCAACTACCCGGTTGCCCTCCAGAAGGCCATGGACATCATCGACTACCCGGGCCTCCGCAAGGAGCAGGCCGAGAAGCGCGCCCGCGGCGAGCTCATGGGGATCGGCATCTGCTCGTTCACCGAGATCGTCGGGGCCGGCCCGTCACACGACTTCGACATCATCGGGTTGAAGATGAACGACGGCTGCGAGATCCGGGTCCACCCGACCGGCAAGGTCCTTGCCAGGATCGGCTCCCAGACCCAGGGCCAGGGCCACGAGACGACGTACGCCCAGATCATCGCCGAGGAGCTTGGCTTCCCGGTCGCCGACATCAAGATCGAGTACGGCGACACCGACACGGCACCGTACGGCCTGGGAACCTACGGTTCGCGTTCGACGCCAACGTCGGGCGCGTCCACTGCGATGGCTTCCCGGAAGATCAAGGACAAGGCTCGCAAGCTCGCCGCCCATCTTCTCGAGGCGTCCGAGGACGATCTCGAATGGATCAACGGCAAATTCTTCGTCAAGGGCTCGCCCGAACGGGCGAAGACGATCCAGGAGATCGCGTTCGCTGCATACACGAACTTCCCGCAGGGGATGGAGATGGGCCTCGAGGCGGTCGACTACTACGACCCGCCGAACCTGACGTTCCCGTTCGGGAGCTACATCTGCGTCGTCGACATCGACAAGGGCACCGGCGAAGTCCACGTCCGGCGATTCGTCGCCGTCGACGACTGCGGCAACGTCATCAACCCGATGATCGTCGACGGGCAGATCCACGGCGGTCTCACGATGGGTCTCGCGCCGGCACTCTACGAAGAGATCCGCTA
Organism: Candidatus Limnocylindrales bacterium; assembly: GCA_036505555.1. Taxonomy (GTDB): domain Bacteria; phylum Chloroflexota; class Limnocylindria; order Limnocylindrales; family CSP1-4; genus CF-46. The sequence continues at coordinate 2,951 of DASXTH010000074.1, read as the reverse complement.
CGACGAGAACGGCAACAACCTCGCCGGCACGTTCATGGACTATCTGCTCCCGACCGCGATCGAGACGCCCGCATGGGAGCTCGACAAGACGGTCACCCCCTCGCCGCATCACCCGATCGGCGCGAAGGGGGTCGGCGAGTCGGCGACCGTCGGCGCCCCTCCGGCGATCGCGAACGCCGTCGTCGACGCCCTGTGGCACCTCGGCGTGCGGAACATCGACATCCCGATCACCCCGCCGAAGGTGTGGGCGATCCTGCATGACAAGGGGATCGCCTAGGCTCCGCCGGGCGACCCCTCCAGCTGCTTATGACCAGGAGCATCTTCGCCCGGGCGGCCGAGCTCGAGGGGGCCGGCCGCCCGTTCGTCGTCGCGACCGTCGTCGCCGTCGCACGGCCGACGTCCGCGCGCCCCGGCGCCAGCGGGATCGTCCACCCGGACGGCACGATCGAGGGCTGGGTCGGCGGCAGTTGCGCACAGCCGGTCGTCGTGCGTGAGGCGCTCCACGCCCTCGGCGATGGGCAGCCGCGGCTCCTCCGGCTGTCGAAGAGCGCGCCGGCCGAAGGCCGGCGCGCGGACGGGATCGTCGAGCTCGTCATGACCTGCCACTCCGGTGGCACCCTGGAGATCTACGTGGAACCGCATCTCCCCGCTCCGCTCCTGTGGGTCGCCGGCACGACGCCGATCGCGGGCGCCCTCGCTCAGCTCGGCGCCGCGTCGGGCTGGCGGGTGACGGTCTTCGATCCGTTCGCCTCGGCCGAGGACTTCCCGGCCGCCGAGCGGGTCAGCCAGGAGACGGCTCTCGGACGGATCGATCCCGACGTCAGCCCGTATCTCGTCGTCGCGACGCAAGGCCAATGGGACGAGGAGGCGCTGGCGGCCGGTCTGCGCCGGAACGCGTCGTACGTGGGACTCGTCGCCTCCCCGACCCGGGCGAACGTCGTCCGCCAATGGCTCCGCGACGAGACCGGCCTCGGCGAGGAGCGACTGGCTGCGCTGCGCGCCCCGGCCGGGATGGACATCGGCGCCGAGACGGCCGAGGAGATCGCCCTTTCGATCCTCGCCGAGCTCGTCCAGGTCCGGCATGGCCGGGCGGACTTCGTCGCGGCCCCCGGTCCGGCGACCCTCGCCGGGCTGCCGTCGGGCACCATGGTCGCGCCGCTCCAGCCGGTCGTCGACGACATCGTCCTCGAGGATCCGGTCTGCGGGATGACGGTGGACCGGGCGACCGCCCGTCATCTCGCCGAGCACGACGGAACGGTCTATGCGTTCTGTTCGATCGGGTGCCGCACCCGGTTCATCAAAGACCCGGCGTCGTTCCTCGCGGCGCCGGGCACGCATGCCATGGAGGCACCGTGAAGTTCGCCGGTACCGTCGACATCGCCGCGCCCCGCGACAAGGTCTGGGCCTTCGTCGTCGACCCGAACCAGGTCGGCCAGTGCGGGCCAGGAGTCGAGTCGATCGAGGTCATCGACGACACCCACTTCAAGGCGACGGCGAAGGTCGGGATCGGCTTCATCAGCGCGCGGTTCGTCGTGAACATGCAGATGGCTGAGCAGGCGCCACCCGACCGCGCGGTCATCAAGGCCCACGGCCAGGCGCCCGGCAGCGCGGTCGACGCGACCGCCCAGATGACGCTGAGCAACGGTCCGGACGGCGGGACGCGGATGGACTGGAGTGCCGACGTCGCGATCGCCGGCAGCCTCGCCTCGCTCGGGGCGCGGCTGATCGAGGGGACGGCGAACAAGATGATCGGCCAGACCTTCGACTGCATGAAGACGAAGCTCGAGGCGTAGGCGCCCGGAACCGCCAGCCTCAGCCATGGAGCGGATCAGCCGCGTCGTCGGGCCGGTCGCGACGAATGTCCACGTGCTCGCCGACTCGCGCTCGCGGGAGGCGATCGCGATCGATACTGCGATCCCTTCGTTGGCCTGGATCCGCGACGAGCTCGCCGCCCGATCGTGGACCCTGAAGCTCATCGTCTCCACTCACGGCCATTGGGATCACATCGGCGACAACGCAGCCGTGTCCGCGGAGACCGGTGCCGACATCGCCGTCCATCCGCTCGACCGCGACACGCTCGTCCGCCCGACGCCACTGTTCGCTCCGTTCGAGATCCCGCCCTCGATCCCGGCAGTCGAGCTCGCCGAGGGCGGCGAGATCCGCTTCGGGGAGATCCGGCTGCGGGTCCTCCACACGCCGGGTCACACGCCCGGGTCGGTCTGCCTCCTGGCCGCCGACGAGGGGCTCCTGTTCAGCGGCGACACGCTGTTCGCGGGCGGCTGGGGTCGGGTCGACCTGCCCGGCGGGTCCGCTCAGGCGATCGTGGAGTCGCTCGCCCGGCTCTCGGAGCTCGAGCCGGTGATCGGCGTCCTGCCCGGCCACGGCGCACCGACGACGATCGGCCGCGAGCAGGCCTGGCTGGAGATGGTGAGGGCGTCGCGGCGGTTGCCGATCTGACGGGTCGTCCGACGGCGTGGAGACGGATCAGCCGTTCACGAAGCCGGTCGTGTTCACGACCTCGAACATCGAACCCTTGATCCGGCCCAGGTCGTGGAGCTCGTCGTCGTCCCAGCGCGGGTCCGACGTCCCGGAGACGTAGAAGGGCGAGCCGTTGTCGGCGAGGATCATCCCGTAGCGTTTCAGGGCGGTGAGGATCACCCGGCTCTGCGGCCCGAACGAGCTGATGTCGACGCTCGCCTTCAACCGGACGCGGAGGCCCATCGGCGGAAGGTTCGTCCCAGTCCCGGAGCCCGCGTTATGGCGGGCCGGGTAGATATGGGCCTGGCGGGTGACCGGAACGGTGAAGCGGAGGGCGTGGGTAATTGGGCCTTTGGCGACCTCGCCGTAGTTGGCGAGGCCGGGGGCGATCGGCAGGCCCGCGGCATCGGCGGAGGTCCAGCCGTTCGGCCGGAGCGCGTTCGAGTGGAGGTCCCAGATTGCGCCGGACCCGG
>DASXTH010000073.1:0-2084 GCA_036505555.1 Candidatus Limnocylindrales bacterium | reverse complement strand
CGGCGACAACGAGCGGGCACCGTACGGGACGCGGCCCGACGACGAGGTGCTCGCCTTCTCCACGGAGGCGCTCGACGCGCTCGCGGATCGCGACGTCAAGGCGATCGTCGTCGCCTGCAACACCTCCACCGCGGTCGCCCTCGGCCACTTCCGGCGGCGATACGACCTGCCGATCCTCGGCGTGATCCGGCCGGGCGCGGTGACGGCGGCACTGACAACACGTAACCGGCGGGTCGGCGTGATCGCGACGCCGGCGACGGTGCGATCGCGCGCGTACTTCGCGGCGATCAAGGACGAGAACCCCGCTGTCGAGGTCTACGAGCACGCGACCCCGGCCTTCGTGCCGCTGGTCGAGGCCGGGCTGCTGGCAGGCCCGGACGTCGAGGCCGCGGTCGCCGACGGCCTGGCGCCGCTCCTTGGCGAACGCGACTCGGCGGGGGATTTCGTGTTCCCGCTGCCGGTCTCGGCGCGGATCGACACCCTCCTGCTTGGCTGCACGCACTATCCGCTGCTCCGCCCGGTCATCTCGGCAGTCGCCGGCGACCATGTCGCGATCGTCGACTCTGCGACGGCGACTGCGTCCGCACTGTCCGAGCTGCTGGCCATCAGTGGGCTCGAGGCGCCCGCGGGCCAGCTCGCGACGCACGTCCAGCTGACGACCGGCGACGTCGATGGCTTTCGGTCCGTCGCCCGACGACTGTTCGGCGAGGACTTCCTCGACGTCGATGGGATCGCCCTGACGGCGGTGCCGACGTGAGCGGCGAGCGGAAGTCGGGTCCGGCCTGGCGCGACGATCGGTTGTGGCAGGCCGGGTTCCTCGTCGGGTCGGCCCTCGGGGCCGCAGCGACGGTGATCGGTCGCCGGGCGGAGATCTCGGCGCGGCGCGGACTCGTCGATTGGGGGCGGGCGGAGCGGATCGCCGTCGACCGGATGCGGAATGCGCCCGGAGCCCTCAACGCGGAGGAGCTGCGGGCGACGGAGCCCGAGTACGCCGCGGCGATGGCGATCATCGTGCCACGCCTGTCGGAGGCGCTCGGAACGGAGCTGCCCGGCGTCGTCGAGCGCGCCGGCGTCGTCGATCGGGCGGGCTGGGTCCACGCCAACGTCGCGACGTTCGCGTCGCTCATCGGAACGCTCGAGGAGGAGCTGCTCGACCAGGTCATGCCTTCGGGCGGCGGGCTCGGCAAGGCGGCGATGGCCCTCGCGAACCGCTGGGTCACGACCCGCCAGCTTGGGTTCCTGCTCGGGTTCATGGGCTCGAAAGTCCTCGGCCAGTATGATCTCGCGCTGTTGTCCGCCGAGGCGACGCCCGGTCGCCTCCTCTTCGTCGAGGAGAACATCCGCCAGACGGCGCGGGGTCTCGACGTCCCGATCGGGCCGTTCCGGACCTGGATCGCGCTCCACGAGACGACCCACGCGTTCGAGTTCGAGGCGCACCCGTGGCTTCGGCCGTATCTCGCCGAGCGGCTCGAGCGCCAGCTCAGACTCTTCAGCCGGGAGGCAAGCGGCCTCGGGCGAGAGGCGCTCAAGAGCCTCGGCCGGGCGATTCGTGGCGAGACCGAGTCGGACGGGCCGGAGCACTGGATGGAACGCCTGATGACCCCGGAGCAGCGCCGGCTGTTCCGCGAGACGCAGGCCGTGATGAGCCTGCTCGAGGGGTTCAGCGACTACGTCATGGACGAGGTCGGGCGTGACATCGTGCCGGGCGTCGAGAGGATCAGCGCCCGATTCCACGAGCGGCGCCACGCCCGCCGGTCGCCGTTCGAGCGCGCGGTCATGCGCCTGACGGGCATGGACGTAAAGCTCGAGCAGTATCGGAAGGGCGAGCGGTTCGTGCGGCTCGTCGCCGAGGCCGGTGGGCCGGCCGCGCTGCGGCGCCTGTGGCAGGGACCGGAGTCGCTGCCCCGTCACGGCGAGATCGACGATCCGAAGCTCTGGCTCGGTCGCGTCATGCCGGAAGTGGCGGGATGAGCGCCGACGACGGCGGCCCGCAGCTGACCGCCGGACCGGGCGGCGGCCCTGGCGGCGTCCCCGCCGCGATCGCACTGTCGCCGATCCTGTCGGCCCGCTACCGGTCGCGCGAT
>DASXTH010000072.1:0-61180 GCA_036505555.1 Candidatus Limnocylindrales bacterium | reverse complement strand
GCCGATCGACCCGCCGGCCGAGCTCCCGCTCGAGATCTACCCGGTCGTCATCGAGGACGGCCGCGTGATCATCGAGGTGCCCGACGGTCCGCTGCCGATCAGCGAGGAGTAGGTTCCGCCAGGCCCCACCCTGGTGTGGCTAGCGCGATCGCGGAACCAGCTGCAACGTCTCGATCGTCGCCTGGCTGACCGCCACGTGGCTGAACGGCAGCGCCACGCTCTTCCCGGTCAGCCAGTCCTCGATCAGGTCGCCGTAGTGGCGATCGAATGGGTTGCCGCTTTGGCCGGTCGTCTGGACGATCGTCGCGCCGTCCGGATCGGCCATGTCGATCGTCAGGCGGTACGACGGCAGGTTCGTGACCCCAAAGACCTGGTCGATCCCTACCGGCTCGTAGGCGGGATCGTCGGGATCCGGGTAGGCGCGTGAGGGTCGGTAGTACGTGTTGTCGATCGCCCCGGCCGCGCCGGGAGCCGGGAACGGCCCCTTGTCGAAGTACCACTCGAGCGGCCCGATCCCCGACGACCCCAGCGTCGCCTCGGCGAACCGCGCCGCGTGCATCTTTCCCCACGTCCAGTTCGGCGGATCGCCATAGGCTGCCCGGAGCTCCCTGCCCGCCTCGTCGAGCGCCCGGCCGATCAGGTCGCTGCGCGACTCGCGGAAGCCGCTCGTGGTGACGTCGTCCCACCACGGCGAATCGGCCTCGCCGAGGGCCGCGATCATCGCCTGGAGCGACGCCGAACCGCCGACGTACTCCCGCGCCAGCGGACCCAGCTCGTCGTCGAACAGATCGCGCACGAGTCGGTACTCGAACGCGAGGTAGGCTCCGCATCCGGCGCTCGCCGGCCCGTCGATCGGGCAGGTGAAGCTGGACCACTTGCCGATCGCGTCCGCAACGAGGGCGCCGTCGGGCGTGGCGGTCCCGGTCGCCGCCGCGATCGGCCCGATCGATTCGGCGCGGATGAGATGGGTGTCGAGCTGGATCGCCTCCATCTCGGCCCGCGTGACGCCGCCGGACCCGGCGGCGTCGTCGAGGAGGGTCGTGATCCGCTCGGCCCGATACCCCGGATCCCATTCCTGCGCGATGAAGTGCGGGTAGGACGCATCGACCGGGGCGTTGTTCGCGGTGACGATCATCCCGCCCGCCGGGTCGAGCTGCCACGGCAGGTCTTCGAACGGGATCGTCCCCGTCCAGTCGTGACTCCCGTCGCCCGGCCGGATCCGCGCGCCGCGGTCGTCTGGGTCCGCCCGGATCGGGATCCGGCCCGGCAGGACATACCCGATGTGCCCGTCGGCATCGGCGTACACGAAATTCTGGGACGGGGCGCCGTACGTCTCGAATGCCGCGTGGAACTGGGCGAAGTTCGCGGCCGTGTTGACCCGCAGGATCGCCTCCAGCGTGCCGTCGACGGCGTCGGTCGCGGTCCAGCGCAGCGCGAGCGGTGGCGCGTCCTTCAGCCGCGAGTCGACGTCGTTGACGATCGGGCCGTCGCGGGTCGTCCGCACATCGAGCGTGACGTCCGCCCCGCCGGCGACATGGATGAGCTCATGCCGGACGTCGTACGGGACCGACTCGCCGCCGACGAGGTAGTTCGCGGGGTTCGCCGGGTCAGGCGCGATCGAGAACAGGTCCTGGACGTCCGGATCGACGTTTGTCGCCCCCCAGGCGATCTTCGCGTTGTGGCCGAGGACGACCCCGGGGACGCCCGGGAACGTCACGCCCGCGACGTCGAACGGGCACGCCTTGCTGATCATCCGGCAGCGGAGTCCGTTCATGTACCAGACCGACGGCATCCCGATGCCGAGATGCGGGTCGTTCGCCAGCAGCGCCGTCTTCGTCGTCGTCTTCGACGGGCCCACGACCCAGTTGTTCGAGCCGACCTGGTGGTCGCCGGCGATCCCGTCGGCGGCGTCGAGCCCGGCGATCGCGAGCACGCGATCGCCGACCGCCGCGACCGACCGCCACGCCTCGGGGTCCCCGATCGCGGTCGCGGTGATCCGGGTGGAACCTGGCGACCCAGTGCTCGCCGTCGTCGGCGGGCTCTTCGTCGAGCCCGCCCCGCCTGATCCCTTCAGCCCGCTCGGGGTGATCACGGGCATCGTCGGGCCGTACGCCGGGAAGAGCTCGTCGGTCCGGGCCGGGTCGCCCAGCTTGGCGTCCGCGAGCATCCGGAAGATCTCGGTGTCGAAGTTCCCGCCGAGCTGCCACGCCTGGACCTTCTGCCAGGCCAGCGTGTCGACCGCCGTCCAGCGCTCCAGGCGGTAGCCGCCGATCCCGCCGGTTCCGGTCTTGAGCCCGGTCACGACGAACGGCAGTGACAGCGATCCCTGGTGGTCGTCGATCCAGTCGTTCACCCCAGTCGCGTACGCCGCGAGGATGGCCCTGGCATCGTCCGGGAGGGCGTTCAGGTCTCGCTCGGCCGCCTGCTGCCAGCCGAGCGTCCGGATGAAGCGGTCCTCGCCGACCGTGCTCGATCCGAACAGCTCCGACAACCGACCGGACGAGATGTGGCGCCAGACTTCCATCTGCCACATCCGGTCCTGGGCGTGGACGTAGCCCTGGGCGAGGAAGAGATCGTGGGCATTGTCGGCCTCGATCCAGGCGATTCCCGCGGCGTCGCGGGTCACCCGGACCGAGTCCTGGAGGCCTTCGATCGCGAGGGTGCCGTGCGTCGTCGGGAAGCCGCGGATCGTCAGGATCGTCAGGAAACTCCCGGCTAGGGCGACGACGATCACGACGAGGATGACGGCGATCCACGCGAGTCGCCGGACGATCGAGAACAGACGCTGCACGCCTGACCCTCCTCCAGGCCCGGCCGGGGAGTGCCTCGGGCCGGGGCGATGCCTCGGCAGTGTGCCCGTTCGCGCCCTCCGCGTCTCGTCCGTCTCGCACGGGACAGACGAGGACGCGATCGCGGTCGGTCGCCGCCCGGACGCACGCTCAGCGTGGGAGCGTCGTCCCGAGCCCGCGAGCGACCGCCCGGCGCAGGATCGCGTCGCCGAACACCAGATCCGCCAGCCCCACGCCGAGATGGGTGACGAGCGCCCGGCCGCGCGGGAGACGGGGCGCGCCGGCGATGATCGCCTCGCCGAGCGTGCCGCCGGGATCGGGATAGCCGTCGAAGTTCCCGGCGTCGCGGTTGGCGAGGAACTGCTCGCGATGGTCGACGAGGAAGAGGCCGGCCTCGCGCGCCACGGACGCGGCGACGTAGGTCGCGTAGTCGACGGCGACGACGAGGGCGTCGGGGGTCAGCCAGTCATCGGTGAGGGTCTGCCGCTGGTCGGCAGGCGCGAAGGACGCGGCCGTGACGACGACGTCCGCCGATCGCGTCGCGTCCCGCGCCGTCCCCGCGGAACGCGCGGACCGGATTCCGGGCGTCCGTTCCGCGATCCCCGCCAGCCCGGCCGCCCGATCCGGGTGGCGATCGAAGATCAGGAGATCCGCGCCCGGCAGGACGTTCCCGATGACCGGGACGTGGCTCCGCCCCTGGACGCCGGCCCCGAGCAGCGCGACGCGCGGATCACGACCGAAGACGTCGGGCGCGAACCGGGCGATCGCGACGCCACTGATCGCCGCGGTCCGCTCGGCGGTGATCGGCCCCGCATCGAGGATCGCAACGGGAACGCCGGTGCCTGGGTCGGTGAGCAGGATCAGGCCGTGGATCGCGGGCAGGGCGCCGGACCGGTTCGTCGGAAACCCTGCGATCCACTTGACCCCGAGCAGATCGTCCGCGCCCGTCGGCTCGGCGCCGCGCAGGTGGGCCGGCATCGCGTGCGCGAAGGAGCCGTCGGGTCGCGGGTGGACGCCGATCTTCGGCGGCAGCTCGGCGTCGTCGACGAGGGCGACCATCGTGCGCTCGGCGAGGCGGAGCCGCTCGGGCAGGGGAGGCATCGCGACCGCGACGTCGGCGGCGGTGAGGTACCGGAGCGGTGCGTCCCGGGCCGTCATCGAGCCGAGTCTACTGCCGGGTAGCATTGGCCTGATGCCCATCGATCCGGCCCAGAGCCTTGCCAACCTGCGTCTCGAACGCGACGCGATCCTCTTGTACGACCGGCTCGCCGTGATCGAGAAGGATCCGCAGCGTGCTGCCGCCTTCCACCGGATCGCCGCCAACGAGCGCCGCCACGCGGACGTGTGGGCCGGGAAGCTTCGCGAGGCCGGCGTGGACGTCCCGCCGCCTCCCAGCCACCCGCGCCTGCGCGTTGCGGCGATCCTCCTGCTGGCGCGGGTCTTCGGGACGAAGGCCGTGAGCGATCTCGTGACGGCCCTCGAGGGCGACGAGGAGGAGCTCTACGAGGGCCAGACCGCCAGCCCCGAGATCGAGGCGATCGCCGCCGACGAGCGCGAGCACGCCGAGATCTGGCGCCGGCTGAAGGACCCCGAGTACCACCCGGACCGGGACATCGCGGGCCGCGAGCGTTGGCATCGCTCCGGCCGGTCCGGGACCCTGCGCGCGGTCATCTTCGGCGTGAGCGACGGGCTCGTCTCCAACCTCGCGCTCGTGATGGGTGTCGCCGGTGCGTCCGGCCCCACCGGAGCGCAGAGCCACTTCATCCTCCTTGCCGGCGTGGCCGGGCTCCTTGCCGGGGCATTCAGCATGGCCGCCGGCGAGTACATCTCGATGCAGAGCCAGCGCGAGCTCTTCGAGCGCCAGATCGCCCTCGAGCGGGCCGAGCTCGAGGCGATGCCCGAAGAGGAGGAGGCCGAGATGGCCGCGCTCTACCGGGCCAAGGGCTTCCAGGAGGACGAGGCCAGGGCGATCGCTCATCGCCTGTTCGAGGACCCGGAGCGGGCGCTCGAGCAGCTGATCCGCGAGGAGCTCGGGCTCGACCCGGACGAGCTCGGCTCGCCGTTCGGGGCGGCTTTCGGGTCGTTCGTCGCGTTCGCGCTCGGCGCGTTCGTCCCCGTGCTGCCGTACATCGTCGGCGGCGGGGTCGTTGCGTTCGTCACCGCGATCGGGCTGAGCCTGGTGGCGCTGTTCGGGGTCGGCGCGGGGGTGAGCCTGCTCACGGGCCGTGGGGTGCTGTTCTCGGGCGCCCGGCAGGTCCTCATCGGGACCGCGGCGGCGGTCGTCACCTACGCCGTCGGGACGGCGATTGGCGTGTCGGTCGCCGGCTGACGCGGACCGCCCGATGGACGATTCGGCGCGCCGGCTGCAGGCGGAGGGCCTCGCTCCGGCGCCGTGGTCGAACGGCCCAGGTGACCGCTACGGGGCGCACGAGCACGGCTACGACAAGGTGATCGTCGTCGCCGCCGGATCGATCTCGTTCGGGCTGCCGGACATCGGCGAGGTCGTCGATCTGGAGGCCGGGGACCGGCTCGAGCTTCCGGCAGGAACCCGTCACGACGCCGTCGTCGGCTCGACCGGGGTCACGTGTCTGGAGGCGCATCTGCCGGCGGACCGCCTCGGGGAGGTCGCGCATCGGCGCGCTGGCGCGTGGTGAGAATCCTCAGTTCGTGGTCTGATGACGGCGGCGCAGAATCCGATCCGGAATCGAAACGAGGTCCCGGGCAGGCCGGAACCTCGTAGGGGTGGTGTTCGAGACCGCGCTCAGCGAGCGACGAATCGAGCCCAGAGAGCCAGATTGTCGCGAGGATCCGTCTTCTGACGGGGATCCTCGTTGCCGAGCAGGACGCTGATCACGGAGAACAGCACCAGGAACCCGAATCCGATGGCGAACATGGGAACCTCCGCTGCGTGATCGCCGCGGAGCCGGTACGCACCAGCTCCCGTCGCTGATGTGCGACGGACCGACGATCAAGATGTCTTCCACGCCATAATACCTAACAGATGTTGATCTGACAACGTGATCAACCTAATGAATAGGGACTAGATGCCGTCACCTGAACGGATCAGTACGAACGACGCGCGGATTCTCGGGGTCCTCCAGCGGGACGGCCGTCGGGCCTACGCCGACCTCGGCGCCGACGTCGGGATGAGCGGGCCGTCCGCCCACGAGCGGGTCAAGAAGCTCGAAGCCCGCGGGGTCATCCGCGGCTACGCCGCGCTCGTCGATCCGCGCGCGGTCGGCTATGACGTCCTCGCGTTCAGCTGGGTCACCCAGGCGCCGGGAACGATGGCAAACGATCTGACCGCGGCGTTCGCCGCGATCCCGGAGATCGAGGAGTGCCATCACATCAGCGGCGAGGCGGATTACCTGATCAAGGTTCGCGCCCGCGACACCCGCGACCTCGAGCGCGTCCTGCGCCAGGTCCAGTCCACGTCGAACGTCTTCCAGACGGAGACCGACGTCGTGTTCTCGAGCGGCTTCGAACACCGGCCACTCCGGATGCCGGCTGAAACCGACGACGCGGTGGGAGCGTAGAAGTGGCTGGGGATCGCCCACCGGCCGACGATGCGGTGCTCGTCCGCGAGGTCGCGGCGGGGTCGCAATCGGCCTTGGGCGCGCTCTACGACCGGTACGTCGACGCGGTCTTCGCGGCGGCACGCCGGCTCACGTCCGATCGGCAGGTTGCCGAAGAGGTGGTCCAGGAGACATTCCTCACGTTGTGGAACCGAGCGGAGCTGTTCGACCCGAAGGTCGGGTCCCTCGCGGCCTGGCTCCACACGATCGCCCGGAACCGGACCGTCGATCGGTTGCGGGCCTCCGGCCGTCGCCCGAACCTCATCCCGCTCTCGTCGGCGGCCGGCGAGGACGAAGAGGCCGGGGCGGCCCTCGATCGGCTGGTCGGGAGCGGCGCCGTGATCGGTGGCGCCGGGGTCGGGCTGGGGCCGGAAGGGGAGCTTGCGACGTCCGAGCTGCGCCAGGTGATCCGGGACGCGCTGGCCGATTTGCCGGACGCCGAGCGGACGGCGATCGTCCTCGCCTACCGTGAGGAGCTGACACAGACCGAGATCGCGGAGCGGCTCGGCTGGCCGCTCGGCACGGTGAAGACCCGGACGCGGCGCGCCCTCCTGCGACTCCGCGGGGCCCTGGCCGAAGAGCTGGAGCCGGGGCTGGCGCCGACGCCAATCCCGATCCCGATCCACGAACGAATCGAACGATGATGGGAGCGATGGACCACAGCGAGGTACGCGAGATCCTCGAGGACGCGGCGATCGAGCCGGGCGGCCTCGAGCGGCTGATGGCGGGCGACACGCAGAGCGCGTCGATCGTGGCCGGCCATCTCGCGGGCTGCCCCGATTGCACCGCCGAGCTGGACCGGCTTCGCCGCTCGGTCGGCCTGATCTCGCCGGCGGTTCGTTCCGCGCCGCCGCCCGAGCTGAAGGAACGAACGCTCGCATACGTGGCGGCACTTGGCCGCCCGCGCGGTGAGGCGGTCGGTGCGGTGCCGTCGACGGTGTCGCCCGCGCCGACGCCGTCGTCCCCGGCCGCGCCGGCAAGCTTCGGCGGTCCTCGCGGCGCCGGGCCGCGCTTCGGGCGCTTGCCCGTCCTCGCCGGACTCGCCGCCGCGCTGATCGTGGCGGTCAGCGGCACGGCGCTTGTCCTGAACGCCGGCCACGCGACGTCCGTCGGTGTGCTGAGTGCCGAGATCGACGCGCTCGGGGACGTGGCCCGCTGGACGCTGCGGATCGACGCCCAGCCAGATGTCCGGCGGGTGAGCCTGGCGAGCGCCGATGGGTCGGCGGCCGCGGGGAACCTCGTGTACTCACCCGGCTCGACGGAGCTCGTGGTCGTGGCCGACCGGCTCGCCCCGGCGCCGGCAGGTCACGAATACCGCTGCTGGGTGGAGGTCGATGGCAAGCACAGCCCCGTTGGCAAGATGTTCTTCGGCGGCGATCTTGCCTACTGGGTCGGCAAGGTGCCCGAGATCGCTGGCCTGGGCCCGGGCTCGACCTTCGGGGTCTCCCTCGTCGACCTCGCCCATCCGGACGTGCAGGGTCCGCAGGTCCTCCTCAGCGCCGGCTGACCCCCAGGTTGGTCGCGGGCGCGCCCGTCAGGCGGGTCCGCCCTCCTGGTCGGGCCGTTCCGGCCGGATCGGATGGGCCATCGGCCGCCGCTCGTCGGCAACGGGCCCGGCGGTCACGGGTGCTGCCGGAACCGCCACCCAGCGGGCCTCGGGATCGAGCGGCGCGGCGTCCCTGGCCCCGGCCTCGTCCCACACGTCGTCGGGCGGCGAGGCCGCGAGATAGGCCTCGTGGAGTCGCAGGATGTCGAGGACGTCCTGGTCGCCGACACCGCGACCGGCGTCGCGCATCGCTTCGGCGATCCAACGGGCCTCGCCCTCGCGCTCGGCTTCACCGACATCGACCTCCCGGCGTCGCGAGTCAGCCACCACCAGCCAGACGATGCCGGCGCCGACGACGAGACCGACGATCAGCATCCACCAGTTGAATTCGGTGTTCACGTCCCGAGAGTACCCGCCAACGCGGGCCCCGTGCGTTGCGCCGGACCGCGCCCGACGGGCCGGCCAGTCCATACACTCCGCAGATGATCGACTTCACTCCTGATCCGGTGTTCGTCCGCATCCTCGGCTTCCCCATCTACTGGTACGGGATCGCCTACGCCGTCGGACTGGCGGCGGTCTATTGGGTCGTCGTTCGCGAGGCCCGGTTCCGTGGTCTCGATTGGGAGCGGGTCGGGTCCGGGATGATCGTCATCGCGGTCGCCGCCTTGATCGGCGGGCGGCTGTACCACGTCATCGACCAGTGGCAGCTCTACGTGAACAATCCGTTGACCGCGTTCCTGCCGCTGACGGTCAAGCCGGACGGGTCGTATGCCTTCTCCGGGTTCACCGGGCTCGGCGTCCCGGGCGGGATCATCGCCGGCTCGATCGCGGGTTGGGCGTACGTACGCTGGTCCCGTCAGCCGTTCTGGCGATGGGCGGACGTGGTGGCGCCGGGGCTGTTCGTCATGCAGGCCATCGGCCGCTGGGGCAACTTCTTCAACCAGGAGCTCTTCGGACCGCCGACCGGCCTGCCGTGGGGGATCCGGATCGACGAGGCGCACCGGGTCGCGCCCTACCTCGACGTCGTCCAGTACCCGGTGGCGACGACCCACTTCCATCCGCTCTTCCTCTACGAATCGGTCTCGGGGATCGTCGGCGCGCTGTTCCTCATCTGGCTCGGACGACGACGGAGCTCTCGTCTGGTCCCGGGCGATCTCCTCCTGATCTTCTTCATCTGGTACGGGCTCACCCGCTTTGCGCTCGAGGGTCTCCGGAGTGGGAACTGGACGTTCTTCGGCGTCCCGACCGCCCAGATCGTCACCGCGGCGTTCATCTCCATCGGCGTCGTGGGGTTGCTCTATCGGCACGGGCGGGGCCATCCGGGTGTCACCGCCGCCGAACTCCTGCCGGATCCCGCCGCCGCGCCGTCGCGCGAGGATGCCGAGGACGCGTTCTGGGACGATGACGAGCAGGACGACCTCGATGACGACCTCGACGACGACCTCGACGACGACCTCGGCGACGAGCAAGACCACGATCACGCCGAAGACCTCGGCGGCGACGCCGTCGAAGGGGCCGCCGACGAAGCCGCCGCCGACCACCTGAGCGAGCCCGACACCGACCCGCCACGGCCGGATCGACCGGCCGCGCCCGACTGACGTGACCGGAGCGGCGGAGCCAGGGACCGGGCGTCGCCGTCGGCCGCCTCCGGGCCGAGTCGCGCCGCAGGCGCTCGCGGACGCTCGTGGCGGAGCCGTCGAAGGCCTGGCCTGGCTCGGCCGGACGCCCGAGAGCCGGGCGTCACTCCTGTATCGAGTCGTTCGCCTGTTCGCCCGCTTCGTGCTGTTCGGGACCTTCCGGTTCCGGATCGCGGCGTCGGGCAAGGAGCACCTGCCGACGGGCGGCTACCTGCTTGTCGGGGCGGCGCATCGCGGCTGGATGGACCCGTTCCTCGTCGTCCACGCCTTGCCCGTCGAGCCGCGGGCGTGGTTCCTCGGGAGCGCGCCGTCGACGTTCACATCGCGCTGGCGCGAGGCGCTCATCCATCGCCTCGGGGGCCTCCTGCCCGTGTGGCGCGGCGGGATCGGCGCCGACCAGCACGTCGCGTCGGCCCGCGCGGTCGTCGCCAATGGCGGCGTGTTCGCCCAGATGCCGGAAGGGACGGTGAGCGGGCCCGTCGGCCGGATCGGCCCGTTCCGGGTCGGGTGGGCGGTGATCGCCCTCCGGACCGGCGCGCCGATCGTCCCGCTCGCGATGGCCGGCACCGACGAGCTGTACATCGGGCGGCGGATGGCCTCGCGCGTCCTGCCGCCGACGACCGTGGCCGGGCTGCTCGGCCCCGGTTGGGACGGCGTCGTGCCCGCGGCCGGCACGCGCGCGGAGCTCGACCTGGCTCGGCGGCTGAGCGCGGCCCTCGAAGGCGTGCTGGGGCCGGTCGTTGCGGAGATCTGGCCGGCCACGATCGATCCGCCCGACCACCCACGGCGGCTCAGGAACCGACTCACGTGGCTGCTCCTCCGGCGTGGCCGCCTCGACCGGGGCGAACCCGCCGACGAGCCCGACCCGGCCACGCCGCCACTGTCCGCGACCCCGTCGTGACCGGTCGCTTCGGCGTCCTCGCCGCGGTCGTCCGGAGCACGGTCCTTCGCCGCCTCGAGCTCGCCTACCTCGCGTTCGCCTTCGGCGAGTGGTCGACGTGGGTTGCGATCATCGTCTATGCCTACGGTCGTGGCGGTGCCGCAGAGGCCGGCATCGTCGTGTTCATCGAGCTCGCGCCATCGGTCGTCCTGGCGCCGGCCGTCTCCGCCCTCGGCGATCGATTCCCGCGCGATCGCGTGCTCCTCGTCACGTATGCCGCCCAGTCGGCGGTCATGGCCGCGACCGCGGTCGCGCTCGCCGGCGGAGCGGCGCCGGTCGTCGTCTACCCCCTGGCGATTGTCAGCGCGACGCTGGTCTCGCTGTCGCGGCCGCTTCACTCGGCGCTCATGCCCGAGGTGGTCGACTCGCCCGACGACCTGACCGCCGCGAACGTCGTGTCCGGGATGGTCGAGAGCGCGGGGACCCTGATCGGGCCGCTCGGCGCGGGGTTGCTCATCGGGCTCGGCGGCCCCGCCGTGGTCTTCGCCGTTGCCGCCACAGCCGACCTCCTCGGCTGCCTGGCCGTGGTCAGCGCGGTCCGTCGGCGCCGCGCCCTCCCGCTCACAGGGCGTGCGACCGCCGAGCCAGCGACGCCCCGACCCGAACGCCTGCGCTCCGCGCTCGCGGAGCTCGCCGGCGGGATCCACGCGGTCCTCGCGGACGCGCGGCTGCGGTCCGTCGTCCTGATCGCGACGTGGGCCACCCTCCTCGTCGGTGTGATGGATGTGCTCTACGCGGTCCTGGCGATCGATCTGCTTGGTCTCAGCGGCGAGGGTGTCGGGTTCGTCGGGGCGGTCGGCGGGTTCGGGGCGATCGTGGGTTCCGTCGCGGGGCTCGGCCTCGTCGGGCGCGAGCGGCTGGGGGCCGTCCTCGCGGCGAGCGCGATCCTCTATGGCGTCTCGATCGCGACCATCGCCGTCGCATCTGGCCCCGCCCTCGCGGCCGGGCTCCTCGTCCTGGCCGGGATCGGCCTCGGGCTCACGTACGTCGGCGCCCAGACGCTGATCCATCGTCTCGCGGGCGACGATGTGATGAGTCGCGTCTTCGGCCTCCTCCAGGGGCTGATGATGGGTGCGAGCGCGGTCGGCGGGCTCGCCGTTCCGATCGTCATCGGCCTGGTCGGGAACCGCGCGGTCTTCGCGGTCGCCGGGCTGTCCCTGCCGATCGTCCTGGCCCTGGTCGGCTGGACGATCATCCGCGGCGATCGGCTCGACGCGGATCGTGTGGTCGAGTTGCGCCTCCTCCGGGCGATCCCGATGCTGTCGCCGTTGTCGGGCCCGGTCCTCGAGCGGCTCGCCGCCGGTCTCGCCCGGACGACCGTCGAGGCCGCAACGGTCGTGGTCCGCGAGGGTGAGACGGGCGAGCGCTTCTACGTCGTCGCCACGGGAGCGCTCATGGTGACCGTCGCGGGCCGGCCGATGCGGACGCTCGGGCCGGGCGACGCCTTCGGCGAGATCGCCCTCTTGCGCGACGTCCCCCGGACGGCGACGGTCACCGCCCTCGAGGATGCCGTCCTACTCGGGATCGACCGGGCGCCGTTCCTGGAGGCCCTCGGCGGGCAGGTGCGGAGCCGGGCAATCGCCACCGGTCTGGCCGACGAGCGGCTCGCCGCCGACCTCGCCGGCTCCTGATCCACGGCCCCGAGGCCGGGCTATCCTCCTTCCCATGCAGTACGCCGAGACCATCCTCGACCTGGTCGGCCGGACACCGCTCGTCCGGCTGAGCCGGGTCACACGCGATCTGGGACCTCTGGATCGGCAGCCGCTCATCCTCGCAAAGCTCGAGATGCTCAACCCGGGCGGCTCGGTCAAGGATCGGATCGGCCTGCCGATGATCGAGGCTGCCGAGCAGGCGGGACTGCTGAAGCCGGGTGGCACGATCATCGAGCCGACGTCGGGCAACACTGGGCACGGTCTCGCGATCGCGGCCGCGCTCAAGGGCTACCGTTGCATCTTCGTCATGGCCGACAAGCAGTCGACCGAGAAGCAGTCGCTTCTCCGGGCGTACGGCGCCGAGGTCGTCCTCTGCCCGACGAACGTCGATCCTGCGTCACCCGAGTCGTACTACTCGGTCGCGGCCCGGCTCGCCCGCGACATCCCCGGCGCGTTCAAGCCCGACCAGTACTGGAACCTCGAGAACCCGACCGCCCATGAACGGACGACGGGCCCCGAGATCTGGGAGCAGACCGAGGGCCGACTCACCCACTTCGTCGCGAGCGTCGGGACCGGCGGCACGATCTCCGGGGCCGGCCACTACCTGCGAGCGCAGAAGCCGGATGTCGTGATCGTCGGCGCCGACCCGGAGGGGTCCGTGCTGTCGGGCGACACCGCCCGGCCGTACCTCACCGAGGGCGTCGGGGAGGACTTCGTCCCGGGCACCTACGACCCGGCTGTCGTCGATCGCTGGGTCCGGGTGAGCGATCGCGACGCGTTCCTCGCCGCGCGGCGGCTCACCCGAGAGGAGGGGATCCTCGCGGGCGGCTCGTGCGGGACGGCGCTCGTCGCCGCGCTCGAGATCGCCCGCGAGCTGGTCGACGCGGGCGAGGGCGCGGGCAAGGTGATGGTCGTCCTCCTCCCCGACAGCGGCCGGAGCTATCTGTCCAAGGTCTACAACGACGAGTGGATGCGGGTGAACGGGCTGCTCCCGACGACCGGAGCTGTCGCCCGGATCGCCGATCTCCTCTCGGGCCATCGCCACGGCTCCGAGCGTCCGGCCGTCGTCGTGGCGCGGACGACGCAACGCGTCGGCGAGGCGATCGCCACGCTCCAGGAGTACGGGATCTCGCAGATGCCGGTCTCGGAGGACACCGCGGGCAACGCCGTCGCGGGCATCGTCGGGTCGATCTCGGAGAAGGCGCTGCTCGACCGGGCGTATCGGGATCCGTCGATCGTCGAGCGGACCGTGGGAGAGGTCATGGAGCGGGCATTGCCGCTCGTCGACGCGTCGGCGACCCTCGACGAGGCGTTTGCGCTCCTCAGCGGCGGCGCGCCTGCGCTCGTCGCGATCCGCGGCGAACAGCCGGCCGGCGTCGTCACGAAGCTCGACCTCCTCGAGTATCTCGCCCACCGGACAACTAGTTAGCGACTCGCGCGACGCTGGCGAGACGGCGCTGTGCGATGATCGGGCGATCCACCAGGTCTGGGGGCACGATGGTCGACGGGACGCTTCACGACCGACGGCTGCCGTCGACGGGCTGACCAATGGGCGTCGACACGGCGGCGAATGCCGTTCGACTCCCGGGCAGCGCGCGACCGGAAGTCCAGCGCCGCAATGGGGACACCGGCCATCCGGCCGGCGCCCGAGTCGTGGGCGCGACGCGCCCCGACGCCCGCGTCCGGCTGTGTCTCATGCAGGGCTTCTCCCTGTCCTGTGAGCGGGTCCCGATCAGGATCCCGCTCAGCGCACAACGGGTGGCCGCATTCGTCGCGCTTCGAAATCGACCATCCCTCCGGCCATACGTCGCCGAGATGCTGTGGCTCGATGCAACGCAGGATCGGGCGATGGGCAATCTCCGCTCGGCCCTCTGGCGCCTGCGCCAGGCCGGCGTCCGGGTCGTCGAGACGAGTGGGGACTACCTGACGCTCGGCGAGGATGTTGCGGTCGACGTCATCGAGTTCACGGTCTGGTCCCACCAGCTGATGGCGGGCGACGGGGATGTGGCCACGGAGCGGATCGACGAGCTCACGGTCGCCGGGGACCTCCTCCCCGACTGGTACGACGACTGGGTCCTCATCGAACGGGAGCGTCTCCGCCAGCTCCGGCTGCACGCCCTCGAACGAGCCTGCGTCATGCTGACGCTCGCCGGCGAATTTGGGCGTGCGATCGAAGCGGGCTTGGCGGCGATCACCGAAGAGCCGCTCCACGAGAGCGGCCACGTCGCCCTGATCAACGCCCATCTCCGCGAGGGCAACCGAGCCGAGGCGATTCGCCAGTACGAGGCCTACGTCCGGTTGATGCGCGACGAGCTCCGGCTGGGTCCATCGCCGGCCGTGACCGCCCTGGTGACCCCGCTCGTGGGGGTTGCGTCGTCGGCCTGATCGGGACGGGCCCGGAGCGGGACGGGCCCCGGGCGGCCGCACGCGCATCGCGGTGACATGCCGGTGATGGTCCAGTGACGGATCGTCGACCACCCTTCCGCCGAAGCAGACGGTGCCAGAGCGGGCGCCGTCAGGAGGACGGCATGCCCATTGCACCGACGTATCCCGGCGTCTACATCGAGGAGCTGCCGAGCGGAGTCCGGACGATCATCGGGGTCTCGACGTCCGTCACGGCGTTCCTCGGCTCGTTCACCAAGGGCAAGCTCAACACGCCGATCCAGGTCTTCAGCCTCGCCGACCTCGATCGGAATTTCGGCCCGCTCGTCACGTCGAGCGAGGTCGGCTACGCGATCCGCCAGTTCTTCCTGAACGGCGGTCGGGAGGCCTGGGTCGTGCGGGTCGCCTCGGGGACCCCGGCGGCGGCCGCGATCGCGATGCTCGACGCCGTGACCGCGGGCAATGCCGCCCTCCTGGCCGAGGCGGCGAGCGAAGGCGTCTGGGGCAACCGTGTCCAGATCGATGTCGATCACGAGACCTCCATGGCCGGTCAGTTCAACCTCACGGCCCGCGAGGTCGACGCGAGCGGCCGAACCGTCGCGTCGGAGAGCTACCGCAATCTCGGGCTCGTCTCCTCGGCCCCGAACTTCGCGCCGGCCGTCGTCAATTCCTCCTCGTCGCTGATCAGGCTGACGAACCTGGCGACATCGCCCACTGCCCGGGTCGCTGAGACCGGGACGATGACGTCAACCGCGCTCACCGACGCGGCCGCAAACGGGCTGGCGGCCACCAAGACGCTGCAGGTCGTGGTCAACGGGACGAACGTCGGCGGCACGTTCACCCTCGGGGCGACCCGCCACGAGACCGCATCGAGGCTGGCCTCGCTCCTCCAGGCCTTGATCCAGAGCGTGGATTCGTCCCTCCGCAACGTCCGCGTGACGGCCGAGCCGAGCACCGCGACCACGCGGAACCTGAGAGTCACCGGTGGCGCCAACGGCAGCGACCTCATCACGTTCGGTGGGACCCTCGCCCCCGACATCAAGCTCGACGTCGTCAACGTTCAGGCGTATTCGCTCGGCGGGACGGCTTCCGCGGCCCAGGCGGTCCCGCCGGGTCCTCCGGCCGGTCAGCGGCAGGGCAATGACGGTGGCGCGCCAAATGGCGCGGCGCTCCTCGGCGACGCGGTCGGGCGAACCGGGATCTACGCGCTCGACACCGTCGACATCTTCAACATCCTGTGCGTGCCGGACACGATGAACCTCGTCGACAACGAGGCGGCTGCGTTCATCCCCCTGGCAGAGACGTACTGCGAGTCGCGTCGAGCCTTCTTCATCCTCGACGTTCCGCAGCAGGCCGCAACCCGGGACACGGTCCAGGAGATCAAGGACTGGCTCGACGGGAACGCCGGCTTCCGCCACAAGAACGCCGCCCTCTACTTCCCGCGGCCGAACATCCCCGACCCGGTCAACGGGTTCCGCGACCGGCTCGTGCCATCGAGCGGGACGGTCGCCGGGCTCTACGCCCGCACGGACGCCGAGCGCGGAGTCTGGAAGGCGCCCGCCGGCACCGAAGCCGTCCTTCGCGGCGTCCGCTCCCTCGAGACGACGCTCACCGACGATCAGAACGGGACGCTCAATCCGCTCGGGATCAACAACCTCCGGACGTTCCCGGTGTACGGGACGGTCTGCTGGGGAGCCCGAACGCTGGATGGTGCCGACCGGCTCGCATCCGAGTGGAAGTACATCCCGATCCGGCGAACTGCCCTCTTCATCGAGGAGAGCCTGTTCCGCGGGACGAAGTGGGCGGTCTTCGAGCCGAACGACGAGCCGCTCTGGGCGCGGCTCCGGCTGAACGTCGGCAGCTTCATGCACAGCCTCTTCCGGCAGGGCGCGTTCGCCGGCACGACCCCGAAGGAGGCGTACTTCGTCAAGTGCGACGGCGACACGACCACACAGACCGACCGCAACCTGGGGGTCGTGAACATCCTCGTGGGCTTCGCGCCGCTGAAGCCGGCCGAGTTCGTGATCATCCAGATCCAGCAGATCGCCGGAAAGATCGAGACGTAGCAGGACGGATGGTGCAGCGATGGCGCAGTTCACGGTCAATGCCCTGACCCGTTTCGACCCGTACAAGAATTTCAAGTTCCGAGTCTGGTGGGACGGCAAGCCCGTCGCCGGCGTCAGCAAGGTGGGAGGCCTGAAACGGACGACCGAGGTCGTCAAGCATCGCGAGGGCGGCGACCCGAGCACCAGCCGGAAGAGCCCGGGCCGAACCGAGTACGAGGCAATCACCCTCGAGCGTGGCGTGACCCACGACCTCGACTTCGAGGCGTGGGCGCGGAAGGTCTGGAACTTCCAGGCGGGCCTGGGCAGCGAGGTCTCGCTCCTGGATTTCCGCAAGGACATCAGGATCGAGGTCTACAACGAGGCCGGTCAACAGGTGATCGCGTACAACGTCTTCCGGTGCTGGGTCTCCGAGTACCAGGCGTTGCCGGATCTCGACGCGAACGCGAACGCCGTTGCGATCCAGCACATCAAGCTCGAGAACGAGGGCTTCGAGCGCGACGAGGGCGTCGACGAGCCGCTGGAAACGCAGTTCGCCTAGCGCCATGGAGGCGCTGACCTCGGCGGATCTCCTCGACATCTGGGAGCACGGGGCGTCGGTCGATGCCCGCGAGCGCGCCCTGCTGCTCCTCGCCTACGCCCGGCCCGACCTGCCGGACGCGAGCCTCGGCACGGTCCCGATCGGCCGTCGCGATGCCAGCCTCCTCGAGCTGCGGGCCACGACGTTCGGCCGAAGGCTCGTCGCCGTCACCTCGTGTCCGAGCTGCGGCGACGCCCTCGAGCTGGAGCTCGATGCGGCTCGACTACAGGTCGATCCCGGGGATGACGCCGCAGTCGCCCCGATCGAGGTCACCGCCGGGAGGCGGACCGTCCGGGTCAGGCTGCCGACGACGGATGACCTCGTGGCCGCGCTCGAGGTGGCTGCGGCCTCGACCGGCGCGGCAGCGGAGGCCGCCCGCAGGACGCTCATCAACCGGTTGCTCGTCGACGCCGCGGCGGCCACGATCGGTCCGGATCTGGAGGCCGCCGTGGAACGGGCCATCGCGCTCGCCGACCCGGGACTCGACCTCAGCCTGAGCGTCGCGTGCCCGGCCTGCGAGCACGCGTGGGAGACGTGGGTCGACGTGCCAGCCTTCCTGTGGACCGAGGTTTCGGCAGCCGCCCGGCGGATTGCCGCCGACGTCGCGGGCCTGGCTGCGGCCTACGGCTGGCGTGAGTCGGACGTCCTGGAGCTGAGCCCGTGGCGTCGCCAGCTCTACGTCGAGCTCGCGGCCGAGTGAGGTCGCAGATGAATAGCGTGTTGTCCCGTCTGATCGATCACGCACTCGATCCCGGCGGGATGCTCCGGCCGCGGACCCTCGGCCGGTACGAGCCGGCTCGGCACCGTCCGGACGCCTTCGCGTCAGACGCGTCAGCGGACCGGGCCGCGCCCGTTGCCGATGTGACGCACCGCACGCCGATGCCCGAGGCCCCAGAAGGGCCACCTCGCGTCGTGCCAATGATTCGCTCGGCGACGCGGGATCGAATCGCCGATCGGCTGGCGGCGCCGGTCCGGCCAGCGGCCCTCGACGCATCGATCGAGCGTCGGCAAGAGCCGACACCGGCCGGAATCGTCATTGAACCTGCCGACCCGATCGCGCGGTCCCGCACGACCCGATCGCGCGGTCCGTCGCCGCCACGGCGGATCGAGGCGCCGGCCGCCGCCACCGAGGTCGCCCCGCGCGCCGGGCCGGCGCCTGCGGCCGGGAGGAGCGCGGAACGAAGCGCCGCCCGCGCACCGACGCCCTCCCCCCGCGCGGATGTGCTCCCGAGCGCCTTCGTCAACGCGCCTCCGCCGAGGCCGGCTCGGCCTGCTGGCCCGGTGGGTCGACGCCGCGTCCTCCCGGATCCGCCCGGCAGGCCCTCGATCGAACGCGCGGCCCGAACGCTGCCGGCTGCCGAGCCGTCTCCACCGATCTCGGGCCCGTCCGCTCCGGTCGGCCCGACCGCCATCGCAGCCAACGCCGCCGCCACGTCCGGCGCGGCCGCCGTCTCCGTCCCGCAGACGCCCCGCGCCGACGTGCCTCCGCCCGCCGCCCGTTCCGCGCGCGTCCCACCGCCCAGGCGGAGGACTCCCTCCGTCGAGGAGGGCCCCCCATCGGAACCCGCCCGCGACGAGCCCGACGAGATTCCGTCACGGATCGGCGTCGCCACGGTCCGGCACCAGCTCTCCAGCGTCACCCCGACCCGGGCCATCCTCGATGACGAGGGCTGGCGCCCGACCGAATCGACGCGAGCGGGGCCGATCGTGCGCGTCTCGATCGGACGGATCGAGGTTCGCGCGATGACCGCTCCGGCACCCCGGCCGCGATCGGAAGCCACCCGGCGATCGACCGCCCCGTCGCTCGACGACTATCTCCGCGCCCGGAACGGAACCGGGCGATGAGCAATTTCCTCGCCGTGGCAACGGTCACCGCCGCGCTCCATCGATTGCTTCAGGCGACCGCCGGGGCCGATGTCCCGGGCGCCACCGTGACGACCGACCGACCCGAGACCTCGACGAACGGGACGTCCTCCCCGACGGTGAACGTCTACCTCTATCAGGTCGTTCCGAACGTGGCACTGCGGAACGCCGATCTCCCGACCCGATCGTCGGGAGGCGATCTCCTCCAGCGGCCGGTGGCGGCGCTGGATCTGCATTACCTGTTCACGTTCAGTGGCGCCGACGAGGAGCTCGAACCGCAGCGGCTTCTCGGCAGCGTGGTCCGGACGCTCCACGCCCAGCCGTTCCTGACGCCCCAGCTGATCGCCGCCGTCAAGACCGCCGCGACGGCCAGCCCGCCTGTCCACCCGTCGCTGGCCGCAACCGACCTCGGCGATCAGGTTGAGCGGGTGAAGTTCGTCCCGCTGCCGATGAACCTCGAGGAGCTGTCCAAGCTCTGGTCGGTGTTCTTCCAGACCCCATACGCGCTGTCCGTCGCCTACCAGGCGTCGGTCGTCCTCGTCGAGCCGGACGTGGCGACGGTGACGCCGTTGCCCGTCCTCGAGCGCGACGTCCACGTGGTGCGGCTGGGCCGCCCGCTCATCGCCGCGGTCGTGGCATCGCCCGATCCGAGGGCCCCGATCACGGCAACGACCACGATCGACATCCTCGGGAGCGAATTGGTCGGCGACGTGACCCGCGTCCGGCTCGCGGGGTCCGATCGACCGATCGCCGCCGGGACGAACGCCCGGATCCCCTTCGACCTTGGGACCGTCCCGATTGCCGAGCTTCGGGCGGGGATGGCCACCGTCCAGGTCGTCCATCGGACGTTGTTGGGCATTCCTCCCATCGAGCACGACGGAGTCGAGTCGAACGTCGCGACCTTCGCTCTCCATCCGACGATCGCCGCAGTCGCGGTGGCGGCCGGACCGGTCCTCACCGCGACGACGGATGTCACGGTCTCGGCGTCCCAACGCGTCGATGTCCTGCTCCTCGACCCCGCGACCGGTCAGCGGCGACACGTGATCAGCGGGCCGCCTCGATCCGGCGACACGACGAGCCTGTCGTTCCCGATGGCCGGGGTTGCGGCCGGGAGCCACGCCGTTCAGGTGGTCGTCGACCAAGCCGACAGCGTCCTCGTGCGGAACGGAGCGGGTGTGATCACGGATCCGCTTGTCACTGTCCCATGATCGGCGTCGAGGCCGACGCGTGGACGGCGGCCAACAAGGCGCGCCTCGAGGCGGCCCTCGGCGGGGTCCGGTCGGCGGTTGAGCGCCACGCGTCCGGGGGTTCGGCAGGGCCGGACGTCCCGCGAACCGATGTGGCGGCGGACCCGGCGCTCTCCGATCGCCCCGCCGCGCTCGACCAGGTCGTCGCGGCCTTCGGTCTGTCGGCCTTCGAGCGCGACGTGCTGGTTCTGTGCGCCGGTGTCGAGCTCGACGCGTCCGTTGGCGAGTTGTGCGCTCGGGCCCAGGGCGATCCGGGCCGGGCCCACGCGACCTTCAGCCTCGCCCTGGCGGCGCTGCCCGATGCCCACTGGAGCGCGCTCGCGCCGAATGCGCCGCTGCGCCGCTGGCGGCTCGTCGAGCCCGCGGCCGGGCCGCTCGCGACAAGCGCGCTGCGGATCGACGAGCGCGTGCTCCATCACCTCGTCGGGATCGACGCGGTCGACGACCGCCTGGCCGGGTACCTCGAGCCGCTGTCCCAACGTGCGTCCGAGCTCGACGTCGTGCCCTCCCACGAGCAGCTCGCCCACCGCATCGTCCATGCCTGGACGGATCGGCCGCCCGGAGAACCGCCGCCGGTCATCGAGCTGTGCGGACCGGACGGCTCGAGCAAGCGCCTCGTCGCGGAGGTCGCCGCGATCCTGCTCGGGATGCGCCTGGCCATCGTCCGGGCCGAGTCCCTGCCCGTCGAACCCCGCGAGCTGGACGCCCTCGTCCGCCTCTGCGAACGGGAGGCTGCGCTCGCTGGAACCGCCCTCATCCTGGACTGCGACGGCGTCGAGGGTCACGACTCGGCTCGCGATGCCGCCATCTCCCAAGTCGTCGAGGGACTGTCGTCGGCCCTGATCCTCCTGATCCGCGATCGCCGACCGACGCGCGCACGCCCGATGCTCGCGCTTGACGTGGCAAAGCCGACCAGCGGCGAGCAGCTCGAGGTGTGGCAGTCGCTGGTCGGCCCCGATCGGCTCGACGGCCAGGGCGATCGCCTCGCCTCGCAGTTCGACCTCGGGATCCGCGGGATCCGGGAGGCGAGCGTCGAAGCCTTGGCCGAGGTCGCGGCCGCGGGGGAGGTGGGCGGCGCCGATCCGACGGCCCTGGGCCGCGCGCTGTGGGACGCGTGCCGTGGCCAGGCGCGGCCGCGCATGGACGATCTGGCCCAGCGTGTGGACGCTCGAGCGGGCTGGTCGGATTTGGTCCTGCCCGTCGGCCATCTCGAGACCCTCCGCGAGCTGGCCCTCCAGGTCCGTCACCGGACGCTCGTGTACGACCGCTGGGGGTTTGGCGCGACGAGCGCCAGGGGTCTCGGGATCGCCGCGCTGTTCGTCGGCGCGAGCGGGACCGGCAAGACGCTCGCGGCCGAGGTCCTCGCGACCGAGCTCCGCCTCGACCTGTACCGGATCGACCTGAGTCAGGTGGTCAGCAAGTACATCGGCGAGACCGAGAAGAACCTGCGCCGGGTCTTCGACGCCGCGGAGGACGGCGGGGCGATCCTGCTCTTCGACGAGGCCGACGCGCTCTTCGGCAGGCGCAGCGAGGTCAAGGACAGCCACGACCGCTACGCGAACATTGAAGTCGGCTACCTGCTGCAGCGCATGGAGGCCTACCGTGGCCTCGCGATCCTCACGACGAACCTGAAGGAGAGCATCGACCCGGCGTTCCTCCGGCGGATCCGCTTCACGGTTCACTTCCCGTTCCCGGACGAGGCGGCGCGGGCGGAGATCTGGCGGCGAGCGTTCCCGCCGGCTGCGCCCACGGACGGCGTGGAAGCGGCACGACTCGCGCGGCTCAACGTCGCCGGCGGCAACATCCGGAACATCGCGGTGAACGCCGCGTTCCTGGCCGCCGAGGCCGGCCGGCCGATCGGCATGGCCCATCTGCTCCGCGCGACCCGAACGGAGTACGCGAAGCTGGAGCGGACGCTGACCGAGACGGAGGTGGCGGGGTGGGCCTGATCGGCCGTCGCGATAGGCGCCGTGGTGTCCCCGGGCGTCACCCCACGGTCGTATCGGTCGAGATCGACCGGCTGGTCCTCAACGGCCTGGGTACGGTCGACGGCCACGTCGTCGGTCGGGCCGTGGAGACGGAGCTGCGAGCGAGGCTCGCGACGTTTGGCAACGCCGCCCCGCCAGCCGGTGTGGCGCTGGACGCTGTCCGCACGCGCCTGGACCTCGGTTCTGGCGCCCAACATTCCTCGATGGTCGGCACCGGGATCGCCGGCGCCGTCGACGCTGCGGTGCGGCGCGCCGCCGAGGGCCTCCTGTGATGACGGCCTGCATGGCGCCGATGACCAGGGCACCACGTCTGCCACGGGCGCTAGGGCCGGCGCGGGGCGGACGACTGGCCTTGCTGGCGGTTCCGGCCCCGGCTGAGACGGCGGAGGGCATCCATCGACCGTGCCGCGGGGCGAACCACGTCCTGCGGCACTTCTCGATCGCGTCGCCCCTCCGCGCGAGGCTGGCGGAGGGCGGCCCCGATGAGGAGCCACCTCCGACGGATCCGACCCGACAGGCGCTCCGCGAGCTGCTGTGCGTGGGCCAGGACGTCGATTCGTCTCCGACCCGCAGGCCGTTCACGCCGCAGGAGTCGCAGCGGATGAACGCTGTCCGATGGGCAGCTCGGAGTACGACGTCGCGGGCGTACCAGGCCCTGGGCCGCGGTGATCGCTATCTGGACACCGTCGCGACCCGGGTCTTTCACACGAACATCGATGCCGGGCGTGCATCTTCGCGCGTCGCCTCCATCCGACAGAAACTCGACTCCGTTCCGATCGAAGTTGCCGGGTGTGGCGATGCGCCATGCCGTGATCCGGAGGTCGCGGCGCGCGTCACGGACGATCTCTCGACGATGGTGCTGTGCCCGCGGATCTTCGCAACCTCGGCGGGCCAGATGCGGCGAACGCTCATCCACGAGGCCGGCCATGCCGCTGGCATCGACTCCTCCGTCACCGGCGATGAGAACTACTGCACCCCGCGCGTGGACTGTCACGACCCGTGCGACAACCTCCGCGGGGATCAGTCGAAGAACGTCGACGCGTGGGCGCACTTCATCGAATGCGCGGCTTCGTCATGACCTCGGCCGCATGCGCCCCGCGCATCTCCACGGCGGGCATTCGCACGAGCCCCGTGCGGCTCATCTCCGGTCGTCGTCTCCAGCGCTGCGGGGATCATCCGTGTCCGGCCGGCGGCTGCGGCCAGCCGGATGGGCGTCTCGACCGGTTTCGAACCGGACTGGGTCCGGCGACGATCCCGCCCTCCGTCGGTGCGACGCTGGCTACGCCGGGAAACAGGCTCGATCGCGGGATCCGGTCTCAAATGGAGGCGCGCATCGGTCATCGGTTCGATCACGTCCGGATCCATACGGACGCCGGGGCTGCGGCATCGGCGAGGGACGTGGCCGCCCGGGCCTACACCGTTGGTTCGCACGTCGTCTTCAGCTGGGGACGATTCCAGCCTGGCACGCCCGATGGCCAACGCCTTCTTGCGCATGAGTTGGCCCACGTCGTCCAGCAGGCCGGCCACGCCCCAGCCGGCGGAGCACTGTCGATGAGCCGCCCTGAGGACAATGACGAGCTCGAAGCGGAGCGGGTCGCCCAAGGGTCTCTGACCGCGGTGTCGGCCGAACCGGCCGGACGCCTCCGGCGAACTTGGGAGGCCGCGAACTCACCGGATTGCGCGGCAGCCGACCGCGATCCGTGGCTGAGGAAGATCGTCGTCGATCAGGAAAGACCGCAATCCGTGACGCTCCACTGGAGCGACAGGACGGTCTCGTCGTCGGTCGCTTCGACGGGCAAGGGGCACTGCTGCGTCGTAGGCGGCGGGCCGCCGGGCACGACCGCCTCCGTCGCCGAATCGCGGCGCGATGGAAGCAATGCGACGGCGATCGGCTCCACCTACACGATCACTGATACGGAGCGTACGCACAACACGTGGGAGTTCTGGAACACATTCCTGGGGTTCCGAGGGATGGCCCTTCACCAACACACCACCGTGACCGGCGCTCCGCTGTCCCATGGCTGCGTCCGCCTGCCGAGGGAGACGGCACGGCGAATCTTCTGTGGCGCCAGGCCCCGAGGACAGACCCACGTCGAGGTCCGCGGGTTCGCTCGACCCGACTGCAACGATCCGGATCTCACCCGCGAGTGGCAGAGCGACTACGTCACGGCGACGTATGCGCCTCTCGACGGTGAGCGCCCCGATCCGGCGCGCGTTCGAGCGCGTGCCGAGGAACTCGAGGCGTTCCGCCAGGCGTATGGCCGGAGGCTTACCCCACAGGAGCTGGCCGCCGGTCGAAGCGGGACGATCCTGCCGATCCCGCGATGCGGCTTCGCTGGCGTGCCGCCCGGCCGGGAAGCAGCGCGATCGCAGCCGTCGCGTCCCGCCGCCGCCAACGTCCCATCCATGAGCTCGACCTATCTCGCGCGCTCCGGCCTGGAATCGACGATCCCGCGGCTCGCGAACGCGCTCGACCGGGCGCGGTCCCTCGCAGCGGCGCGAACGGCCGTCGAGACGGTCGGACGCGGCCTGTGGACGCAGGCGACCGCCGCCGCGCGCGCGGGCAGCACTGACGACCGCCCTCTCTACTGGGCTCGCGTCCAGCTCCGCCGGACCCTCGACCAATGGCAGCCGCGATTCGGACTGACGGCAGCCCGGCGCGACGACCTGAACCAGCTCCTCGAGCGAGCGTCCCGCGGCATGTTGGCGGCTCGATTCGCGGGCCCGAACAGCACGAAACGGATTGTCATCAGCGGCTTCGATCCGTTCGGCTTCGAGCGGCGTGACTACGGGTTGTCCGAGGCCACCAATCCGTCCGCTGCGGCGGCGCTCGCGCTGGATGGTCGTCAGCTGACGAGCGGATCGATCAAGGGGTCGGTCGAAAGCGTCGTCTTTCCGGTGAGCTTCCGGGCCTTCGACGAGCGGATCGTGGAGCAACTGTTCGCGGCGTATCTGTCAGGCCCGGGCCACGCCGACATGATCATGACGATCAGCATGAACGCCGGACCTGCCTACGAGGTCGAGGAGTGGGCCGGCCGGACCCGCGGCGCTGGGACGCCAGACAACCCGGGCGTGACCCCCGCGACGGCCGGAGCGGCCCCGGGCCTTCCAGCCGGACCTGAGTTCATCCGCGGGACCCTCCCCCCGTCGGCTCGCCGCACGTTGAGGCCGCAGAAGCCCGCTCCAACGCGGGGCGAACTGGAGATCATGGAGCGAGTTCCGGGGTCGTCGAAGGTGACCCCTTCGCTCAAGGGGCCCACGCCGGGCTCGACGTCCGTGGCGGGTTCAGGAGGAAGCTACCTCTCGAACGAGATCTTCTATCGGGTCGGACTGCTGGCTACCCAAGCGGGATCCAAGATTCACTTCGGCCATCTCCACGTTCCCTTCCTCGCGCGCCGCCTACCGAATCCGAACCAGTCACCTGCCGCTGCGATTCTCGCGCAGCAGACGCGGCTCGATCGTGAGCGAGTGGACCTGGAACGACAGGCCATCGTCCGCCAGGTCGAGGCCATCCTGACCGATGTCCTTCCGGACCTCTAGGCACGTCGGTGCTCGGCGCGGAGATCGGCAGGGCCGTTGCCACCGCACTGCGCGGCCGCGGGCTCGGGGACGAGTGATGACGACATGCATGACGCCGATCCAGCGGACAACGGCTCAAGGTCGCACGCCCGCCCCTGCGTCGAGCCTCCGCGCACGTTCGCTGAGCGTTCCCGTTGAGGCCGCATCTGCGGAGAGATGCGAACGGCGGCGGTGCCGCGCCGCCAGCCAGCCGTTCACGCGACGGGATGCGTACCAGCTGAACGCCGTCCCCTGGGCGGCTCGGAAGCCGACGGGCGACCGATGACCCAGACGTTTGCCGACGTCAAGGCCGGCGGTCCCATGATCTACTCCCGGCCCGCGCGCGCCGAGTCGCGTGCTCTTGGATCCGTTCCACCGATCACGATCCGGCCGGCCGCTCGAGCGGTTCGTCCACTCGTGCAGGGTTGTGGCGCCATTCGTTGCCCATCGGGAACCTGCGATCACGACAACGCCGACCGTGTTCAGCGCAGCCCCGTCTCCGGGACTCTGCCCCCCGCGCACCTCGGTCAAGCGGTCCGGGAGGGGATCAACTCAAATGGTCGCCCGCTCGAACCGCGGATCCGAGCGTCGATGGAGCGCGCGCTCGGACACGATTTCGCGGCGGTTCGGATCCACGAAGGGCCGTCCGCGGCCCACTCGGCTGCGTCGATCCACGCCATCGCCTACACGAGCGGCCGGGATGTGGTCTTCGGAGCGGGCGCGTTCCAGCCAACGTCCGAACGAGGCCGACGGCTCATCGCCCACGAGCTCACGCATGTCGTCCAACAAGGTGGACGCATCGCGTCCGAGGCGGAGCCCGAGCTGGACGATCCCAGCAGTCCGGCCGAACGCGAGGCCAAGGAAGTCAGCAACGAGGCCACCCGATCGAACCGAGCCGGTCCGATCGATACCCGGTTCGATTCGTGGGCTTCGGGGCGCACGCTCGTCGCGCGGGCCGATCCGGCCGCCGTAGGCTACGTCCGCCTGCTCGGCACTACGCCGCGTACGGGGATCCAGTTCGTTCCGACCAACGTCACCGACACTCGCGTCGGCCCCGTGACCGTCCAGGGCGGCCTGATCTCGACCGGCTCGAGCCGCCTCGACGTGATCATCGGAGCGAACCTGACGCCTCGGATGCTCGCACAAGTACTCCTTCCCCTCTGGACGACGGCCACTCCGTTCACGCCGACGGGCGGCGTGCCGCAGCCGCTCGCGGTCATCTCGGAGCTGGAGCTTGCCCAAGCTCTCATGGTCTACAACCAGTTCTACCTGGGATTGCCAGACATGTCGCGCTGGCGGGCCGGATTGCGCTTCCCACTACCAGCCGAGATCGAGGAGTTGACCGGCATCGCGACCCTGAATCCCCAGCAAATCCAGGCCCTTGCCGCGGCATTCGATCCGGCCTTCGCCCCCCTCCTCGATACGCGTGCCAGCGCGACCGGCGCGGCTCCTCCTACCCTCGCAGCCGACGTAGCTGCGTTCCTCGTTCGCGAACCGACAGCGCT
The DNA here is from genome assembly GCA_036505555.1 of Candidatus Limnocylindrales bacterium. GTDB lineage: Bacteria > Chloroflexota > Limnocylindria > Limnocylindrales > CSP1-4 > CF-46. The sequence goes on along the minus strand of DASXTH010000072.1, from coordinate 33,855 downwards.
TGCTCGGGGGATCCACCTGGCCGCTCGCGCCTTGACCAATACGGTCGCCGAGTTGCCCTTCGTCCGGACAGCCTTCCAGCAGCTCGGACCGGACGGCTTCGATGTTGCGCTCGCGTTCATGGACAATTTGGTGAACCGCGACATCACGCTTCTCGCGGTCCAGCGCGATGGCGCGGCCATCCTGGCCGTTGTGCGGACGGCGCTGGGTTCAGCGCCCGCCACGCCATCGGCCGCCCAGACTGCGAGCCTCCAGCGGGCGAATCTGATGCTCGGCCTTGTCGCCGCCACCGTCGCCCTGGTGCCCCCCGCCGCGGCCAGGGCCCAACCCCGGAAGACGGTCACGGTTGATACCGTGAAACTGGATGGATCCACCCATACGCCATCGGCCGACGTTGCGGTCGCGAGCTCGATTCTCGAACAGTGCGACGTCGGAATTCGGCACGGTGTGAACGCCACGGCGACAAACGCCCAGACGACGACATGGCTCGGTGGCAACACGGACTTGGCTACGTCGCCCAGCTGTGGTGCGGCGACGGCCGAGGAGCGTGCGCTCTTCAACGGAGCGACGGCCACGTTCGGGCTGACCGCCCCAATTCGGGCCTTCTATCCCGCGACGTTCAGCGGATCGGGTGCGGGGGGTTATTCGGTTCCGGCCTTCTGCGCGACTGGACCAGCAGCGCCATTGCGTGGGATGGTCGTCCTTCGCAACGTCACCACGCGCGAGGACCTCGCCCACGAGATCGGCCACACCTTGCTGAACTCGGGCGCGCACCCGGCGGCTAACCTGATGAGCCCCTTCTCGGGCCGCGCGGTCGTGCCATTGACGGATGCTCAGTGCACGACCATCTACGCCAATGCCTGAGGCTGATGATCGCTCGCCCGTATGTGGAGCTATCGCGCAGTCGGCGGCGCGAATCGCGGCGACGGGTCAGCGCCGATGAGCAGTCTTGCCCGCGCGGCGGAGTCGGGCGGATTCAGCCCAGGCGATCGCCTGACAGCGGCGCGGCGCACTCACCCGGCCGTGAGGTCAGTGCTCGACCAGCCTGGCATGCCCCTGCCTGGCTCGATCCGCGGGATGGCTCCCGTGCCCGCCGGGCACGAGTTCGCAAGCGTTCGAATTCATATTGACTCGACCGCGGCGAATGCCGCGGAATCACTTGGGGCTCGGGCTTTCACGGTCGGGAATCACGTGGTGTTCGGTCGCTCGCAGTTCGACGCCGACGCCGGGTCTGGACGCGACCTGCTCCGCCACGAGCTTGCGCACGTCACTCAACAAGCGCGCGCACGGCAATGGTCGCATGTCATCGGGCCTCCCGACGACGAGGCCGAGCGGCTGGCCCGAGAAGGTCAGACGGACGACAGCGGTGACCGCGCACCGGTGATCCAGCGCGACTCACGGGTCGGACCAGCAGCAACCGGCGCCCCTGCCGACTGGGCCGCTCGGGTCGGGGCGGCAACAACCTCCGCGGATCGAGCAGCCCTCGTGCACGAGGCCATTGGATGGCGGGTGGTCGATCGCACCACCGCCAGCGAGGGCGACCGCTATCCGGATGCCGCCCACCTCGTTGCCTTCGATGTGAGTTCGCACGTCATCAACTACGACGACGGACTCGGCACCAAGAGAGCCGCCGGATCGGACCACCGTTCCCTTTCGCGCGATGCCGGCTACACCCTCCGCCATGGGAGCCAGAACTACGTCGTTCTGGGACCGCCGGCACTCGAACCCGACAACTTCTTTGCGACTCGGGTCACCGTCAATCATGAGGTCGACCACGTTCGTCAGTACGAGACCGGAAGCAGTCTCCGAGGCGATGAGTCTGAGGTCGACGCATGGACCAGCAGCTTCGTCCGCGAGTTCCATCGCCTGTACACGGTTCTGGTCCGAACCAACGCGTGTTACATCGACCACATGTCCCAGTTCGGCCCCTTGAACGACTATTTCGAGCGATCCACGGTCAGCGATCCCGTGAGGGAGCGAAGTGTTACGCGGATCGCCGCCTACCACCGTGCGGTGATCGCGACACACCCAATTCACCGGCAGGTGTTCAAGCGATGGGTCTGGCTCGGGCTCCGCGGACCGCACTCGGGCCTCGCCACCCGCGTCAATGCCGCGCTCGGGCTCGGGATCGATGCCGCACAGGGTCAGGTAGAAAACCGGACACTCGATTGTGCGGCCGTCCGGGGCGCGACATTCCCGCCGGGGCCGTCCGTCGTGGACCCAACCGCCGCGCAGTCGGGCGAGTCCAGGTCCGGAAGTCGGCTCGGTCTCGAACTTCGCGGCGGAGCGTCGTTCGAGCCCGCCACGACGCGGGCGGCCATTGGCCTGGGTCTTCGAATCGCGCTCCGCTCGGACCAAATGGTCGTCATCAACCCTGGCCTCGGAGCTCACCTCCTGTATCTGCCGGGAGGGGGACCATCCGCCGGCCACGTGGCGGCTGCGCTGGGTGAGATCGGCGTTCGCATCCAGCAACCATTGCGCGGGTTCTATGGGGACGTCCGAGCCGGTGGCTTCGTAGGCATCGCCCTACCGGCGCCCGACCGAGGGCCAGGCACCGGGGCAGAGGTCGTGGGAGGACTCTCTGGATCCGTCGGAGCCGGGTATCGATGGGAGCGGCTCGAGCTCGGTGTCGAAGGGAGGGCGCTCATCGGCACGGACGCCAGCCGAGTCACCGTCCTTGGCGTCGGCAGCCTGCGATTCTGAACGCTTGCGGGTGACGCCGTCGTGACGCGGACGTGACGACCGGCCTCTAGCCTCACCTGACCTGGGCCGCGACGGTCCGTCGCGCCAGCCGCTGAGGACCCTGCGATGGAACCCCGTGAGCTCGCCATCGATCCGCCACCGCGGAGCGCCGCGCTGACGCTCGGCCGCCACCTGCTCGGCCGGATCTACAAGCCGGACCCGCGCGACTGGTCGATCGCGAAGCTGATGGAGCTCGCCGAGCCGGGCGAGGCGACGCTGCAGATGACCGTGGAGCAGGTCCTCGACCAGACGCCCTACTTCTCGACCTGGCCCAACTACCTCGTCTTCTGGCGCTGGCTGAAGCGGCAGAAGCGGAAGCCGCAGCCGATGCCGCCCGGTGACACCACGCCGGGCTGGGAGTTGAAGATCCAGCTCGATCAGGGCCAGACCGGCCACTGCGTTGGCTTCGGCTGGGCCGGCTGGGTCGACGCCATGCCGGTCGAGGGCAACTACCAGAACGCGGATGGTCACGCGCTCTACTACGAGTGCAAGGTGATCGACGGGGAGCCCTTGGCGGAGAACGGTTCGTATGTCCGGTCCGGCGCCCTCGCGCTCCGTAACCGTGGCCGCCTCGCCGCCTTCGCGTTCGCGCAGAACACGAACGAGATCGACGACTGGATCAACAACCATGGGCCGGTCGTCGTCGGGACAGCCTGGACGGACGACATGTTCGATCCGGACGCGAACGGGCTCGTGAAGCCGACCGGCAGCGTCGCCGGCGGCCACTGCTACCTCATGCTCGAGAAGGTCGACGCCGACGACACCTACGTCTTCCAGAACTCGTGGGGTGGCAGCTGGGGCCAGAACGGCCGCTTCCGGATGAAGCGCTCCGACTTCGCCAGCCTCCTGGCGAACGCCGGCGAGGCATGCTGCGCCGCGGAGCTGCCACACTGAGCCCGACAGGCAGCGAGGGCCGGACGGGATGGCGGAGATCGAGATCGGCCTGGCCGAGGCAGGCACATTGCAGACGGTGACCGTCGGGGACGAGCTCGTCGTCGCACTCGACGAGACGCCGACCTCGGGCTACCGATGGGCCCTTGAGGCGTTCGACGACTCGATCGTGGCTCTGCGGGACCGCACGTTCGTTGGGCCGGACCATGAGCGCCTCGGCGCAGCGGGCTCGCGGCGCTTCCGGATCGCGGTGATCGGACCCGGAGAGACGGCGCTGACGTTCGTCAACCGCCGATCGTGGGAGCGCGACGCCGTCGGCGACCGGTTCGAAGTGACGATCGACGCGCAGGCCGGCTGAGCAGGACAACGACGCGTCGTCGCCGTGACGGGCGCGTGACGGGTCGGTGACGGCCTCGCCCATACGGTCCGCCCATGACGTTTCCCGGTTCGCCGCGGCTGTTGAAGGGCGCGATCATCGGGCTTGATCCGGCGAACCCGCTCGCCAGCGTCGTCATCTTCCAGTACAACCCCGACACCCTGACCCGGACCGTCCAGGCGCGGGCGGCCGGCGGCGGCGGAGGCGACGGGTCGCAGTCGGAGGCGCTCCGGCTGAAAGGCCCGCCGGAGGAGACGATCGCGCTCGAAGTCGAGGTCGACGCCGCCGATCAGATGGAGCGCGGCGACGCGATCACGGGACAGTTCGGGGTCGCTCCGTCGCTCGCGTCGCTCGAGATGCTCCTCTACCCGAAGTCGGCGCTCGTGATCGCCAACGAGGTGCTCGCCGCGCTCGGGATCATCGAGGTCATCCCGCCTGAAGCGCCGTTGACCCTGTTCGTCTGGGGCCTGAAGCGCGTGGTCCCCGTCCGTCTGACCCAGCTATCGATCACCGAAGAGGCCTTCGATCCGGCGCTGAACCCGATCCGGGCGAAGGTCAACCTGTCCCTCCGTGTCCTGACCTACGACGACCTCGGACTCCTGAGCATCGGGGGCGGGCTGTTCCTCGCTCACCAGGTCATCAAGGAGGTCATGGCCACGATCTCGGGTGCGACCGCGGTCGGTGGCGCCCTCTCCGGCTCGGCCTCGTTCTCGGCGAGCATGAGCATCGGCGGGTAGCGATGTTCGAGACCCAGAGCCGCTACGCCAGCATCGACGACGCCGCGATGGAGGTCGCGCAGCCCGACGGGAGCCTTCGCACCGTGCGCTTCAAGCGGCGCCGATTTCTTCCCCGGCCGGACTCGCTGACCGTCGTCACCGAGCACGTCATGACCGACGCCGACCGCCTCGACCTCCTGGCCGCCCGCTTCGCCGGGGATCCACTCGCGTTCTGGCGGCTGTGCGATGGCAACGATGTCCTCCGTCCCGAGGAGCTCGAGCGTCCGGGTCGGATCGTGGACGTCGTCATGCCCAGGCCGTAGGCAGGCATCGGGTGTTCACGAGCGAGGCGGGGATCCGGCTGATGCTCTGGACCGGGAGCACGATCCCGACGCCACCAAAGCCCGGCGTGATCGCCGCGCTCACGCGGGTCCAGGTCACGAACGACGAGGACAGCGGCGACGGGTTCCAGTTGACCTTCGCGCTCGGCCACGATGGCGTCGCCGACTGGGATCTCCTGGACGGCTCCCTCGCCCCGATGACCCGCGTGTGGATCGCCGTCGTCCTCGGCATCGTTCCCGAGGTCCTGATCGACGGGATCATCACCCAGCACACGATCACGCCGAGCAACGAGCCGGGTCGATCGACGCTCACCGTGACCGGGACGAATCTGAGCGTGATGCTCGACCTCGAGGAGAAGAACGACCCGAAGAAGAACCAGCCGGACTTCGTCATCGTGGGCATCCTTCTTGCGGGCTACGGGAAATACGGCCTCCTGCCGGCGGTCAGCCCGACCACCAGCGTCCCGATCGAGCTCCAGCGGATCCCACGGCAGCGCGAGACGGACCTCGCCTGCATCCGCCGGCTCGCCGGCGACAACGGCTACGTCTTCTACATCGAGCCCATCACGTTCGGCGTCAACAAGGCCTACTGGGGGCCGGTCGTCCGAGCAGGTCTACCCCAGCCGGCGTTGTCGATGAACATGGGTGCGTCGACGAACGTCACGGAGCTCTCGTTCTCGAACGACGCCCTGGCCCCGGTGTCGGCGAGCGGCGGCTTCGTCGAGCCGATCACGAAGATGGTCGTGCCGATCCCGGCGCTCCCCCCGCTCCGGGTCCCGCCGCTCGCCCTGTTCCCGGCGACCCCGCAACGCAAGGTTCTCCTCCGGGAGAGCGCCAACGAGGACCCGGCCCAGGCCGCCCTCTCGTCGGCGTCCGCGGCGACGGAGGCAGCGGAGGCCGTGAGTGGCCAGGGCCAGCTCGAGACGGTCCGCTACGGATCCGTCCTTCGTGCCCGCCGCCTGGTGGGCGTCCGCGGCAGCGGCTTCTCGTACGACGGCGTCTTCTACGTGAAGAGCGTCACCCACGAGATCACGAAGGGCTCGTACACCCAGAGCTTCCGCCTCGCCCGTGACGGAACGGGCTCGCTCCTCCCGATGGTGCCGACGTGAGCACCGGCGGCGGGACGTTCTTCGGGAAGTACCGCGGGATCGTCACGGACATCCAGGACCCGCTGATGACCGGCCGGGTCAAGGCAAAGGTCAAGGATGTCCTTGGAGACGACGAGAGCGGCTGGGCGCTCCCGTGCGCACCGTTCGGCGGCAGCTCGACCGGGTTCTTCGCCCTGCCGACGGTGGGGGCCGGGATCTGGATCGAGTTCGAGCATGGCAACCCGGATTACCCGATCTGGACGGGCTGTTGGTGGGGCTCCGTCGCGGAGATGCCGCCGCTCCTGATCGCCCCGCCATACAAGAAGCTGATGATCGTCACCGGGGGCGGCCAGAGCATCACCCTCGACGACACACCGGGGATCGGCGGCATCACCCTGGAGACGTCGAGCGGCCAGAAGCTGGTCCTCAGCCCGATCGGCGTGAAGATCGATAACGGGTTTGGCGGCACGATCGAGCTTCAGGGTCCCCGCGTCTCCATCAACAGCGGCGCCCTGGACGTGATGTGATGGCCGGTTTCGCGGTCCAGCTCGGGGCGACCGTCATCTGCGCTCACGCCGGCCAGGCGACGCCGACGACTCCCAACCCGCGAGTCCTCCTCGGCGGCCAGCCGGTCGTGACGCTCACGTCGCCGTGGGTCATCGCCGGCTGCGCCTTGACCGGGACCAGCGCTCCGCCGTGCGCGACGGCCCAGTTCGTCGTCGGTGCGACCCGGGTGCTCGCCGGCGGCGTACCGGTCGTCGTCCAGAGCGGGACGTCGATCTGTGTTCCCACAGGCACACCTCTTCAGGTCCTGGTGACCCAGCTGCGGGTGTCGGCGACATGACGAACGTCGACTTCCCCCTGCGCGTCGATGGGCGCGGACGGACCGCGACGACGTCCGACGCTGATCACATCCGCGACCTGATCGAGCAGGTCCTGTTCACGGCACCCGGCGAGCGCGTCAACCGGCCGACATTCGGAAGCGGCCTCCTCCGCCTGGTGTTCGCGCCGAACAACGACGCGCTCGCGGCGGCGACCCAGCTCACCGTCCAGGGCAACCTCCAGCAGTGGCTCGGCGACCTGATCCAGGTGATGGACGTCCAGGTCGAGGACGTCGACGCCGAGCTGCGGGTCGTCGTCCGCTACCTGGTTCGTCGGACCCAGGAGATGCGGGTCGACGAGTTCCGGAAGGCCGGCTGACATGGCCAGCCAGTACCGCTGCGGGTCGGATCGGCGGCGGCAGCTCGTCCTGAACTCGACGACCGTCAACGGGATCGACTATCTGACGGTCGATCCGGACGAGACGACCCTCCGAGTCCGGTTCCTCCACGACCTGCCCGGGACTGGCAGCGGAGCCGTTCCGCCGCCTCCCGCGCCCGCCCTGACCGCGGCCGAGATCACCATCGACGGCGGGGTCCGGTTCCCCGACATCCGGGTCGTCGCCGTGATGTCGACGGGGCCGGAGCTGACGGTCACCGTGGATCGGCCGGGCGACTACTCCGAGTACCGCCTGCGGCTCCATCGACGAGACGGAGCCCTGCCCCCCGACGGGTTCGACGTGCCGCTGGCCTCGGTCCGGTTCACGTTCAAGGTCGACTGCCCGACCGGCTTCGACTGCCGCGACGACCGGGACTGCCCGACCGAGCTCGTCGAGGAGCCGGCGATCGACTATCTGGCCAAGGACTACGCCAGCTTCCGGCGGCTGATGCTCGATCGGCTGTCCGTGCTCATGCCCGACTGGCGGGAGCGGAATGCCGCCGACCTCGAGATCACCCTCGTGGAGCTTCTGGCGTACGTCGGCGACCGCCTGAGCTATTTCCAGGACGCGGTCGCGACCGAGGCGTACCTCGGGACGGCGCGCCGCCGCGCCTCGGTTCGGCGGCATGCCCGTCTGCTCGACTACCGGATGCACGACGGCTGCAACGCCCGAACCTGGATCCACATCACGGCCGCGACGGATCTCGTGCTCTCCAAGGGACGGCCGGTCCTGCCCCGATCACCGAACGGCGATGAGGGGCGATTTGCCGCCGCCGACCTCACCGCGATCGTTGCGGCGGAGGAACCGATCGTGTTCGAGACGGCGGACGACCTCCAGGTCCGGTCCGCCCACAACGAGATCCGGATCCATACCTGGTCCGAGGTGGGCTGCTGTCTGCCGGCGGGAGCCACGCGGGCAACCCTCGTGAACGACCCGCCGCTTGCGCTGGCTGCCGGCGACTACCTCCTGTTCGAGGAGCTGCGCGGTTCGACCGGCGAGTCCGCCGACGCGGACCCGACCCACCGCCAGGTCGTCCGGCTGACGTCGGTCACCGATCGTCGGCCGGGCGGCACCGAGCTGCTGACCGATCCGATCGCGGGAATCGCCATCGTCGAGATCGAGTGGGACCGCCGCGACGCGCTTGCGTTTCCCCTCTGCGTGTCCGCCTTGGCCGACGACGGCACGACCCCGCTCGAGGACCTGTCGATCGCCCGCGGCAACATCGTCCTCGCCGACCACGGGCTGACCCTGCCCCCCGCGACCTCGACGACCGCCGGCCTTCGGCTCGACCCGGACACGGTGCCCGAGGACCGGCCGTACCGGCCGCTCGTGACGCGAGTGCCATTGACGAGTGCCGCGCCGATCGACGGCGCGCTCCCCGCCGCACGAATGCTCATCCAGGATCCGGCGCAAGCGCTGCCTGTCCTGACGCTCCGCGGCGACGATGCGACGTGGACGCCCCAGCGCGACCTGCTCGCCAGCGATCGGTTCGCCCCCGAGTTCGTCGCCGAGATGGAGACCGACGGAGTCGCCCAACTCCGGTTCGGTGACGGCGCCCTCGGCCGGCAGCCGAGCGCGGGGAGCGCGTTCGTGGCATTCGGTCGCGTGGGGAACGGCGCGGTCGGGAACGTGGGAGCCGGGAGCCTGACCCGGATCTTCGTCGACGATGACGGCGTCACCGCTGTCACCAACCCCCTGCCGGCCGTCGGCGGGACGAACCCCGAACCAGCTGAGCGAGCGCGCCTCCTCGCCCCGCGGGCGTTCCTCCGCCAGGAACGCGCGGTGACCGAGGCGGACTACGCCACGATCGCGATGCGCCGTCCCGACGTGGGCCGCGCAGCCGGCCGGATCCGTTGGACGGGGAGCTGGTACACCGCGGTCGTGACCGTCGATCGGCCCGGCGGCGAGACGATCGACGAGCCCTTCCGGGCCGGTCTGATCGACTGGCTCGATCTGCACCGAATGGCCGGTGTCGACCTCGACGTCGGGCGGCCGGTCGACGTCCCGCTCGACATCGCCCTGGAGGTGTGCGTCGAGTCGGACCACCTCGCTCCGATCGTGAAGCGCGCGGTCCTCGACGCCCTGTCGAGTCGCCAGTCCGCGTCCGGTGCGCGAGGCTTCTTCCATCCGGATCGCTGGACGTTCGGCCAGCCGGTCTTCCTGAGCCAGCTCTATCGAACGGTGATGGGGATCGACGGGATCTCGTGGGTCGACGCGACGCGCTTCCAGCGACTCGGCCGCCCCCCGAATCGCGAGCTCGCGGACGGCGTGATCCGGACCGGACCCCTCGAGATCGTCCGCCTCGACAACGACCGGAACTTCGCGGAGAACGGGCAGCTGACGATCACGCTGAGGGGCGGGCGATGACGACCCTCGAGGCGCTCCTGCCGGAGTGCGGCTGCTGCAGCGCGCCGGGCGGCGCCGTGGCTCCGATCGACAACCCACCCGGCCTGTCTGCGCTCGCCTATCGCGTCGGGACGCACGGGCGCTTCCGCGCAGCCATGCTCGCCCGGTTCGCGTCACAGCCGGAGCTCCGGACGCTGACCGCCCGCAGCGACGACGACCCGTCGGTCGCGCTCGTGGACGCCTGGTCGACCGTGCTCGACGTCCTGACCTTCTACGAAGAACGGATCGCCAACGAAGGCTTCCTCCGGACGGCAACCGAGCGACGATCGGTGTACGAGCTCGCCGCGACGGTCGGCTACCAACCGCGGCCCGGCGTGGCCTCGAGCGGCCCCCTGGCGTTCGAGGTGGAGACCGCACCGGGAGCTCCCGCTCGCGTCTCGATCGAGAAGGGCGTCAAGGTCCAGAGCGTGCCGGGCCAGGACGAGCTGCCGCAGACCTTCCAGACCGACGAGACGATCGAGGCGCGGCCCGCCTGGAACAAGATCCGGGTCCAGTCGGCGGACCGGCGGACTCCCAAGGATCGGGACACGGAGGCGTGGCTCGAGGGCATCGCGACGAACCTTCGCCCCGGCGACGCGATCCTGTTCGTTGGGCGGGAGCGCGTCCACAGCGCGGCGAGCGAGGCCTGGGACATGCGCCAGTTGACGACCGTCGAGCCGGACGCATCTCGCGGGGTCACCCGCGTCGCATGGCAGCGCGGGCTCGGGTATCGCGGTCCGGGCCGCTGGGTCAAGCCCGCCACCGAGGAGGTCCGCTGTTACGCGTTCCGCCAGCGGGCGGCCCTGTTCGGCGCCGCCGCGCCCGACTGGGCGACCCTGCAACTCGCCATCCGGGAGCGGGTCGCTCGCGCCGGGACGCGGGGTGGCGACTGGCCGAACCTGAAGCTCGACGCCATCGCCGCCGACCAGCCGGACCCGGATCGGACGATCTTCCTCGACGCCATCTATCCGCGCGTCCAACCCGGCGGCTGGATCGTCCTGCAGCGGCCGGGCTACGCCGAGCTGTACCGGCCTGCCCCGAGGCTCGGCGCGGCGGCGATCGCCGACGACGCCCGGACCGGGTTCACGCTCAGTGCGAAGACGACCCGGATCGTCCTCGAGGGCGAGAAGCTGAACGAGATCTTCAACGCCCACGTCCGCGACACGGTCGTGTACATCGACAGCGAAGAGCTGGGCCTCGCGGCCGTTCCGCGGTTCGATCCGGTCGATGGGCGAACGGTCGAGGTCGAGGATCCGCTCGACGGGTTTGCCGTCGGCCGGAGCGTGATCGTTCGCGGACCGCGCGCTCGCCTGGAGGTCGTGGAGGGCTCCCGGCCGTCGGTGGTCACGGCCGCGGGCCCCGTGCGTCTTGCCCCGCGCGACGTGGTGGTCGTCACCGGGCCGGCCACGATCGCCGGGTCGATCCGGACGTGGCCGGTCCGAACGGCTGGCGGCGCCACCGGCACCATGTCCAGCCCGGTTGGGGATCCGGACGTCCTCCCGATCGCCGCGCCAACCGACGCAGAGGTCGTCGCCGAGGCGAGGGTCGTCGAGCTGATCAGCCCAGTGCCGGACCAGCCCGGTCGAGCAACGATCCAGTTTGCCGAGCCGCTGTCGATCGCGTTCGACCGGGCGGCAACCGTGGTGCTCGCGAATGTCGCCATGTCGACCCACGGCGACACGAAGGACGAGGTCCTCGGCAGCGGCGACGGCTCCCGTCCCTTCCAGGCCTTCACGCTCAAGCAGAAGCCGCTGACGTTCGTCCCGGCACCGACCACGGGCGGCGCGGCAAGTACGCTCGAGCTCGAGGTCGACAGCGTGACCTGGGAGCCGGCACCCGGGCTGGACGAGCTCGGGCCCCGCGATCGGCGCTACGTGACCCGGATCGCCGACGATGGCAGCGCCACGATCGCCTTCGGGGACGGCCGGCTCGGGGCGCGGCTGCCGTCCGGGGTCGAGAACGTCCGGGCCACCTACCGCGTCGGGATCGGGGCCGTCGGAAACGTTGCGGCGGGCCAGCTGTCGCTGCTGATGACGCGCCCGCTCGGGGCGAGAAGCGTATCGAACCCGCTTCCGACGTCCGGTGGCGCCGACCCAGAGACCCGCGATGCGGCCCGCACGAACGCCCCCCGGACGGTCCAGACCTTCGATCGGGTCGTCACCCTCGACGATTGCGCGAACCTGGCCCGATCCTTCGCCGGCATCGCCAAGAGCGAGGCTCGCTGGGTCTGGGAGGGGCGACGCCGAGTCATCCTCCTGACCATCGCCGGCGTCGACGGCGCCGCGGCCGCGCCGATCCCGACGATCCGCAACCTGGCCGCGGAGATCCGCGCCAAGAGCGACGGTCACCTGCCGGTGCGGATCATCCCGTGCGAGCTCCGCACGTTCGACCTCGAGGCCGGGGTCTTCGTCGTCGATGGCTACGACGAGACGCGGGTCCTCGCCGACGTCCGCTCGAGGCTGCTCGACACGTTCTCGTTCGCTCGCCGCGGGCTCGCCCAGCGTGTCTCGGTCAGCGAGGTCGGCGCGGCGATCCAGGCGGTCCCGGGCGTGCTGGCGGTGGATCTCGATTCCGATGGGATCTGGTTCACCGGCGAGACCAGGCCGGACGCGCCGATCCTTCGCTCGATGCCGGGCCGGCGCGGGCCGGCGGGGCTCCTGCCCGCACAGCTGGTGACGATCAACGGTGCGCCGACCGGAATCGTCCTCGGGAGACGACGGTGAGCTCCTCGGCGGATCGCCTGTATGCGCTGCTGCCGGCGGTCGATCGGGTCCGCGACGCCGAGCATGGATTCGCGTTGCGCGGCCTCGTCGCCGTCCTGGCCGAGCAGCTCGACGTCGTCGACCACGACATCGAGCGGCTGTACGAGAACTGGTTCATCGAGACGGCGGATCGCTGGGTGGTGCCGTACCTCGGCGACCTGGTCGGGACCCAGGCGCTCGCCACCGCCGCGCTCGAGCAGGAAGCCGGCCTGTCGGTCCTCCCGCGACGCTTCAGCCAGCGGTCATATGTCGCGAACTCGATCGGCTATCGACGCCGGAAAGGGACCGCGGCGGTCCTCGAGCAGGTCGCGCTGGACGTGACCGGCTGGCGGGCACGGGCCGTCGAGTTCTTCCAGCTCCTTGCGACGACGCAGACGATGAAGCACGTCCGGCCGGCGAACGTCGCGACGCCAGACCTCCGTGTGGCGCGGGCGCTCGCGAAGCTCGACGGACCGTTCGACCGATCGGCCCACACGATCGACGTCAGGAACCTGGCCTCTCCATTCGCCGAACGGAACGCCATGGTGGGGCGCGGCCGCTACAACGTCCCCCACATCGGGCTGTTCCTGTGGCGACTCCAGCCCTACCGGATCACCAACGGCTGGGCGAGGATGGTCGATGCCGCGTCGGCCGGATACACGTTCGATCCCGTGGGTCTCGCGGTCCCCCTGTTCAACCCCCCGAGAACCGAGCGCGAGATCAGCCATCTTGCCGCCGAGCCCGATGTCCCCGGCCGGCTGCCCCGGCTCGATCTGGCGGCTGAGCTGGAGGCGATCCGCCAGGCGGACGTCGACGGCCAGGATCCACCCGGCGGCTCGTTCTTCCGCGCCGACAGCATCCCCTTCGCGATCTGGTTCGCGACCGCGGATGACCCCGACCACCTGACCGAGGTGACGCCCCTGGAGCTCACGACCTGCGACCTGTCGAGCTGGCATCGCCCGCCCGGAAGTCACCACTACCTCCCCGCCGCCGGCGGCCCCGCCCTCGCACGCTCCATCGTGGCCGGCGTCGACCCGGATCGGGGCCGGCTGGCCTTCGCCGCCGGGATCGACCCCGTCCGGGTCGTCGTCGACTACAGCCGGGGCTTCAGCGGGGATCTGGGCGGCGGTCCCTACGACCGCCGCGACTCGACGGAGCTCTGGCTGGAGTCGGACGAGGTCACGTTCCAGATCGGGGTGACCCGCGACGTCGACACCCTCGCCGAATCGACCGTGTCTGCTCCGATCGTGGCAACCCTCGGCGAGGCGATCGCGGCGTGGTCGGCCGCCGCGGCGGAAACCGCCACAGGGTTCGGGCTGATCGTCGTCATGGACAGCGCCCGTTATGACGAGTCCCTCGCCGGGCCGGCGACGATCGCGGTCCCTGCCGGCTGGCGCCTCGCGATCGTCGCGGCCGACTGGCCCGACGAGCGCCAGGATCCTGGGATCGGTGGAGCGCCCGTCCGGACGACCGGCCGGATCGCCGCGGACAAGCGCCTGCGGCCCCACCTCCACGGCCCGCTGGCGGTTCGGGGCACCGCGTCGGCGAACGCGCTGAACGCCGGAGAGCTGGTCGTGAGCGGCCTCCTCATGGAGGGGGCGCTGACCGTGCGGCCCGGGAATCTGGGCCGGCTCCGGGTCGTCGACTGCACCCTCGTCCCAAGCGAGGGCGGCCTCACCGTCCGCTCCGGGACCGGGCTGGCAACGCGGAATGCATCGCTCACGGTCTCGCTCGACCGGACGATCAGCGGCCCGCTCGACGCGTCGGCGGCGGTCCGTCGCATCTCGATCGCGGACTCGATCGTCGACGGGACCCTTGGCACCGTTTCCGGCGTGGCGATCGCCGCGCCGGGCGCCGATCTGCGCCTCGACGAGGCGACCGTCATGGGCTCGGTGACGGTCGACCGGATCGAGGCGTCGAACTCGTTGTTCACCGAGCTCCTGACGGTCAGCCGCCGACAGGCTGGTTGCGTCCGCTTCTGTCACGTCCCCGCCGGATCGACGACGCCACGCCGCTTCCGATGTCAGCCGGACCTCGCCCTCGTCGGTCTGACATCTCCCGCCGCGATCGCCCGGAACCGGGCTCGTCTGGGCCCGGCCTTCACGTCGATCGACTATGGCGATCCCGGCTACGGCCAGCTCGCGATCGGCTGCGCCCGTGAGCTCCGGACCGGCGCCGAGGACGGCTCGGAGATGGGCGCCTTCAGCTCGCTCAAGCAGCCCCAGCGCGAGGCCAACCTGCGAATTGCCCTCGACGAATACCTCCGATCCGGGCTCGACGCCGGGATCTTCTACGTGACCTGAGGAGCACCCGGATGAACGGAGACATCAGCCGAGCGACCTTCCGGCCGCGCAAGCATTTCCACGACGTCGGGATGCAACAGGGTCGCGTCCAGCTCGACGCGGATTGGAACGAGTCGCAGGACATCGGGTCGTACCTGGGCGAGACGACCCGGATCGACACGATCGGCCGGCGCGGGGTCCCGAAGGTCGGCGGCGGCTTCGTGATCGGCATCACGCCAGGCGGCGCCGACCTCACGATCGGAGCGGGCCGGCTGTACGTCGATGGACTCCTGTGCGAGCTCGACGCCGAAGAGATCGAAGTCACGAGCCTCGCCGCGGATCAGGTCACCGTCGAGCGGATCGTGGTCGACGACCGTCAGCTCACCGCAGATGAGTGGATCGAGATCCGGGATCCGAGCGGTGCCATCGAGCCGCAGGTCGTCCGGATCGCATCGGTCGATGAGGCCGCGCGGACTCTCGCCGTCGAGCCCTCCCTCGACGACACCGAGATCGAGGGCGCCCGGGTTCGGCGACTCGCCTCGTACACGACCCAGCCGGACCTTCCGGCTCCGGAGCTCGCGTCGGGCGGGGCCGCCGGGTCTCCGCCCACCGTCGAGTTCGAAGACGGGACCTACCTGGTCTACCTCGATGCGTGGCTCCGCTCGATCACGGCGGTCGACGACCCGGCCCTGCTCGAGCCGGCGCTCGGCGGACTCGACACGGCGACCCGCACGCGGACCATGGCTCAGGTCCGGATCAAGCACGTCGGCCCGGACCTCGTCACGGACTGCGCGACCATCGCGCCGCTGCCGGACCTGTTCGCCGGGAGCACGACGGGCGGCGATCGGCCACCGAGCACCGGTCGGCTGGCCGCACGCGCGACGCCCATCGCGGATGCGGACGACATCTGTGACATCCCGCCCGACGCCCGCTATCAGGGCCTCGAGAACCAGCTCTACCGAGTCCACGTGCACGACCCCGGCGAGCTCGGGACCGCGACGTTCACCTGGTCCCGCGAGAACGCATCGATCGCGGTGCTCTGGATCGGCCAGATCGGCAACACCCTGGCGGTCAGCAGCCTCGGCCGGGACTCGGTGCTCGGGTTCGCGACGAACCAGCTGGTCGAGCTGATCGACGATACCCGGGAGCTCCAGGGACGGCCGGGCGTGCTCGCGACCGTGTCCCAGCCGCCGACCAACGACGAGCTCACGATCGCCGGGCCGGCGGTCGACCGGAACGACTTCCCCGGCAACCCTCGGATCCGTCGCTGGGACAACCCGACGAGCGCCGCGATCACCGTCGCGCAAGGCCCAGGCGACGGGTACCTCGATCTGGAGGACGGCGTCCAGATCCGCTTCGAGCCCGGTCATTACAACACCGGCGACCATTGGCTCATCCCGGCCCGGACGGCGACCCACGACGTGGAATGGCCACGCGACTCCCTGGAGCGCCCGCTTTCGCGTCCGCCCGACGGAATCGTCCATCACTACGCGCCACTCGCCCTCGTCCAGACCGAGGGCGGCGCCGCGACCGCGGTCCACGACTGCCGCGAGCCCTTCCCGTCGCTGACGATGATCGCCGCGGACGACGTCTCGTTCGATAACGAGGCGTGCGCGATCCCCGGCGCGCAGACGGTCCAGGACGCGATCGACGTCCTCTGCGAAGGCAGCACGCTCCGCCACCACAAGAAGCACCTCCATGGCTGGGGGATCGTGTGCGGCCTCCGCGTCCAGTGCGGTCCCGACGCCAAGGAGGGCGACCGCCGAACGATCTCGGTCGGTTCCGGCTACGCGATCGACTGCGACGGAAACGACGTCAACATCGACGAGACCGAGTCGTTCGACGTCCTGGACCAGATGACGAACGACGGCGTGGTCATCGATGGTCGCGGCGACTTGTCGTTGTTCATGACGAACGATGTCGTGCGAGGTCGCGAGTTCCACGTCGAGCTCTACGACCCGGGCTGGGACAAACGGAAGAACCCGCTGGCCGGGGATTTCTGGAACCGGGTGTACGAGGAGTGCATCGCGCCGATCGAGACATTCGTCCGGGATCAGCTCGGAACGGAAACCCAGCGCCGCGGCCGGATCGGGGAGCGCCAGGCCATCCTCGCGTCCCTCATCGCCCAGATCCTCAACCCGAAGGCCAGCCAGACGATCTACCTCTCGGGTCGCGAGCACGAGATCATGCGTGGCTTCTACGTCGAGCTTCGCAAGCTCCTGGAGAGCGAGACGTTCTGCGCGATGTTCGACGGGGCGACGCCGTTTCCTGAGTATTCCGATCTGTTCCCGGGGATGGATACGATCTTCGCGTCGGACCATCACCAGCGGATCCGCGTCCGACCCGGCAAGCGCGAGGTCTGGACGGTCGGCGGCGGGATCAATCCGATCCACCCGTCGAGCGGGCTGAACCGATACGACCTCCAGGAGCCGGTGGTCCTCCAGCGGCTGGCACCCATCTCCGGGACGGTCGTCGCCGACGACGCCGAGCCGGATTCCGGCGCCGGGCCGATCACCGATGTGGCCTTCTCGCCGGACGGCCGTCGGGTCTATGTCATCGCCCCGACGAAGAACGGCCAGAACACGCTCTTCCGGGCCGGGCGGGTCAGGGACGACGGGGTCGACTGGGGCGAGCTCGTGACGATCTGCGATGTCGAGCTCCTCTCGCTGGCGACCACTCGTGCGGATCCCGAGCAGGTGTACGCAATCGGTGCCCGGCGCGGCCTGTTCCAGATCGATCCAACGGCCGTCGACCCGAGCATGCCTCCGGTGCTCGAGTTCCGGGCGTCCGGTCATCTCGTCCTGACCGACGAAGGCCGCGGCTACGCGACCGCGGTCGGCACCGACGAGGGCAACCCGGTTCCGGAGTACACCCGCCTGGTGAGCTTCACGATCGGGACGCCGGCCACGTTCGGGCCGATCGTCGAGGTGCCCGAGGGCAGCGATGATCTCGCGGTGGCGCCGCGTGCCGGGGACGGCGGGACGGTGTACGTGGTCGCGGGCCCGGCCGGGATCGGGACCCGTCACGTAATCGCCTTCGACGGCCTGACCGGATCTCAGCGCGCCAACATCGAGATCGGTGATGGACCGGTCAAGCTCGTGCCGTACGAGCCGACCGGCGTCTTGCTCGTCGTGAACGAGGACGACTGCAACGTCACCGCGATCTCGCTCGAAGGCCACAAGGTGGTCGCCAACTACGAGCTGCCCGTGCAGGTCGGCCCGGTGTCCGGGGCGGCGAACGAGGAATCCGGGTTTGCCTACGTGCTGAACTACTGGAGCGACACGATCACGGTCCTCCCCGACCGGGTCCTCGAGCCGGAATACCGGTTCCCGCTCGATGAGCTCGCCGAGTATCGACGGCAGATCCTCCTCGCGTTCCGCGACCTCGTGGCAGGCCTCATCCAGTACCTCAAGGACTGCCTGTGCGACGAGCTGATGGTTGCCTGCCCCGCGTGCGCCGGCGGAGAGCGGATCTACCTTGGCTCGATCAACATTCGCGACGGCCAGGTCTACAAGGTCTGCAACTTCTCGCGGCGGCGATATGTGAAGAGCTTCCCCACGATCGACTATTGGCTGTCGGTGGTTCCGGTCATGCCGCTCGTGCAGCGGGTCGTCGAGGAGTTCTGTTGCATGGTGCTACCCGATCTCTTCGGTCGGTATGAGCCGCCGGAGCGTGACCCGGACGCCGCCCGCGAGGCGCCGAAATACCGCTACTCGACCGGGCGGTCGAACGTCGACCTGGCCCAGAGCACTGACTTCGGCGCGTTGATCCACGACGCATGGACGCGGGCCAACGTGGCCGGCCGAATGGTCGCTGACACGGCCCGACGCTCGCTGGGCCGCGGCCCGGCCGATCCCGGCTTCCGCGTCGGGAATGTCGTCGGCCGGCCGACAGACCAGGTCGACAAGCGCCTCACCGAGCAGGGAATCTCCGTTCGCCGAGCCGCCGAGAGGACCGACGATCCGCTCGCCCTCATCGGGGATCTGCTCGGGCTGATCCGCTCCCCGCGATCAGGCGATGAGGTGACCCTGTTCGAATCGGGTGGTGCCGTGAGCTACTACTCGATCGGTCGGCCGAGCAGTGCTCTGACGGCGTCGGCGGATGCCGACGTCGGGGCGCTGGTGAACGCCGTGCATGATCGAGACGAAGAACTGGCCGACTTGCGTGGCCAGGTCGCCGAGCTCCGTCAGGCGCAGCGGGCCCCGGGCGATGGCGAGCGGGTCGCCGCGCTCGAAGCGGAGGTCCGGGAGTTGCGGGCCCTCCGCGAGGACGTCAATCGCCTGCTCGGAACGGTGGCGCCGCCGCCACCCTCGAAGCCGGCTCGGAAGCCGCGCCGGACGACGAAGCGCGAGACGCCCTGACCGCGTGGCCGCGGGCCACGATCTGACCCGTTCCGGGTTCAGGGCGACTTTCCGCGGCCGGTTGTCAACCAGTCGCGGAGGACCGCGCAGGCCTCGTCAGTCGTCGACACGACCGTCGAGCGAATCTGGCCGCCCGTCGTGGCGTCGGCGAACGTGATCCGGATGCGGAGACGGGACCCGGTGCCAGCTTCGTACCAGGCCCGGATCACCGCGGTGCGAACGGTGGCGAGCCGGTCGTCACTCACAGCGAACGCGATCCTGCGAGTGCGCTCGTTACCGGCCCATCACGACTCCATCACCGACCCGCAGATCTGGCGACGGATTCGGCTCATCCTGGGCCCTCGGCAGGGTCCGGACGGGATGCCTACCAGGGCTCAGAGCCAGGGCAGCCGGATCGGCAGGATCGCGTTCATGAGGAGGCCCAGGACGAGGAGGCCGCCGGCCCGCCGCGTGTGAACGAACGCGGCGCCGACGAACCACAGCGGCCAGCCGACGTAGCTGTACGGCGCGACCTCGGGTCGCGGCTTCGAGAACGTCGTGAGGGTCTCGAGCAGGCGCGGGATTCCCAGGAGGACGAGGGCGAGCCACGGCCCGACCCAGCCGACGAAAACCGCGCCGATGACGATCGGATAGAAGGCGATCATCAGGACCCGGGCGACGTCGCGGGCACGGCGCTCGCCGAGGATCACCGGCATCGTCCGGACGCCCTTCTTCTTGTCGGCGTCGATCTTGTCGATGTGCTTCCCGAAGAGAACGGTCGTCACGAGGATCGCGTACGGGAGCGACGCTACCCAGGTCCAGGCCGGGATCTGGCCGGTCGCGACGAAGAACGTCCCGACGACCATGAGCGGGCCCCAGACGAGAAACACGCCCGGCTCGCCGAGGCCGATGTGCTTGAGACGGATCGGCGGCGCGACGTAGAAGACCGAGATGAACAGTCCGGCGAGCGCGAAGGCGATCACGAGCGGGCCGCGGGCGGCCGTCAGGAACAGCATGATCCCGAGATCGATCGCGTTCGCGAGGAGGATCGCCGCGCCGAGCTGGCGCTTCGTGACCCAGCCCGAGAGGATCGGGTGCGGGGCGTACTGGGCTCGGACGTAGTCGTCGGTGTCGATCCCGCCCTCGAGGTCGAAGTAGTCGTTGATCATGTTGTTCGCCGCGTGGGCAACGACGAGCCCGACCACCGCCAGGACGAGGTACAGCCAGTTGACGGTGACCTCACCAGTCAGCCGCGCCGCGCCGACGGCGAGCAGGGCACCGATCAGCCCAGAGGTCGCGGTCATCGAGAAGACGGCCGCACGCGTGATCACGAGCCACTTGCTGACCGCATCCGGGTGGGTCATCCCAGCCGGCAGGTTGGCGGTGTTCATGACGTAGCGCCACGTGGCGAGACGCCCCACCGGCGGCGGGGCGGTCGTCGCCGCAGCGGCGGTCGGGGTGGGGGCGACGGTGGGGTTGCTGGCCATCGGGGGCTCCGGAGCGGACGGTTGAAACGTGCACCTGAACGTTAGCACGAATTGGTTCGACGGCCCGGGTCGCGCAGATGACATCATTGGCGTGATGGCCCCTTCGGAAGACCGGTTCGAGACGCGCGCGGTCCACGCCGGCGCCGAACCCGACGAGATCACCGGTGCCGTGTCGCCGCCGATCTACCAGACCTCGACCTATGCCCAGGACGGGGTGAACCGGCCGCGTCGCGGATACGACTACGCGCGGAGCGTGAACCCGACCCGCGATCGGCTGGAGCGCGCCGTCGCAGCCCTCGAGCGGGGCAGCCACGGGATCGCCTTCTCGAGCGGCTCGGCGGCGACGGCCGCGATCGCCCAGCTGGCGTCGTCGGACGAGGAGATCGTCGTCGGTGACGACGTGTACGGCGGGACATATCGCTACCTCGAGCGCGTCCATCGTCCGGGCGGGGCCGCGACCGCCCGCTACGCCGACCTCGGCGGTGGACCCGACGTCCTGTGGGAGGAGCTGACCGAGCGTACCCGGCTCGTTTGGTTCGAGACCCCGACGAACCCGACCCTGAAGCTGACGGACATCGCTGCGGCGGCCCGGACGATCCGCGAGCGGGCCGCCCAGTCGGGAGCCGAGCGGCCGCTCCTGGTCGTCGACAACACGTTCGCCTCGCCGGCCCTCCAGAACCCGCTCGAGCTCGGCGCCGACATCGTCTTCCACTCGGCGACGAAGTACCTCGGTGGTCACTCCGACACGATCCTCGGGATCGCGGTGACCCGCGACGATGCCATCGCCGAACGGCTCCACTTCCTCCAGAACGCGATGGGCGGGGTCCCCGGGCCGCTCGATTGCTTCCTCGTCCTGCGCGGCCTGCGGACGCTGCATGTCCGGATGGAGCGGCATGTCGCCAATGCCACTGCCGTCGCTCGGTTCCTGGCGTCCCGGGACGATGTCGAGACGGTCTACTACCCAGGCTTAGCGGACGGGCCCCACGCCCATCCCGGCGCCGCGCTCGTCGGCGACGGGCGCCAGATGCGTTCGGGTGGCGGCATGGTCTCGTTCCTGCCGCGGGGCGGCGCCGGGCGGGCAGTGGCGATCGCCGAGTCGACCCGGCTCTTCACGCTCGCCGAGTCCCTCGGCGGCGTGGAGTCCCTGGTCGAGATCCCGGCGACGATGACCCACGCGTCGGTCGTCGGCTCGAAGCTCGAGGTCGATCCGGCGCTCGTCCGGTTGTCGGTCGGCATCGAGCACGTCGACGACTTGATCGAGGACCTGCGTCAGGCGTTCGATCGCGCCTAGTCCGGCTGGGCGTCGTCACCGAACGGACAGGTCTCGCCCGGCACGCTCCGGGCATGCGTCTCGTCGCGGTCCTGCTCGGCCTCGTTCTGGTCGGCTGCGCCGCGCCGTCGAGCGCGACCCCGTCAGCCGCACGCTCCGCTGCCGCCACGGACGCGCTCGTCGACATCGGGGCCGGGATCCAGGGTCCCGCCGGCCTGGCGGCGACCGTCGTCGCAGCGGGCCTCCCGAACGTGGCCGCGCTCGCGGTCGACGACGAAGGGCGGATCTGGGCCGGGACCGCCGCCTTCGATGACGCCGGGACCGACACGATCTCGGTCGTGGCGACCGCAGGCTCCGTGCCGAGGACGGTCGTCCGCGGCCTCCATACCGTCCTCGGCCTGCTCTGGATCGACGATGCCTTGTACGTCGCCTCAAAGGAACGGGTGACCGTCTACCGCGGGTTCGATGGCGCGGCGTTCGCGTCGGTGGCGACGATCGTGACGTTCCCGGCCGGGGTCGGCGAGGTCAACGGCCTAGCTCTCGGCCCCGACGGGCGGCTGTACGTGGGGATCTCGGCACCGTGCAATGCCTGTGGAACGACGCTCGCCGAGTCCGGCTCGGTGGTGTCGTTCCGCGTTGACGGAACCGATCAGAGGGTCGTCGCGAGCGGGATCCGCGCTCCGATCGGTCTCGCGTTCGTCCCGGGCACCACCCGTCTCGTCGTCTCCATGAACCAGCGCGACGACCTCGGCGACGCAACGCCGGGCGACATCCTGGGCGTCGTCGTCGAGGGTCAGGACTGGGGCTTTCCGGCCTGCACCGGCCCCGGCGCCGGCGCCTGTTCCACCGTCCCAACGCCCCTCGCGATGCTCGACACCCACGCCGCCGCCAGCGGCGTGGCGATCGTCACGGGTCAGTTCGGCGCGTCGGTCGGCACTGCCGCGGTCGTCGCAGAGTGGGCGAAGGGCGGCGTCCTGCGCGCCTCGCGCGACGCGGCGACGACCGTATCCGCCGAGCCGTTTCTCAGTGGCTTCACGAGTCCCGTGGCGGTGACCGTCGACGGTTCCCGCGCGCTCCTCGTCGGGGACTGGGGAGCCGGCACGATCATCCGGATCGCGACCGCCCGACGGAATCTGTCGATCGAGAGCTTCCACTCGGCTGACACGTAGCAGGACGATCGGGTTGCGGACAAGTTGCGGTCGGGTTGCGGTACGATGCCGGCCAACAGCGACTGCGGAAGCCGACTTCCTCGCTCGTCAAGGCGCCATCGGCGCCGAGGGCCCGCGAGCTACGCGCGGCCGGTCGATCGGGAGCGATCGCCCGCGCGCAGGAGTCCGAGCCGATGACGCAATCCACCACCCGCCCCACGACATCCAGCCCGGGTCACGTCGCGCCCGGCGGCATCGGGCGAACGGTCCGGGCGAACCTCTCGGTTGCCGAGCTCTACGAGGACGCGGTCCGGGCCGGCGACGGCCTGATCGCCGCCGAGGGGCCCCTCGTCGTCCGCACCGGCAAGCACACCGGCCGGTCGCCCCAAGACAAGTTCATCGTCAAGGAGCCGGGCTCGGCCGGGAAGATCTGGTGGGGCGAGGTCAATCGCCCCATCGCCCTCGAGCACTACGACCGGCTCCGCGCGCGATTGATGGACTACCTGGCGACCCGCCGCGTCTACGCCCAGGACTGCTTCATCGGCGCCCATCCCGGCCATCGGCGCAGCCTTCGCGTCTACACCGAGACTGCCTGGGCGAGCATCTTCGCCCGGAACCTCTTCCGTCAGCCCTCGATCGCGGATCTGGCGGACTTCGTCCCCAATTTCACGATCGTCGACGTCCCCTCGTTCCAGGCCGATCCCGCGACCGAGGGCACTCGGACGAGCACGGCGATCCTCGTGAACCTCGCCCGGATGGAGATCCTCATCGTCGGGACCGAGTACGCCGGCGAGATCAAGAAGTCGGCGTTCACAGTCATGAACTACCTGATGCCCGATGAAGGCGTGCTGCCGATGCACTCGGCGGCGAACGTCGGCGCCGCCAGCGACTCGGTCGTGTTCTTCGGCCTCAGCGGCACCGGCAAGACGACGCTCTCCGCGGATCCGCTTCGGAGCCTGATCGGCGACGACGAGCACGGCTGGGCGGACGACGGCGTGTTCAACTTCGAGGGCGGCTGCTACGCGAAGACGATCCGCCTCTCGCCGATGTACGAGCCGGATATCTTCCAGACGACGCGTCGGTTCGGGACGGTCCTCGAGAACGTCGATCTCGACCCGCGGACGCGCGAGCTCGATCTCGACTCAGACCGGTTCACCGAGAACACCCGCGGCGCCTACCCGCTTCACTTCATCGGCAATGCCGACCCGACCGGGATGGCCGGCCAGCCAACGAACGTCGTCCTCCTCACGGCCGATGCCTTCGGCGTCCTGCCGCCGATCAGTCGCCTGACGCTCGACCAGGCCCAGTACCACTTCATCAGCGGCTACACGGCAAAGCTCGCGGGCACCGAGATCGGGGTCAAGGAGCCGCAGGCGACGTTCAGCGCCTGCTTCGGGGCGCCGTTCATGCCGCGCCACCCGGGTGAGTACGCCGCGATGCTCGCCGATCGCCTCCACCGCCATGGCGTCCGCGCCTGGCTCGTGAACACCGGCTGGACAGGCGGACCCTACGGGACCGGCGAGCGGATGAACATCAACCACACCCGCTCGATGGTCCGCGCGGCGCTATCCGGTGCGCTCGACGACGTGCCGACGACGACCGACCCGATCTTCGGCGTCGCCGTCCCGGCCGCCTGCCCGGACGTCCCGGCGGAGGTCCTCCAGCCGCGCGCGACGTGGCCGGACCCCGATGCCTACGATCGCCAGGCCAACGCCCTGGCGCGCATGTTCGCCGAAAACTTCGCGACCTATGCCGACGGCGTGCCGGAGTCGGTCCGGTCGGCCGGCCCGCGGGTCATCGACGCCGCCGCGCCCGAGCTCAAGGTCGCGGGGCCGGGCGAGGGCTGACGCTCGGCCCGCGGCGAGGCGCCAGATAGCAACCGCGGTGGTATGTGGCAGCCGGACCCGGCCGGGACCGACCGAATCGGGGTCGATTCCGACCGATTTTGGCGCCATCCACTACCCCGATTGGTGAACGGCGCGAAACGGGGCATCGGGAGGCACCGCGTACCACCCCCGTTGGTAGAAGGCGGTACGGCGGGATCGAGCCCGGGTGGACGGGATCGAGCCCGGGGTGGACGGGCGCCGGCCCGAGCCCACCCGCGTCCTAGAATGACCGGGCACGACCCGCCCGCCCCTCGCACCTGAGGTCCATCCGCTCATGGCCCGCAACAAGGTCACCGTCATCGGCGCCGGCAACGTCGGCGCGACCAGTGCCCAGCGGATCGCCGAGGCCGGCCTGGCCGACGTCGTCCTCGTCGACATCGTCGAGGGTCTGCCGCAAGGCAAGGGCCTCGACCTGGCCGAGGCGGCGCCGGTCGTCGGCCACGACAGCCGCGTCATCGGCACGAACGACTACGCCGACACCGCCGACAGCGACATCGTCGTCGTCACGTCGGGGCTCGCCCGCCAACCGGGGATGAGCCGCGACGACCTGCTCGCGAAGAACGCGGGCATCGTCCGGTCCGTCGTGCAGGCGGCCGCCCAGCATTCCCCGAACGCGATCCTGATCATCGTCACCAACCCGCTCGACGCGATGTGTCACGTCGCGATGCAGGCGTCCGGTTTCCCCCGCGAGCGGGTCCTCGGAATGGCCGGCATCCTCGATTCGGCCCGCTTCCGGACGTTCATCGCGCAGGAGCTCGGGGTGAGCGTCGAGGACACTCACGCCTTCGTCCTCGGCGGCCACGGCGACACGATGGTCCCGCTGTCGCGCTACTCGACGGTCGCGGGCGTGCCCATCACGGAGTTGCTCCCTGCCGACCGCGTCCGGGCACTCGAGGAGCGAACCGCCAACGGCGGCGCCGAGGTCGTGGCGCTCCTGAAGACCGGCTCCGCGTTCTACGCTCCGGCCGCCTCCACGTTCGAGATGGTCGACGCGATCCTCCGCGACCGGAAGCGGGTCCTGCCGTGCGCCGTGCTGCTCCAGGGCGAGTTCAAGACCCGCGACCTGTTCGTCGGGGTGCCGGTCGTGCTCGGCCGTGGCGGGATGGAGAAGGTCTTCGAGATCGAGCTCTCCGCCGACGAGCAGGCCGCGTTCGATACCTCCGCGGCCGCGGTGCAGGAGCTCGTCGCGAAGCTCGCGTAGCTCGCCCGGACGGTGCCGGCGCGCACCGGCGGGTCGCGGTCGCGTCTGGCACGTCGGCCGCCGGCCGCGTTACCCTGACGCGGTTGAGACCGGGCGAGATGCGGCGCTCGTGGAGGAAACGGCTCGGATCGCGAGATGCGGCGCGGTCCCGTCGTCACGACGGGAGATCTGCATATGCGCCGAGGTTTTCTCGCACTCGCGGCCGCCTTCGGGCTGGTGCTCACCGCTGCCGCGCCCGCGGCCGCGATCACCAAGAACTATCGGCCGGACGACGAGCATCTGTTCGTGGGGCTGATCGCCTTCTACGACGCGAACTGGGTGTTCCTGCATCGCTGCACGGCGGAGCTTCTCTCGCCGACCGTCGCCTTGATGGCCGGCCATTGCACCGACGACGGCCTGCCCGCCACCCCGGCCGGGACCCTCGCCGCCCATGCCCGCGCCTGGTTCCTCCAGGATGTGGGATCGCAGCTCGGTCCGGTCAACGACCCGCGAACCGGCTACCCGACGTCCTGCAGCGGGACGCTCGGCAACGGTCTCGGCGTCTGGTGCGCCGAGACGAGCACGCTCTTCAACTACGGGTTCGACAACTTCGCCGGCTTCCCGGACATCCACGACATCGGGATCGTCATCTTCGACCAGGCGATCGCCGAGCCCGAGTACGCCGAGCTCGCCGGTGCGAACACCATCGACCAGCTCGCGACGGCCCGCGGCACGCAGGACGTGACGATGCGCGTCTCGGGTTACGGCCTGAGCTACCGCCAGATCACCCCGCCCGGTGGTGGCCCAGGAGTCGGCCAGAACAACACCGTGTCATTCCGTGTTCGCCTCCAGGCGGACCTGATCTTCACCAATCTCTCCAGCGCGAACAGCGGCGGCTACACGCTCGTCGCCGAAGGCAATGGCAACGACCGGGGCGGGACATGCAACGGTGACTCGGGCGGTCCGGTCTTCTGGCCGGCGACGAGCAACCAGGTCGTTGCGGTGTCCTCGTGGGGAATCCTCAATGCCGGCTGCCGCGGCGTCGGTTACTACTACCGGACGGACCGCGGCGCAGTCCTCGACTGGATCCACGAGGTCGTGGGCGATCAGCTCTGGAGCGAGATCACGGTCAACTGACCGACCCCATCCGAGTGGACGACGAAGCCCGGTCGCGAGACCGGGCTTCGTCATGTCCGGGGCGCCGCGGCCCCGTTGCGTTGCCGCACCGCCAAACATCTGTCAGATGAACCCACCCGACCACCCTCGATTGACCACGCGCAAACGACCGCCGTATCGTCCACCAACGGACGCGCCGGCCCCGGGAGGGCCGGCATCGGTGTCATCACGGGGTTTCGGACACCGCCCAGACCCGCGGTCGGGAGCCGCTTGGGCATGCTGTCCACTCGATCCGTGCGTGGAGGAGTTCAGGCATTGCCTGAAGGGAGGCTCATGAATCGGAGGCTGCTCACCGCCGTCGGTGCGACGGCGTTGCTGCTCGGCGGCGCCCTGCCGTCGGCGACGATCGCGGCGGACCCACTCAAGGACAATCGGCTCTCGACGCCGATTCGGGTCACCGACAAGGCTGTCCTCGCCAAGCTCGACCAGTCGCTCGTCGCCCGGACCGGGCGGATCCAGGTCGTCGTCCGCCTCTCGGCCAAGCCCGTCGGGCGGGTTGCTGCCCAGAGCGGCGCAGCGCAGAAGCGCCAGTTTGCCGCGGTCAAGGTTCAGCAGGCCGCTGTCGTCGCCCGGATCAAGCAGCTCGACGCGAAGGCGACGCTCGACGCATCCGCCCAGCGCGCGATCAACGCGATCATCGTCACGGTCGATCGGACGCAGCTCGCCAAGCTGGCCGCGGACCAGCGCGTCCTCGCGATCAACCCGGTCCGCAACTACCAGCTGGACCTGTCCGAGACCGTCCCGTACATCGGCGGGACCGCGGTCCATGCCGCGGGCTTCGACGGCACCGGGATCCGCGTCGCCATCCTCGACACCGGGGTCGACTACACGCACGCCGCGTTCGGCGGGCCCGGGGACATCACCGGCTACAAGAACGCCTATGGCGTGAAGACCAAGGACACGAAGAACACGATCATCACCGAGTCGTACAAAGGCAAGAAGCTCTTCCCGACGGCCAAGGTCGTCGGCGGCTACGACTTCGTCGGCGAGGCGTGGACCGGCGCCGCCGGCAGCCCGCCGCTCGCTCGCGATCCCGACCCGATCGATTGCAGCCCGTCGTTCATCGGCTGCGGTGGCGGCCACGGCACGCACGTCGCCGACATCATCGGCGGGGCGATCGGGGTCGCACCCGGCGCGAAGCTCTACGCCGTCAAGGTCTGCTCGTCCGTCACGACGTCGTGCAGCGGTGTCGCGCTGATCGAGGGCATGGACTTCGCCCTCGACCCGAACGGCGACGGCAGCGTCAGCGACCGCGTCGACGTCTTGAACATGTCGCTCGGGTCCGACTACGGGCAGTCCGGCGACGACGACCTGTCGCAGGCCGTCGAAACGGCCACAGCGGCCGGGACCCTCGTCGTGGCGTCGGCCGGCAACGGCGGCGACAAGCCGTACAAGGCCGGTACGCCGGCCTCCGCGCCGGGCGCGCTGTCGGTCGCCCAGACCGCGACGCCGTCCTCGACCGGTTTTGCGATCTTCGTTTCCACGACCGGCGCGGCCGCCCCGCGCGAGGCCGTCTTCCAGTCCTGGTCGCATCCGCTCGACTTCACCCTCACCGGTGTCCCGATCCAGTTCGGCGACGGCGCCGGCGGCAACAAGCTCGGCTGCGATCCGTTCGCCGCCGGGTCCCTGACGGGCAAGGTCGTCCTCGTCGATCGCGGCACCTGCAACTTCAGCGCCAAGATCGCGAACATCGCCCTGGCCGGCGGCAAGATCGGGCTCATCGGCCTGGTCACCACCGACGACCCGTTCGACGGCACGCTCGGTCTGTGCCCGAGCGACGCCTGCCACGCGATCCCCGGCTATATGGTCAGCCAGTCGACCGCAACCCTCATGAAGAACGCCGCCGCCCGGGCGACCTTTGACCCGACGAACGGGATCCCGCTCGTCGGCCACATGGTCGGCTCGTCGTCGCGTGGCCCGGACAACCTGAACAACCTGATCAAGCCGGAGATCGGCGCGCCCGGCGCGTCGGTGTCGGCCGAGGTCGGCACCGGAACCGGGACGTCGCCGTTTGGCGGCACCTCCGGCGCGGCGCCGATGGTCACGGGCTCCGCGGCGCTCCTGCGCGACGCCTACCCGACGCGCGGGCCGCTCGAGATCAAGGCCGTGCTCATCAACACGGCCGAGACCGACATCATGAACCGACCGGCGGTGTTCGGTGGCGACAAGGCCCCGATCACCCGGATCGGTGGCGGCGAGGTCAGGGTCGACCGGGCCCTCGGCTCGCCGGCGGCCGCCTGGGTCGACGGGACGGAATCGGCCGCGGTGTCGTTCGGCTTCCACGACGTCAGCGGGTCCTCCGCATCGTCGACGAAGACGATCCGGGTGAAGAACTACTCCGGCTCGGCCGTGACGTACGCGATCACCTCGACGTTCCGGTTCGCAAACGACGCGACGAACGGCGCGGTGTCGGTGGGCGCTCCTGCGAGCGTCACGATCGCTGCCCACAGCGAGGCGGCGTTCGACGTGACGGCCACGATCAGCGGCGCCGCCCTCCGGGCGTGGACGCTGAACTCGGGCTCGACCGGAGCCAGCGGGAGCGTCCTCCAGACGCTCGAGTACGACGGCTACCTCTGGCTCAACGACACGAGCACGACTGCGGATGACGCCGGTCCGCTCCACCTCCCGTGGCAGACGCTGCCCCGGAAGGCGGGCAACGTGGACGCGGCCGCGTCGACGGTCGCGTCCGGCGCCTCGACCACGCTGACGAACAGCGGCGTGGGTGTGGCCCAGGTCGGGAGCTTCTCGCTCATCGCGACGAGCCCCGACGACCCGGCGACCGGGCTCGGCGACAACATCGCCGATGTCGACCTCCACTACGTCGGCTTCCGCTCGGTCGTCGGCGCGGTCCTCGGCTGCGACTCGCCGCTCGCGCTGCAGTTCGCCGTCAACACGTGGGACCGCCAGGTCCACTCGGTGGCGCCGGCCACATTCGAGTTCGACCTCGATACCACCGGTGACGGGAACGCCGACTTCGCCGTGATCAACCTCGATCTCAGCGGCCTCTTCACCGTGGGCGATGGACGAAACGTGACCTACGCCATCGATCTCGCGACCGGTGACGCCGCCGCGTTCTTCTTCACCGGGCACAGCACGAATAGCGGCAATACGACGCTCACGATCTGCGGTGAGCAGATCGGGATCGACACCGCTGACGAGGTCGGGCAGCCGATGGGCGTCTCGGTGTTCGCGGTCGACTGGTACAACAGCGGGCTGGTCTCGGACGCCGTCGGAGGGCTCACGATCGTTCCGGGCGACGACCGCTACACAACAGGGTTTGGCGCTTCGCCGTGGCCGTTCGCGACGTCGATCGCCGCCGGCGCGGTTGACACGGTCGCGGCCACCGACAACGGGACCGAGGACACCTCGGAGAGCGGCCTCCTGCTGCTCACCGATTGGAGCCTCCTCGGCACCGCGGGATCGAACCAGGACCACGAGGCGATCACGCTCGAGGTGACCGCTCCGTAGCTTCCTCCGACCACTCGTGGAGCGCCCCGCCGGCCCCGCCGGCGGGGCGCTTCCGCGCCGGGCCAGATGGTGGTCTGGATCGCTGCCATCCGGTGACCGCGGGCACCGGTTTGCAGCGCCGCCCAGGACCATCGGCGGGGATCGTTGGTACCCTTACCGGACTCCGGGGGACGGTCGTTCGGGAGACGGCCGCGGTGGATTCCATATCCGTTTTGGAGGCATCCATGCATCGACGCTTTGCCGCGCTCGCGGCGACGCTTGCCCTTGCGTTGTCCGCGACCGGTGCCGTGGCCGCCGGGCCGCCGGCCAGCCGTGACGCGACGGCGTCATCGGCGGTCTTCGACAAGACCTCGGCGGTCGTCCTGCTGAAGCAGCAGCCGGTCGCCACCTACGACGGCCATCTCGCCGGCTACGCGAAGACCCGTACGTCGAACGGCAAGCTCAACCCGAACAGCGCGGCCGCGAAGAAGTACGTCGGCTACCTGAAGGCCGAGCACTCCGCCTTCGCCAAGTGGCTCCAGACGAACGTCCCGAGCGCGAAAATCACGTCCCAGTACTTCGTCACGCTCAACGCCGTCGCGGTGAAGCTGAACGGTGCCGCGATCGGCAAGCTCCGCAACAACGCGGATGTCGTCGCGGTCGAGTACAACGTCCTCTACCGCCCCGACATGAGCGAGAGCTACAAGCTGATCAACGCGGCCGGTGCTTGGGCCGCCGCCGGTGGCCGCGCCGACGCGGGTCGCGGCGTCAAGGTCGGGATCATCGACTCGGGCGTCGACTACCGCCACCCGTTCTTCGACCCGGCCGGCTTCAGCTATCCGGCGGGCTTCCCGAAATGCGACGCGGCTGACACGGCCGGCGGCGCGTGCGCCAACGTCAGCCCGAAGGTCATCGTCGCGAAGGTCTTCTACAACAAGAACAACCAGACCGACTACGACGCGCTGCCCGTGGCGGACGTCGGCAGCCACGGGACGCACGTCGCGGGCACCGTCGCAGGCGTGACCGGTAAGACCGCGATCGTCGAGGGCGTCGCCATCGACGACATGTCGGGCATCGCGCCCGGCGCCTGGCTCGCCAACTACAACGTCTTCCCGGGCACGGTCGAGAGCGCCCGCAGCGAGGACATCCTCAACGCGGTCGAGTCCGCCGTGATCGACGGGATGGACGTCCTGAACCTGTCGCTCGGCGGCGCCTACCACGGCAACAACGACCTGCTCGCGAAGGGCCTCGATACCGCGGTCGCCGCGGGTGTCGTCGTCGTGACGTCAGCCGGCAACGAGGGCCCCGGGCCCTTCACGATCGGATCGCCGGGCCGCGCCCGCGACATCATCACCGTCGGCGCCAGCTCGAACGTCCACTTCGTCGGCCAGCCGCTGACGTACACGGGCGGGTCCGCCCGTGCCGCCGTCGGCGACTTCGACTCGATGCCGGCTGGGAGCTTCAACCTCTTCGACACCGGCAACAACGGCTGCGCGTCGGTGGCCGCGGGCGCAAGCGGCAAGGTCGCGCTGATCAACCGTGGAGCCTGCACGTTCAGCCAGAAGGTCGCGAACGCGAAGGCCGCCGGTGCGGCCGGCGTGATCGTCATCAACAACGTCGCGGGCGATCCGACCGCGATGGCGACGACGGAAGGCTTCGACGACGACATCCCGGCCGTGATGATCTCGAACACCGACGGCGCCGCACTCCGCACCGCGGGCGCGACCTCGGTCAACGTGGCGGCTTCGTTCTCGGAGTTCCTCACGACGAACGGCGACATCCTCGCCGGCTTCAGCAGCCAGGGCCCGACGAACGTCAACTACGCGATCAAGCCCGACCTGACCTCGGTCGGCGTCAACGTCCTCAGCTCCGAGGCGTGCGACACCGACGGCGCGTGCGGCAACGACGGCGACTGGGCGTTCTACAACGGGACGTCGATGTCGTCACCGCACGTCACCGGTTCGGCCGCGGTCCTTCGCGGGTTGCATCCGACGTGGACGCCGGCGCAGGTCAAGTCGGCCCTGGTCAACACCTCGGACCTCGTGGTCCGCAACGCGTTCGATGCGTCGACGACCGTCGGGCCGCAGGCGCAGGGCGCCGGCCGCGAAGACCTCACCGAGGCGAGCGCGACCGACGTGACGTTCTGGCCGACGAGCGCGAGCTTCGGCCGGATCAGCGCAAGCAAGGTCAGCGCGACCTCGCTCGCGGTCCGGGTCACGAACCTGACCGGGGCGGACCGGACGTTCGCGATCAGCGAGCTGAAATTCACCCCGGCCGGCGGCGCCCTCACCGCGTACAACGGCGGGGCGATCGGTGGCGCGGACAGCCGGATCACGACCCCGTCGTCGATCACGGTTCCGGCCAACGGCAGCGCCACGCTGACGATCACCGTCAACGCCGGCCTCGCCAACGGCACGGTAGCCCAGGGCTGGATCCAGCTGTCGGGTGGCGGTGACGAGTACCAGGTGGCCTACTGGGTGCAGGTCGCGCCCTGACCCGATCCGTCCATCGCACGAAACGGCCCCGGCATCCTGCCGGGGCCGTTTCGATTCGCGGCCGGCTCCGGAGGAGACGGAGATCCGGCGGTTCGGCGACCGTCAGTTCGGTGGTGGTCGCGGCGGACGGCTGTGGCTCAGGCGCTCGTGACGAGGACGGGCGAGAACGGACCGACCTCGTAGCGGACCTCCGCGGCCCGGTCGCGCGAGCGCGACGCGGAGACGGCCAGGGCCATCCGATACGCCGCCTCGGTCTCCGGCAGCGGCGCGACGGCGAGCTCGGCGCTGAGGATCGCGCAGACGCGTCGGTACTGGCGGACGACCTGCGAGCGCGAGCCCGTCCGGCCGTAGGCCGCGATCAGCACGCCATGGGCTTCCTCGCGGAGCGGATCGCGGATGAGGAGATCCGTAGCAGCCTGCCGGGCGCCGGCGGTGTCGCCGCGATCGAGGCGATGCTGAGCGACGATCGCCAGCAGGTCCTCGTACTGGTCCGACAGCCGCTCCCGATCGGCGGCGAAGCACTCATGGCCGAGGCTCTCGAGCAGGTCGCCCGCGTACACCGCCAGCGCCCGCTCGCGATCCGCAGGCTCGTCGCCGGCGGCGAGTCG
>DASXTH010000071.1:0-2921 GCA_036505555.1 Candidatus Limnocylindrales bacterium | reverse complement strand
GCCCGCCCAGCTCACGTCGAGCGACCCGGCGATCGTGCTGGCCGGCCGCGACGTCCTCGTCCCGCTGACGGATGCGACGATCACCTACGAGCGCGCCGACGAGCCGACGAGCGAGACCTTCGAGACGATCCTCGTCAACCGGGCTCACGTGACCTGGATCGACTTCGAGGCGCCCGCCGGCGAGAAGCACGACGAGCTCATCGCGGAGCGCCCGATCGGGTATCACGCCGCGCTCTCGAACGACCTCACCCGGGCGAGGTAACCCCGAACCCGCGACGCAAATCGCCGCTGCGGCGGCTCAGTCGCCCGTCGGCACGCCCATCACGCTGAACCCGCCGTCGACGTAGATCACCTCGCCCGTGACCGCCGACGACAGGTCGGACGCGAGGTAGAGGGCCGTCTTGCCAACGTCTTCGGGCGTGATATTCGCCCGGAGCGGGGCGGCGTCGGCGAACGCGCGGTACATGTCCTTGAACCCGCCGATGCCGGCGGCGGCGAGCGTCCGGATCGGGCCGGCGCTGATCGCATTCACCCGGATCCCGTCGGGCCCCAAGTCCGAGGCGAGATAACGCACCGAGGCCTCGAGGGCGGCCTTGGCGACGCCCATGACGTTGTAGTTCGCGACGACCTTCTCGGCGCCGTAGTAGGTCAGGGTCAGGACCGACGAGCCACGATGGAGGAGAGGCAAGGCGGCCCGGGTGACGGCGACGAGCGAGTACGCGGAGACGTCGTGGGCGAGGGCGAAGCCGTCGCGGGAGGTGTCGACGAAGCGCCCGGTCAGGTCCTCGCGCTTCGCGAAAGCGAGGGCATGGACGAGAATGTCGAGCCCGTCGTGTGTCGCCCCCCAGCGGGCGAAGACCCGCTCGATGTCGGCGTCGCTCTGGACGTCGCACGGCTCCACGAACGTCGAGCCGATCGAGTCAGCGAGCGGCTTCACCCGCTTGTCGATCAGCGACTCGATCGACGAGAAGCCGACCTCGGCGCCCGCCTCATGGAGCGCCTGGGCGATTCCCCAGGCGATCGAGTGGTCGTTGGCGACGCCGAAGATCAGCGCGTTCTTCCCGTCGAGCAACCCCATCGAGTCCCTCCGTCAGCCGCCGGCCCGTTCGAGGCAGGATACCCGCGAGCGACGGGTCGGCGCGGTCGCCTCGATGCGGGCGCCAGCGCAGGCCGAGAGTTCGTCCGCTCCTCGCCGCGGCCACGCCGGTGCAGACGCTTCCGACATCGTCCGCCGTAGGGACGATCCGTCCACGAGCCGATGCTTCCGAATCGGAATCCGAAATCGAACGAGCTGCCGGGGATGGAGCTGATTGCGGGCGACGAACGATTTCGTACGCCGAGCGATCGCCGCCGAGCGATCGCCGCCCGGCCTGCACCGCCTATGAAGCCCGCGTCACCCGGACATCATCGACGACAGCCTCGACGATCCCGTTGACCCCCGCGTCGGTCGCCGCGAACCGGATCCGGATCGTTCGACCCGCGAATGCCGAGAGGTCGATCGAGGCGGCCTTCCAACCGGCGCTCCGCTCGACGGGCGACCCGGCGACGACGAACACGCTTGTCGTCGTCGCGGCCCCGACGTCGATGACCTCGACCCGCAGCTCGTCAGCGGCGCTCGAGGAGGCGTCGTGCGCGAACGAGTAGCGGAACTGGAGCTTCTGACCGGCGAGCGCGGGGAGGTCGATCGTCGGCGAGGTGATCGTCGTCCGCCCGCCGTCCAGGTCGTTCGCAGCCGGCGACGACCCCGCGAGCGCGCCGGTGACGAACCCGGCCCGCCCCGAGGTGACGCCGTCGGGCTGCTTCCGTCCGGAGGCGGTCGTCGTTGGCTGTGGATCCCCGCGCTGCCACTTCCCGGACGTCGCCGTGTCGGTGCCGTCGAGGTTGACCAGCCAGCCGCGGGTGACCTCCAGGTCGTCGTCGAACGCCCCGCAGCGGGCGGTCCGGATCGTCGTTCCGAGGACGCTCAGCGGGCACCACGCCCGCTCGATCAGGTAGAGGACCGCCTCCTTGTTCCGGCCGGTCTCGGACCCGATCAAGGCGTCGTCGGGATAGTCGACCACGGACAGCTCGAACGTGTAGGCGAAGATCCGGTAGACGCCGTATTCGTAGTCGCGCGTCGTCCCCGACGTGATGTACAGGTCGCTTGCCTGCTCGGGCCGGTAGCCGTTGGTCGAGGCCATCCGGCGGCCGATTGCGGCGAGCGCGTTGTGGTCGTCGACCGTCATGTCCGCCGGGATGTCGGTGTAGGTGTAGCCGTATGGCCACATCACGAGCCGGCCGGCCTCGTGGAACGTGATCGCGGTCCGGATCTGCTGCCGGCCGTTCACGACGCGGGTCTTCAGGAAGTCGCGGATGTTGCGCGTCTCGGGCGCCGAGAAGGCATACGGCCCCTGGTAGGTGATCGCCGCCGGGTTCGTGCTCGTCCGTCCGCCGCCACCCCAGTGGTAGCTGAAGTTCCGGTTCAGGTCGGTCCCGATCGCGGTCGTCCCGGCGTTCGGTTGGCGGTTCTTCCGCCAGTAGTGGAAGTGCCCGCCCGAGATGTCGTACTCGGCGCCGTCGGGGTTGACCGCGAGCACGATCCAGACCTCGCGGCCGTTGACGATGTTCGTGATCCGGGTGTCCGACCCGTACCCGTCGACGAGCCAGTGCATGATCTTGATCGTCATCTCGAGGCCCATGTGCTCGTCGGCATGGGTCAGGCCGTCGAAGAGGACCTCGGGCTCGTTCTCGTCGAGCGCGACGTTGTCGCTGATCTTCACCGCCCAGATCGTGCGGCCCTGGTAGCTCGTCCCGATCGCGTGCTTCGCGACGATCGTCGGGTGTGCGGCGACGACCGCATTGACGTCGGCGACCATCTCCGCGTACGTGTGGTAGCCGGTATAGCCGGACGGGAAGTCGGCGGCGGCCGCGCGCGCCGGGGC
>DASXTH010000070.1:0-9587 GCA_036505555.1 Candidatus Limnocylindrales bacterium | reverse complement strand
CTGCGCAACGGCGAGACGGTCGGTGTGCTCGACATCACCGCCGGCTCGGAGGAGCAGATGGTCGAGCTGATGCTGGGTGAGGTCGTGGCGGGGATCGGGCAGCGCGAGGCGTCAGCCGCGCCAGCAGCCCACCAGAGCGGTCAGGCCCCCCGCGTCGAGGCCCGCCAGCTCAGCGACGACCGGCGGCTGCACGACGCCACCTTCGATCTCTATCCGGGGGAGGTCCTCGGGGTCGTCGCGCTCGAAGGGCAAGGTCAGGACGAGCTGTTCGACATCCTGGCGGGAGCGGAGCGTCCCGCCAGCGGCTCGCTGGTCGTCGACGGCAAGCCCGTGTCGTTCCGACACCCGGCGGACGCGATCCGGATCGGTATGGTGTATGTCGCCGCCGACCGGGCCGAGGCGCTGCTGATGCAGCGCTCCGTCCGCGAGAACATCTCGCTCCCATTCTCGGCGCGGATCAGCACCTGGGGCTGGATCAACCGGGGCCGCGAGGGACGCAAGGTCGACGCGGCGGTGAAGACGCTCCAGATCGACGCCCGTGCCGGGAGCGAGGTCCGGCGCCTGTCCGGCGGCAACCAGCAGAAGGTCACGATCGCTCGCTGGGTCGCGAGCGGTGTCAAGACGATGTTGTGCTTCGATCCCACCCGCGGGATCGACATCCGGACCAAGAACCAGATCTACGTGCTGCTGCGGGAGCTGGCCGCCGCGGGCGCGGCGATCCTGCTCTACACGTCGGAGCTCAAGGAGATCCAGCTCGCCTGCGACCGGGTGATCGTGATCTTCGGCGGCCGGGTTGTCGCCGAGATGCCCGCGGCCGACGCCGACGAGGCCGCGCTGTTGCGCGCGGCCCACAACCTCAAGCGCGGCGCCGAGCTGCCGGAGCAGGTCGTCGCCGCGGCATCGGGCGACAGCGCGGCGGTCGAGGCCGCGATCGCCCAGACATCGGCGCAGACGTCCTCACCGGCGCAGGCGCCGGCACCGACCGTGGATCAGCCATGAGCGCGGCGACGACGAGGATGGATCAACCGCGCCAGCGTCCGGCCGACATGATCCGCGCCTTCGGGCGCGACAACACGTGGACCCTGGGACTGCTCGGATTCCTCGCGATCCTGCTCGCCTTTACGAAGTTTGTGAACCCCAACTACAGCCTCGGCAGCCTGTCGAGCACCGCGACCTCGGTGCTCCCACTGGCGCTGGCGGCCGTGGCCCAGGCGATCGTCGTCATCTCCGGCGGAATCGACCTCTCGATCAGCGCGCAGATGGCGCTCACCAGTTGCGTCGCCGCCACGATGATGAAGGACCATCCAGGTGATGGGACCGCCGTGGCGATCGTCATCGGCGTGATCCTCCTGGGGATGCTGCTCGGGGCGATCAACGGCGCGCTCGTCGTGCTGACGAAGGTCCCCGACATCGTGGTGACCCTCGCGACCTCCTTCGTATTCGCCGGCGTCGCCCTGCTCGTTCGACCGGCGCCCGGGGGCAGCGCCGCCCAGTGGCTCAAGGATCTGGTCGTCGGTCCCGCAGGCATCGATCTGCTCCCCAAGGCCGCAGTCGTGCTGGTCGTCATCGTCGCGGTGGTCTGGATCCCGGTCTCCCGCTCCCGCCTGGGCATCTCGCTCTACGCGATCGGCAGCAATCCCCTGGCCGCCTTCCGGAGCGGCGTGCCCGTCAGCCGAACCAAGTTCATCTCCTACGTCCTCACGGGCCTCGTCGGTGCATTCGCCGGCTTGTCGCTGACGGCCAGCACCGGGATCGGGAGCCCGGTCCCCGAGGCCACATACGTGCTGATCAGCATCGGCGCGGTGGTGCTCGGCGGGGTCAGTCTGGCCGGCGGCATCGGCGGCGTCTTCGGCCCGCTGGTCGCCGTGGTCGTGCTGCAGCTGATCCGCGACGACATGACCTTCATGCGGGTGAATCCCAACTACGGCCTGGTCGCCCAGGGCTTCATCCTGATCGGCGTGCTGATGGCCGGCAGCTTCATTCAGATTCGCCGGAGCCGAGCGTGACCGCAGCGACCGGCATGGCCAGGGACCGGGCGCCGTCGCGGTCGGCGGCGTGGCGGAACCTCCTGCGTGACTACCCGCTGATCCCGCTGACGATCCTGCTGGTCCTGCTCGTCCTGACCGTTGAGCTGGCTCGACCCGGCACGGTCAGCGCGAACTGGGCGGCGTTCACGGTGCGGCAGGCGGCCATCTTGGCGATCCTGGCGGCCTGCCAGACCCTGACGATGCTGACCGGCGGGATCGACCTGTCGATCGGCTATATCGCGTCGATGGCCGGGTTCGTTACCGCCACATTTGTGCATCAGCCCGGCGGATGGGTGTTCGGGCTCGTGGTCGCCCTGACCGCCTCGGCGCTGGCGGGTCTGGTCAGCGGGATCGGCATCGGCATCTTCCGCGTCCACCCGCTGATCATGACCCTGGGCATGGGCCTCATCGTGTTCGGCTTCTCGAACGTCTGGCAACTCCAGAGCGTCCAGACCGGAGCGGGCGTGCCGCCCGAGCTCCGCACGCTCGGGACCGGTCTGACCGCCGATGTGATCCCGAACGACCTGGCCGTATTCGTGCCCGTCGCGGTCGCGCTCATCCTGATGTTGCGGCGAACCGGCTACGGCCGGATGCTCTACGCGATCGGCGACAACCCCGTGGCCGCCCGCCTGTCGGGCGTCCGCTCGTGGCAGGTGCTGGTCGTGCTGTACGTGCTCTCGGCCGTACTGGCGGCGATCGCCGGGC
Organism: Candidatus Limnocylindrales bacterium; assembly: GCA_036505555.1. Taxonomy (GTDB): domain Bacteria; phylum Chloroflexota; class Limnocylindria; order Limnocylindrales; family CSP1-4; genus CF-46. Next base: position 6,855 of record DASXTH010000070.1, on the reverse strand, counting down.
TACTCCAGATGGGGCTGTCGAACACCGCCAGCGTCACGCTCGTCACGCCGTACCTGCTGCCGTCGGTCGCCGCCGCGGTCATCGGCGGGACGTCCATCGTGGGCGGTCGTGGCGGCTACTCGGGCACGATCGTCGGGGCCTTGATCCTGACCGTGCTGGCCGGTTTCCTCAGCATCGTCCTGCCCGAACCGTGGCGCCAGATCGTCTTCGGCTCGATCGTGGTGCTTGTCGCGGCGGCGTACACGCGAGCGACGGCTGCGGGCTGAGCGGGTGGGGCCAGACCGCCGATGAATGGGGAGGCGACGCGTCACCTGGGGCTCGATCTCGGCGGCACGAACATCAAATGGGTCGTCGTCGAGCGCTCCGGCGCGGAGTGGCGCTCGCTCGGGCGCGATCAGGTCGCCACCCCGGCTGACGACGGGCCCGATGCCGTCGTCGCTCGGCTGATCGAGGTGGGCGAGCGGGCGATTGCCGACTGGCCCGGAATCGCCAGCGTCGGGATCGGCGTGCCCGGGCTGTACGACCCGGCCCAGGGCACGACCCGGTTTCTCGTCAACATCCCCGGCGCGTGGGCAGGTAAGCCGGTCGCCGGGCCCGTGTCGGCGGCGCTCGGGCTGCCGGCGGCGCTGATCAACGACGCGCGGGCGTTCGGCGTGGGCGAGCTCCGGCTCGGGGCCGGCCGCGGCGCGTCGTCCATGATCGGGTTCACTCTTGGCACCGGCGTCGGCGGGGTCATCGTCATCGATGGGCGCGTCGTCCTCGGCCACGACGGGACGGCGGGTGAGCTCGGGCACCAGACGATCGAGCCGGACGGGCCCTGGTGTGGCTGCGGTAACCGAGGCTGTCTCGAGGCGTTCGCCCGGGCCGACCAGATCGCCGCGATCTGCGGGACGACGACCGCGGAGGAGGCCGTCGAGCGGGCGCGGGCCGGTGACGCGCTCGCGATGGAGGGGCTGGCCCAGGTCGGCCGCTACCTCGGGATCGGGATCGGGAACATGATCACCGCGATCACCCCGGATCGGGTCGTGATCGGCGGCGGGATCGCCGCGGCGCTGGACATGCTCCTGCCGCCGATCCGGTCTGAGCTCACGCGCCGCGTCCGGACGACCGCCGTCGATGAGGTCGAGATCGTCTCGGCCGAGCTCGGGACGTGGGCCGGGGCGATCGGCGCGGCGATCCACGGGTTCGAGGCGGCCGGGCAATGACGGCGGAGTACCAGCCGCAATACCGCCAGATCGAGCAGGCGCTCCGCGAGCGCATCGCGACGCTTGGGCCCGGCGAGCGCCTGCCGTCCGACGCCGACCTCTGCGCCGAGTTCGGGGTGAGCCGGATGACGGCGCGGAACGCGATGGAGCGGCTCGCTGCCGACGGGCTGATCACCCGGGAGCCGGGCCGCGGCAGCTTCGTCGCGGAGCGTCCGGCCCACCGCCGCGCCAACCGGCTGATGACGTTCACCCAGGAGATGCGGCGGGCGGGTCGCGTCCCGAGCTCGCGGGTCCTGACCCGCGAGATCCGGCCGTCGTCGACCGAGGAGGCGGCGTCGCTCGGGATCCCGGCCCGCCAGCCGATCGTGTACCTCCGCCGCCTGCGGCTCGCCGACGGCGAGCCGATCGCGCTGGAGTCGACGGTCCTGATCGGCGCCTGCGCGGGCGCCGTGATGACGGCCGATCTCGGCGGCGGCTCGCTCCACGAATGCCTGGGCAAGGCGGGCTTCGTGCTGTCGCGCGGGACCGGGACGATCGCGGCCGCGGCGGCAGGCAGCGCCGACGCGCGGCTCCTCGAGATCCGCGTCGGCGATCCGCTCCTCATCGAGCGCCGCGTCATCAGCGACCCCCATGGCCGCCGGATCGAGGCGACCGAGTCGATCTATCCGGCCGATCGCTATGCGCTCGACGTGACCTTTGAGGTCGAGGGATGGGCGGGTGCACCGCCCTCGGGCACATGACGCGAACCGTCGTCAACGGCCGGCTCGTCCTGGGCAACGGGGTCGCCTCGGGCCGGATCGCCGTCGAGGACGGCTGGATCGCGACCGTCGAGTCTGACGCGGTCGAGCCGCTCGAAACCGGCTCGGACGACCCGCTCATCGCGCCGGGCTTCGTCGACGTTCATGTCCACGGCGGGGGCGGTCACGATGCGATGGCAGGCCCGGGTGCCCTCGACGGGATGGCCCGCTATCTGTTGGGCCACGGCGTCACCTCATTCCTGCCGACGGCGGTCTCGGCGCCGATCGCCCGTCTCGGCACGTTCGCCGACGACGTCCGAGCGTGGCTGCCGACAGCCCCTGCCGACGGTGCGGCACCGCTCGGGTTCAACCTCGAGGGTCCGTTCCTTGCGGCGGTCCGCCGCGGCGCCCACGACCCAACCGCGCTGCGCGTACCCGCCGACGTCCCGCTCACCGACCTCGAGCGGCTCGTCGACGGGCTTCGTCTGATCACGATCGCGCCGGAGTTGGCGGGCGCGATCGAGCTGATCTCCTGGCTCGTCCAGCGCGGTGTCGCGGTGTCGCTCGGCCACTCCGCGGCGACGCTCGATGAGGCGCGGGCCGGATACGCCGCGGGCGCCCTGGGCACGACCCATCTCTTCAACGCGATGTCAGGCGTCCATCACCACCGCCCGGGTCTGGCGGTTGCGGCCCTCACCGATGATCGGGTCCACGCGGAGCTGATCGCGGACGGCCAGCATGTCGATCGCTCGCTCTGGCCGATCATCGCTCGGTCGAAGCCCGACGGGCGCCTCGTCCTCGTCAGCGACGCCCTGGCATTGGCTGGCCTGGGCGACGGCCGGACGACCCTCGGTGGGCTCGAGGTCGAGGTCGTTGGGCAGCAGGCGACGCTCCTCGGCACCTCAACCCTGGCCGGCTCGGTGATCGCCCTCGACGCCGCGGTCCGGAACCTGGTCCGGAGCGGGCTGAACCTGCCATTCGCCGTCGCCGCGGCGAGCCGGAACCCGCTCGCCCTGATCGGCGTGACCGATCGCGGCCGGCTCGAGGCGGGTCAGCGGGCGGACCTCGTCGAGCTCGACGGCGAGCTCCGGGTCCGACGGGTGATGCGCGCCGGATCCTGGTTCGCTGGCGCCGCCGCCTGACCGTCAGCGCGCGGGCATTGCCGCGAAGGTTCGCTCGATGTCGTCGAGCGAACGGACCGTCGCTTCGGTGACCACGTCGAGATAGCGCCGGCCGAACTCGGCCGACGACTCGCGCGCGTCGCCCCAGGTCCCCGACTGGGTCGCCCGATGAACCGAGCCCGGCGTCGTGAAGAAGAACGCCGTGTGGACCGCGGCGCCGTTCGTGACGTCGGGGAATGGCGGCATCTCGGCGTTCGCGGCGTCGAGGTCGACGAGCCCTTCGTCGATCGCCATGACCGCCGATGTCTCGCCCTTGTTCGCGTGGAGCCCGTTCGAGGGGTCGAAGAACTCGCTCGCCTCGGCCGGGTTCATCCCGTCCCAGTAGTTGACCGGGAATGCGCGGACGCCGTCGGGCAGCCGTGGCGCGGCGTTCGCGCAGGCGTAGGCGATCGCCATCGTGTTGTCGTAGTGGCCGTTGAGGAACACGATCCGCCGGAAGCCGATCGATGCGAGCGAGACCGCGACGTCCTCGATCAGGGCCATGAACGTCGGGATCCGGACGTGGACGACACCGGTGAACCCGACATGCGGATACGACAGCCCGTAGTTGATCGTCGGGGCGACGACGGCGCCGACGCGAGGCGCGACCCGCCGGGCGATCTCGTTGGGGACGAGGACGTCGGTGAGGAGCGGGCCATGCGGGCCGTGCTGCTCGGTCGAGCCGGTCGGGACGATCACGGTGTCGCCCGTCGCCAGGAAGGCCTCGAGCTCGCGGTTCGTCATCTCCCCGAGGAACACGGTCGGCGGCTTCATCGGATCGCTCCTTTGTGCGGGTGGTCAGGCAATGGTCGTCGTCAGCTCGCCGATCCCCTCGATCCAGCACGTCACGACGTCGCCGGATTCGAGATGGCGATCGGGTCCGGGTGATGTTGCGAGACGGGCCGGCGTCCCCGTCGCAATGAGGTCGCCAGGCTCCAGGCCGACGTGGCGGCTGAGGAAGGCGACGATTTCGGCGACGGAGAACCACATGTCCGCGGTTCGGCCATCCTGGATCGGCTCGCCGTTGATCGTGCAGCCGAGGGCAAGGTCCGAGACGTCGAGCTCGTCGACGGGAACGAGCCGTGGCCCGGCCGGGCAGAACCCCGGCATCGACTTCCCGAGCAGCCACTGGTCGCCGTCGAGCCACGGGTCGCGCGACGACACATCGTTCACGATCGTGAAGCCGGCGACGTACCGCAGCGCGTCTTCGGCGGCGACCTGCCACGCCGCGGTCCCGATGACCACGCCGAGCTCGACCTCGGCGTCCACGTTCGCGGTCAGCATCCGGTCCCAGGCGATCGTCGCGCCGTCGCCCACGAACGCCGTCGCCGACTTGCCGTAGATCAGCGGCCGTTCGGGCCGGCTGGCCGGCGGCGCACCGGGCACGCGGTAGTTCAGGCCCACGGTGTAGATCGCGCCGGGACGCGGGATCTCGGCGTCCATCGCGCTCAGGCGCGGGCGCCGGTGTCGGCGAGGAGCGGCCCCACCGCGTCCCGCATGACCGGCGCCATCCCCCCGACCCCCGTCCATCGCTCGAACGCGATCGCCGCCTGCTGGATCAGCATCTCGGAGCCGTTCGCCGCGCGCAGCCCGCGCGCCCGCGCACCGGCGAGAAGTGGCGTCTCGGCCGGCACGTAGACGAGGTCGAAGACCGTGGCGTCCGGCCGGAGGACGTTCACGTGGATCGTCGCGCCGGGATCGATCATCCCGACGGTCGTGGCGTTCACCGCGAGGTCGGCCGTTTCGGCCGCGTCGTCGAATGCCCGCCCGAACGCGACCGCGGCCACGGTGCCGGGCCCCACCTCCCGGAAGCGGGCGGCGAGGTCGGCGGCCTTCGCGACCGAGCGGTTGCCGATCGTCACGCGCGCCACGCCCGCCCGAAGGCAGGCAAACACGACGGCATGCGCGGCGCCGCCCGCGCCCGCGACAACGACGTCGAGGCCCTCGAGCGGTCGGCCCAGCGCGAGCTCGACGCCGGCCCGGAACCCGGGCGCGTCCGAGTTGAACCCGGTCAGGCGCCCCTCGGCCGTCCGGACGACGTTGTTCACCGCGCCGATCGCCGCGGCGTCGGGCTCGACCTCGTCGACGAGCGCAGCGACCACCTGCTTGTACGGCGCCGTCACGCCGAGCCCGAGCCAGCCCGGGCGGCGTGCCTCGGCGACGGCCGCCGCGACCTCGTCCGGCTCGAGCTCACGGAGCACGTACTCCGCGTCGATCCCGGCGGCGGCAAAGGCCGCGTTGTGCATGACCACCGAGTGCCGCCGCCGGAGCGGCTTGCCAAGGAGGGCGACGCGGTCCGTCACCGCAGCGCGAGCTGGCGGCGAACCGGCCCGACGGTCGCCGGGAACGCGATGTTCGGGATGATCTCGTCGACCCACGTCCGGAGCTGCGCGGGGTCCGGCGTCATCGTGTGGAGCATGAAGTACTCGACCCCCGCGTCGACGCGGGCCTGGAGCGACGCGACGATCTCGTCCGGCGTCCCGAAGAGGTACACCGACTCGAGATAGTGCTCGCCCCGCTCGGAGCTCATCACCTCGAGGAATGCCCGGTGCTGCTCCTCGCGGGCCTTCACGGGATCGTTCGTGAGGACGACGTGAACGAAGTTCTCGTGGGCGACGAAGCACTCCCCGGGGTCGCGGCCGTGCTCGCGGTAGTAGGCCTGGAGCTCAGCCCAGTCGCGGGCGATGTCGTCGGGCGGGCAGGTCGGACGCGGGATCCAGCCGTCGGTGCGCATCGTGCGCGCCTTCACCGCCTCGACGAACCGCGGCAGGTCCGGCGACTTCGGGTCCGCGAGCTGCGAGCCGCCGCCGATCCAGATCTCCGGCCGGCGCGATGCCTTCGGCTCGATGACGACATCGTCGATCGAGTAGAACTGGCCATGGTAGGTGACGGTCTCGCCCTCGAGGAGCGGGATCATGATGTCGAGCATCTCGTCGGTCCGCTTGCCGCGCTCCGACTTCTTGACGGCGACCGCGGCATATTCCACGTCGTTCCAGCCGACGCCCGCGCCGAGGATCACCCGCTCCTCGGACAGGAACTGGAGCGTCGCGAGCTCCTTGGCGAGGAGCACCGGGTTGCGGAGCGGCATGATCAGGATCGATGTCCCGAGGCGGACGCGCTCCGTCGCTCCGGCGGCGACGGCGAGTGCCGTCAGCGGTTCGAGGAACGACACCGAGTAGAACCGTCTCGCCGCGAACAGGTGGTCGGTGATGAACAGCGAGTCGAAGCCGAGCGCCTCGACCTCGCGGGCGAACGCCTTGATCCCCCGCGCTCGCTCGGAGCCGTCGCCTGCCCAGACATACGAGGGCAGGAACACTCCGAACCGCTCGACATTGCTCATCCCGTACGAACCTCGCTCATCGCCGGCCGTCAACGGCCGCGGTATTCCGGTGGTCGTTTCTCGAGGAAGGCCCGAGCGCCCTCGAGAAGATCGTCGGTCGCGAAGATCCGACCGGATGTCTCGAGCTCGTCCGCGAGGCCGGTCTCGAGGTCGCGGGCCCAGGCCGCATCGATCAGGCGCTTCGCCTCTCGGACCGCGCGCGGACCGAAGGTCGCGATCTCTTCGCCGATCTCGGTCGCACGGGCGACGGCCCGGCCGGCCGGCACGACCTCCGTGACGAGTCCGATCCGCTCCGCCTCCTCGGCGGACAAGACGCGGCCGGTGAGGATCATCTCCTTCGCCCGCGCCGGCCCGACGACCCGCGGCAACCGCTGCGTCCCGCCCGTGCCCGGCGTGACCGCGAGGCGGACCCC
>DASXTH010000069.1:0-19184 GCA_036505555.1 Candidatus Limnocylindrales bacterium | reverse complement strand
CATCGATCATCGCCGCCTCGTCGAGCTCGCGCGGAATCGAGAGGAAGTACTGGCGCAAGAGGAACACGTTGTACGCGTTCGCGAAGCAGTGCGGGATGATCAGCGGCAGCCAGGTGCCGTTCCAACCCAGCCACGTGAAGAGGACGTACTGCGGGAGCAGGGTGACCTGGATCGGCAGGATGATCGTCGCGATCAGGATCACGAACAGGGCGTTCTTGCCGCGGAACCGGAACCGCGCAAAGCCGTAGGCGACGAGGGTCGACGACAGGACCGCCCCGATCGTCGACAGGAGGGCGATCAGGAACGTGTTCCGGAGCAGCCGCGGGAAGTTCAGCTGGTTCCAGGCCGTCGTGAAATTGTCGACGAGCGGCGCGAACGTCCACGTCTGCTGGAGCGTTCGCCAGCGACCCACCCACTCGATCTTCGTCTCGCTCGCGTCCGTCGGGTCGATGAACACACTCGACTCGCGTCCGGGCTCCACGAGGATCAGCTGGCGCGTGGCACCGTCCGGCATCGGCACGGAGTACACCGGGTAGTCCTGACCGTGGTACGTGGCCGTCTGCGCGGTGGCCGGATAGACCGGGGCCCCGGGCGTCGTGGACTGACCGGGCTGCTGGAAGGCGGTCGTGACCATGTACAGCAGCGGCAGCAGGTAGGCGCTGATGATGACGAGCGCGAACATCAGGATCGACGAGCGGCCGAGGAACTTGCGGTACGAGCGCGCGACGGGGGATCGGTCGCTGAACGAGCGGCCTTCGGCCCGGGCCACCGCCGTCATCGCTCGCCACCGGCGTAGTAGACGCGCCGCCGGGCGAACGCGAACAGGGCGAGCGTCAGCACGAGGACGATCACGAACAGCAGCCAGGCGATCGCCGCGGCGTAGCCCATGTGGTTGAACACGAAGCCCTCGCGATAGAGGACCAGGTTCATGAAGAGCGTCGCGTTGTTCGGGTCACCACGGCCATTCGTGATCACGAACGCCTGGGTGAAGTACTGGAAGGTGCCGATCAGGATGATCACGAGGTTGTAGAGGAGCACCGGCGACATCAGCGGGATCGTGATCCGACGGAACTGGCTCCACGCCCCGGCGCCGTCCATGCGGGCCGCTTCGTACAGCTCGGTGGGGACCGACTGGAGGCCGGCGATGTTGATCAGCATGAAGTTGCCGATGCCCCACAGGCCGATCAGGGACAGCGCGGGGTAGACCCAGGCCTCGCTGTTGATCCAGTCGATCCGGGGCAGGCCGATCGCACCCAGGATCGCGTTCAGCCAGCCGGTCTCGGTGTTCAGGAAGCCGAGCCAGACCAGCGTCGAGGCAACCAGCGGGATCATGACCGGCATGTAGACAAGCGCCCGGAGCGGGCCCTTGAAGGCGACCTTCGGATGGTTGAGGAGGACCGCGAAGCCGAGGCTCGCGCCCATCGTCAACGGGATCGCGAAGAGCGCGAACTTGAACGTGGCGATCAACGACTGCCAGATCGTCGGGTCGCTTGCCATCCGCGCGTAGTTCTCGAGGCCGACGAACTTCGTCGCCTCCGGCTTCACGAGGTTGAAGTCGGTGACGGACATCGCCAGCGACACGAGCATCGGACCCAACGTGAACAGCGCGAGCCCGACGAGCCAGGGGGCGATGAAGGCGTAGCCCCAGAGGGCCTCACGAACGGACGGGCGGAGCGTGAACGTCCGGGCCGGCGGCCGCGTGGACGGGACCTCCTCGATCGTCGCAGTCATGGTGAGCCGTCGCTCCCTGGTCAGGTGGGAAGTCGATGGTGAGGGATGGGAGCTCCTCCCGGGCGGTCGGGGCGGCCGCCCGGGAGGTGGCTGGGGAGGAGGAGAGCTACGGGTTCTTGTCCGGGGCAGCGTCGAAGATGCCCTGGAGGGTCGCCTTCAACGTGTCCAGGTCCTTGTCGATGTCCGCGCTCTGGTTCGTCCGGTAGCCGACACCGAACGCCTGCCATGCGGCCTTGCTCTTCGCATAGTCCGGGACCCAGGCCTGATGGTTGGGGATATCCGGGTTGGCGAGCATCTGGGTCGGGACGGACCAGTCGAGCTTGGCGCCGGGGTAGGCCTTGTTCACCGAGTCGATGAACGGCTGCTGCTGGGACGCGTCGGCCGGCATGGCGCCATAGATCGTCGCCAGCGCGCCCGACGCGGCCAGGGCCGACAGGGCCTTGAACGCCGCGTCGGCGTGCTTGGTGGACTTGAGCATGCTGAAGGTGTCAGCGTGCAGCTTCGCCGTGGTCTTGCCGTTGTAGGCCGGGGCGACCGCCCAGCCGAAGTTGTCGCCGACGATCGGCTTGGCCGGCGCCGCCGGGTTCACGCAGCAGGAATACCACGTGTGGATCTCGACCATCGCGAGGTTGCCCGACGAGAACGGGTTGCCCTTGGCGAGCAGGTCGCTGTTGACCTGGTTCTGCGTCGGGATGAAGTGGTCCTTCCAGACCCCGTCGTTGAACCAGTGGATGCCCGCGCGCAGGGCATCGGTGATCTGCGCCGACTTGCCGTCCGCGGCGAGGAACGAGCTCGCACCGAAGAGGGCGGTCTCGGCGGTCGGGCTGTTGTCCGCCCACTGCGAGTCGAAGCCCCACTGGACGATGTTGGAGGCATCGAAGCTCGAGCTGGTGGCGTCGTTGCCGTTCTTGTCGACGGTCAGTTTCATGCCGATCTCGCGGACCGCGGCGACGTCCCAAGGCTTGCCCTGGTACTGGTCACCGACCTTCGTCGGCGGGTACGGCAGTTTCGCCTCGTCGAACAGCTTCTTGTTGTACCAGAGGAAGGACGGGTAGGTGCCGAACGGCACGCCGATCGTGGCCCCGCCCTTGCCGATCTTGAAGAAGTTGCGCATGGCCTCCGGGTACTTCGTCATGTCGTACCCGGTGGAGTCGATCAGCGGCTGGAGGTCGGCGAGCTGGTCGATGAACAGGTTCAGCCCCTCGACGCCGACCGGGCCGATGATGTCCGGCGCGTTGCCGGCGGCGATCTGCGTCTTGAGGATGTTGCCCGCGACCTTGTTGTCGTAGATCTCGAGCGAGATGTAGACGTCCTTCTGCGAGTTGTTGTAGTCGGTGACGAACTGGGTCTGGGCCGCGATCTGCTGCGGCTGCCCGCCCGCGCCGAGACCGACGAACCAGCGGACGACGACGCCGCCGTTGGGACCGGGCTCACTGGTATCGACCGCGGGCGCAGACACCAGCGGCGTCGGCGACGGGGTTGCGGCTGGCGCGGACGCCGCGGTCGACGGCGAGCTGGGGCTCGGGGACGCCGACGCGCCGCATGCGCCGGCGAGGATGGCCACCAGGCCAACCAACGTGACGGTTCTCCCTGGTCCGGAACGGATCTGGTGCATCGCGGGTCTCCTCCTCTGCGTGGATTGGCCGATTTCGGTTCCTCTTGGTTCGCGGGACGTGCGTGGGGGTCGACGGTCGTCGACGCTGCCGGTCGCCGGCCGGCTCAGGGCTGGCGCCTCCCGGCACTCGAGCCCCGCTTGATGAGCTCGGTCGCCAGGATGACCCGGCGCTGGACGGGATCGGCTTCTTCCACCGCCGAGATCAGGACACGGGCCATCTCCTGGCCCATCTCCTCGATCGGCTGACGGACGCTCGTGAGCTGAGGCCGGACCGACAGGGCGATCGGCGAATCGTCATAGCCGACGAGGGCGACGTCCTGCGGAACGCGTCGCCCGGCCGCGTCGAGGACGGACATTGCCCCGGCGGCCATGAGGTCCGAAGCGGCGAAGACCCCATCGATCCCCGGATTGGCCTTGAGCAGGCGCTCCATGGCGGCCGCGCCTCCCTCCTGGGTGAAGTCGGCGGTCGCGATCAGGCGCTCGTCGATCGGCCGGCCGGCCTCGGCCAGCGCGTCGCGATAGCCCGACAGGCGGTCGACGCCAGCACCCATGTCGGCCGGGCCGGTGATCGTGGCGATGACCGTGCGCCCGTTCGCGATCAGGTGGTCGACCGCGCTCTTCGCGCCGCCGCGGTTGTCGACGTCGACGAGGCTCATTCCGGTGCCTCGGACCGGGCGGCCGCCGTGGACGAACGGGATCCCGGCGCGGGTCATCCGTTCGGGGAGGGGATCGTCGCCGTGGAGGCTGACGAGCAGCGCGCCGTCGACGTGGCCGGCGGCCAGGTAGTCGGCGGTCCGATCCGTGTCGGCCGGGGAGGCCGGCATCAGGAGGACGAGCTGGAGGTCGCGGGCACTGAGCGCCGCGCTGATGCCGCGCAGGAGCCGCGGGAAGAACGGGTCCGAGAAGAGGCGCCCGGCGGGCTCGGAGATGACGACGCCGATCGAGCCGCTGCGCCGTGTGACCAGGCTGCGCGCGGCGCGGTTCGGGACGTAGCCGAGGGCGGCGATCGCGGCCTCGACGTCTCGGCGGACATCGGGCGAGACCTTGGGCGAGCCGTTGACGACGCGCGAGACGGTGGCACGCGACACGCCGGCCCGGGAGGCGACCTCCTCCAGGGTCGTGACAGTGCGCCGTGTCCGTGTCGCAAGCTGCGCCACTCGGGCCCTCCAGTGCGCGGCGGTCTCTCACCCGGGTCTGTGAGAGCGCTCTCACGCTCAATACGGACCATAACAGGTCGTGTCAAGAGAGCGCTCTCACAGACCGATGCGGCCCTGTGGACCACATGCCGCGACGACGATGCAAAGCCGAAGGTGAGCCGGAGTGTGGCCTTGCGATGCGTCCAGTCGCGGTGGATGTCGGCGCCTGTGCGAAACTCTCGACCATGGCTGTCAGCACCGGATCCACGGTCTCGTCTGCGCTCGAGCGGTATGAGCCCGTCATCGGGATCGAGGTCCACTGCCAGCTGAAGACCGCCTCGAAGATGTTCTGCGGCTGCTCGAATACCTACGCCGACGCGCCGCCGAACACGCACACCTGCCCGGTCTGTCTCGGCCTCCCGGGGACGCTGCCCGTGATCAACAAGCGCGCTGTGGAGCTCGTCCTCGCGACCGGCGTTGCCATCGGGGCCTCGACGCCACCCGCGACCCGCTGGGACCGTAAGAACTACTTCTATCCGGATCTCCCGAAGGGCTATCAGATCAGCCAGTACGACCTGCCGCTCGCCGCCCACGGCCAGCTGACCTTCGACACGTCCGAGGGCGAGGTCACGATCGGGATCACCCGGGCCCACCTCGAAGAGGACACGGCGAAGCTCGTCCACGCGACCGACGAGGCCGGACGCCGGGTCAGCCTGATCGACTTCAACCGCTCGGGGGCGCCGCTGATGGAGATCGTCACCGATCCGGACGTGCGCTCCGCCGAGCAGGCCCGCCGCTACGCAGAGGAGCTCCAGGCGCTCCTCCGGGCGATTGGTGCGAGCGACGCCGACATGGAGCGTGGCCAGCTGCGCGTCGAGGCGAACGTCTCGCTTCGGCCGCGCGGAACGACCGCCTTCGGGACCCGGGTCGAGGTCAAGAACATGAACTCGTTCCGCTCGGTCGAGCGGGCGATCGCCTTCGAGATCGAGCGACAGGCGGCCGCGCTGGACGCCGGCGAGACCCTGACCCAGGACACTCGCGGTTGGAACGAGGACCGTGGCTCGACCTACGTGATGCGATCCAAAGAGGACAGTCACGACTACCGCTACTTCCCGGAGCCGGACCTGCCGCCGCTCCGGGTCGAGGCCGCGTGGCTGGCCGTGATCCGCGACGCGCTGCCCGAGCTGCCGGCGGCTCGCCGCGCGCGCTACGAGCGCGACCTCGGGCTGTCGGCGTACGACGCGGCGGTGATCGTCGGCGACGCGGCAGCCACCGACCTGTTCGAAGGCGCGCGCGCGTCGGCGCCGGCGGCCGACGCCAAGACGCTCGCCAACTGGGTCACCGGTCCGTTCCTCGCCCTCCGGAAGACCGATCCCGACGCGGCCGCCCGCATCGCCCCGGCCGAGCTCGCGGATCTCGTGGGTCGCGTGGGTGCCGGCGAGCTCTCCGGCACGAACGCGAAGGAAGTGTTCGCGCTCCACGCGGCCGACGGAACGACGGTCGCCGCGATCGTCGACGCCCGCGGCTTCCGCCAGATCTCTGACACGGCGGCGCTCGAGGGCCTGATCGAGGAGGCGATCGCGGCCAACCCGAAGGCGCTCGAGGACTACCGGGCGGGCAAGCCCGTGCTCGGCTTCTTCGTCGGCCAGGTGATGAAGGCCACACGCGGCCAGGCGAATGCCGCGGTCGTACAGGAGGCGGTCAGGCGCCGGCTCGACGCCGATGGCGGCGACGGAGCGAGCGGATGATCAACATCGTGCTCTGGGTCGGCGGGATCGCACTCATCGCCGTCGGCTACCGGCGGATGCGGGTGCCGTGGGCGCGCTACCAGGCACTCAAGGAGCAGGACGCAAACGCCGAGCGCTACAACGCCTGGCGTGGCGGGATCCGTGACGACGGCACGACCGGCGCCTCGGTCGCGATGCAGATCCTGCGCCGCCAGGCCCAGATGGCCGGCCTGATCGTGCTGGCCGGCTTCGTCCTCGTCTTCCTGGGGTTCTTCCTCAAGTAGGGTTCGTGCCCTTACGAGCGGCGCTAGCGGCCGCGGATCCGGCGGTGCTCGATCGCCGTGCAGCGATCCATCACGACCGACAGTCCGGCATCGTGGGCGATCCGCGCCGCCTCCCAGCTGACCACGCCGAGCTGGAGCCAGAGGCAACGCGCCCCGATCTCCACAGCCTCGCGGGCATGGGGCGGGCACAGCTCGGAGCGGCGGAACACGTCGACGAGGTCGAACGGGCCGGTCGCATCGACGGCCTCGCGCAGCGTCCGGAACGCCGGCACGCCGAGCACGTCCCGCTCGCCGGGGTTGATCGGGACGCACTCGTATCCCTGGTGCAGCAGGTAGCGGAAGACCCCGTAGGACGGCCGCGACTCGTTCGCCGATGCACCGACGACAGCGATCCGGCGGGTCGACCGCAGCAGATCGCCGATCGCCTCGTCCGGGAGGAGGTCGACCGGCCCGCGCCCCTCCTGGAGATCCAGATAGTCGATGACCCGCTGGCGCGTCGCGAGGCGGCGGGCGAGGCGCTCTTCGGCGCTCAGGCGCGGGACACCCGTCGCGGCGGTGTGATTGCCGTCGGCGGCGGCGGTGGGATCCTCCCTCATCCCCGCGCCCCCTGCGGGTCGGACAGGATCGTCAGGTCGTCGCCTCGCGCTCATACGGTCGGCCATCGGCAGCTGGCGGCGCGCTCCGGCCGATCAGCCCGGCGAGGACGACGATCGTGGCCAGATACGGCAGCGCGCTGAAGAGCTGCGACGGGATCGCCTTGACGATGACGCCCAGGTCGCCCACGGGCGGTGAGATGCCGTTCGGCCCGATCAGGTCGCCGAGGACCATGAACAAGGCGAAGAACAGCGCCGCGCCGAACGCGCCGAGCGGCGTCCACCGGCCGACGATCATCGCGGCGAGGGCGATGAACCCGCGGCCGGCGGTCATGCCGGCCTGGAACGAGCCCGTGACCTCCATCGACAGCCAGGCCCCGCCCAGTCCGGCGAAGACGCCGGCGATCAGGACGTTCCGGTAGCGAAGCCGGATCACGTCGATCCCGACCGTCTCGGCCGCCTTCGGGTGCTCGCCCACCGCGCGCGTCCGCAGACCCCAGCGAGAGCGGAAGAGGAGGAGCTGGAGAACGACCACGCTCACGAGCAGGCTGATCGTGATTGGACCCTGGCTGACGAGGCTCTCGATCAGCCATCCGATGATTGGCAGGTCCGTCAGGCCCTGCGGGGCGACGATCTTCTGGAACGTTCCCGCGCTGGTCGGCGATTGGGCCGCGATGACATTGTTCAGGTAGCCGGTGACCCCGAACGCCAGGATATTGATGATCGTGCCGCTGATGATCTGATCGACGCGAAGGCTGATCGACAGCCAGGCGTGGAGGAGCGAGATCGCCACGGCGGACAGGATCGCGGCGACGAGGCCGACGAGCAGCGCCGGCGTGATTCCGAGCGGGCCCGGCGTGCCTGCACCGAGGATGCTCACCGCCGCAATCGAGCCGACCCAGCCGGTGAACGCGGCGGTCAACATCGTCCCTTCGATGCCGATATTCACCACGCCGGACCGCTCGCAGACGACGCCGCACAAGGCGCCGAACCCGAGTGGCGTTGCGACGGCGACGATCGACGGTCCCGACGATGGGATGTGCTCGACCAGGTAGCCGAGGAATTGGACGATGATCCCGATGACCGGGATCGCGTAGATATCCATCAGGAGCTCACCGTCTCGCCGGCATAGGACGCGGTGATCGTCTGGGCCTCGACGGGAACCGCCCTTGCGCCTCGACCACCGAGCGCCCGTGCGACGACCGGCAGGGCGACCAGAACGATGAGGATCACCCCCTGCAGGACGTCGACGAGCTCGCGTGGGGTCTTGGCAACCACCTGCATTGGCCCGGCACCGGCCCGCATCGCGCCGAACAGGAACGCGGCCGGCAGGACGGCCAGGGGGTTCGAGCGAGCCAGGAGGGCGACCGCGATCGCATCGAAGCCGACCGTCGTGGCATAGCTCGTCTGGGTCGAGTGGACGACACCGAGCAGCTCGCCGGCGCCTGCCATCCCGGCAAGGCCGCCTGACATCGCCATCGTCAGCGGGATGATCCGGCGGGGTCGCATCCCTGCATACCGCGCGGCGTCGGGGTTGATCCCGGCGGTTCGGATCTCGAAGCCGATCGTCGTCCGGTACAGGAGCCACCAGACGAACACGGCGGCGATCACCGCGACGATCAGGCCGACGTGGCCGGTCTTTCCGAGGAAGATGGGCAGGGCCGCGTGGCCAACGTCGTAGGTAATTGGCGCCTGGGCCCGCGGGACACGCAGGGGTCCGGCGACCATCGCCGCCAGGATGTCCGCGGCGATGTAATTGAGCATGATCGTCGTGACGACCTCGTGGGCGCCCGTTGCCGCCTTCAGGTAGCCGGGGATCCAGCCCATCAACGCGCCGGCCAGCGTCCCAGCCACGAATGCCAGCGGCGCCGCGATGATGACCGGCTGACCGGCAAGTGCCACCCCGACCGCGACGGACGCCAGGACTCCCATGAGGAGCTGGCCGAGCACGCCGATGTTGAAGAGACCGGCCTTGAAGCCGAGCGCGACGGCGAGGCCGCCGAACACGAGCGGCGACGTGAAGACAAGTGTCGTGACGATCGCGTCGAAACTCAGGAGCGACCCCTGGATCAGCGCCCAGTAGGCGGCCACGGGTTGGGCGGGGTTGACGATCTTCCCGTCCTTGATCCATGCGGCTGCGTAGACGAACACGGATCCGATCAGGATCGACAACAGGACCGCAACGACCGGGAGGACGATCGTCGTGCGAAGCTGCGTCCCGCCCTGGGCCGCGCCGGACCGCCGCCGCCGCAGGAACGCGAGAGGGCCCGTCATGCCGGCGGGCTCGGCGGCTCGGCGCCGACGGCGGCTGCCGCAGCCGCAGCGGCCGCGGCGGCCTGCTCGGCGGAGATCACGCCGCTCGCAACGGCGGCCTCCTGGCGAGCACCCGTCGCCATCAACACGCCGACCTCGTTCCGGTCGGCCGTTCGCCCGTCGATCACCGCGACGATCTGGCCGCGGTACATGACGGCGACGCGGTCACTCAGCTCGAGGACCTCGTCCAGCTCCGCGGAGACGAGCAGGACGGCCGTGCCCGCATCGCGTTTCTTGATCGCCTGCCGATGGATGAACTCGATGCTGCCGACATCGAGGCCGCGCGTCGGCTGATCGAGGACGAGAGCTCGCAGCTCGCCGTCCATCTCGCGGGCCACGATGATCTTCTGCTGGTTGCCGCCCGACAGTGTTCCGGCGAGGACGTTCGGGGAAGGAGTCCGGATGTCGTATTCCTTCACCGCGACTGCGCCGCGCTCCTCGATCGCGTCGTCGTTCCGGATGATCCCACGAGCGTACGGCCGCCGGTAGTAGTCGGTCAGAATGAGATTGTCGGCAACCGTGAATGCGAGGACGAGGCCGAACCGATGCCGGTCGGCGGGCACGTAGCCCACGCCGAGGTTCGTCATCTGGCGGGCGGTGGCGAGTGTGACGTCCTGGCCGTCGAGGGTGACCGTCCCGCCGATCGGCTTCCGAAGCCCGACGATGGATTCGACGAGCTCGTCCTGGCCGTTGCCCGCGACGCCTGCGATCCCGAAGATCTCACCAGCCCGGATCTCGAAGCTCACACCGCGGACGGCCTCGTTTCCGCGATCGTCGGCAACACGCAGGTCCGCAACCGCCATCCGCACGCCTGCAGGATGTGACTCGCCGCGATCGACCACGAGCTGGACGTTGCGTCCGACCATGAGCGCGGCGAGGTCGTCCTCGTTCGTCTCGGCCGGCAGACGCTGGCCGACGACCTTGCCTCGCCGGATGACCGTGATCCGGTCGGCGATCTCGAGGACCTCGTAGAGCTTGTGACTGATGAAGACGATGCTGTGGCCGGCCTGGGCGAGGCGGCGCAGGACGGCGAAGATCTCTTCGGTCTCCTGGGGCGTGAGCACCGCGGTCGGCTCATCGAGGACGAGGACCCGCGCGTTCCGATAGAGCGCCTTCAGGATCTCGACTCGCTGCTGCCAGCCAACCGACAGCTCGCCGACCTTCACATCCGGGTCGATCTCGAAGCCGAACCGCTGGCCGAGCTCGAGGATCCGGCGGCGGGCCTCGCCGCGGTCGAGGAAGATCGGGTTCGCCATGGTCTCTTCGCCGAGGAGGATGTTCTCGGCGACGCTGAGGACCGGGACCAGCATGAAGTGCTGGTGGACCATGTTGATCCCACGGGCGATCGCGTCGGACGGGCCGGCGATCGTCACCACCTCGCCGTCGATCAGGATCTCGCCCTCGTCCGGGCGGGCCAGCCCGTAGAGGATGTTCATCAGGGTCGTCTTGCCGGCACCGTTTTCGCCGAGCAGGGCGTGGATCTCACCGGGGCGGACGTCGATGTCGATGTGATCGTTGGCGACGACACCCGGATACCGCTTGGTAATGCCGCGCATCTCGAGCGCTGGCGCGTGGACCTGTTCGACCGCGAGATCGGTGGCCATCGTCACGGACACTGGCTCCTCCGGTGCGAAACGGCCGGCGGCTGGGTCTTCTCGGCACAGAGTACAAAAACGCGGACCGGCCGAGTTGCCTCAGCCGGTCCGCGGTCGTGCGTCAGGGACGCGACTCGCTTACAGGGAGCCGCACTTCTCCGGGCAGGTCTTCAGCGACCCGTCCTTCATTCCGGCAATGGCCGCGTTGAGCTTGATCTGGGTGTCGGCCGCCCACTTGCCACTCATGCTGTGACCGATGGACACGCCGATCCCATTCGTCTTCGCGTCGTAGAGGGTGGTGCCGCCCTTGAGGGTTCCGCCCGCGGCGGCCTTGATCGCGTCGGACACCGCCAACCGGAGGTGCTTCTCGGCGCTCGTCAGGAGGCACGGACCGGACGCCGGATAGGAGTTGAACTGATCGACGTCCACGCCGATGCCCAGGATCCCGGCGGCGCAGGCTGCGTCGAGGACGCCGTTGCCGGTCTCGCCCGCGACCTGGAAGAGCACGTCGACGTTCTTGTTCTGCTTGAGGAAGTTGTCGGCGAACGTCTTGCCACCGGCCTGATCGTGGAACGCCTTCGCGCTGAAGTCGTTCGTGACATAGGCGGAGATGACCGTGATGTCCGGCTTGACTGACTTGGCGCCGAGCTCGTAGCCCTGGATGTAGCGAACGCATGGGGCGCAGATGCTCGTGCCGCCGATCGCCCCGATGGCCCCCTTCGTGCTGGCGCCGGCCGCAACGATCCCGGCCAGATAGCCAGCCTGGTCCTCCTGGAACGCGACGGACGTGTAGTTCGGGGCAACGGTCGTCGAGTCGAGCGGGCAGGGGAACGTGAAGTCCTGCTTGCCCGCGGCCGTGATGCAGATCGGCGACTGGTCGACGCCGATGAACTTGATGTTCGGGAAGGCGACCGCGGCTTCACCGGTCGCGGCGGCGAGGTTGAACCCGACGGTGACGATCACGTTGTAGTTCTGGTCGGCGAAGGACTTGATCGACGCGGCGTACTCGGACGCGCTCGTCGGGACGATCGACTGCGGCTCCGCCGCACCGATCGCCGCGGCACCGTCCACCGCGCCCTTGAACGCGTACTCGTTGAAGTTCTTGTCGTTCAAGGTGCCGATATCGGTGACGACGCCGATCTTCAGATCGGAGTGCGCGGCCGTGGACGGGGCCGTCGACGGCTCGGTCGACGCGGCGGCCGAGGGCGCGGTCGACGCGGCCGGTGGCTGCGACGCGACAGACGGAGTCGGCGTGGCCGCCGTTCCGCACGCTGCCACGATGATGGCCACGCTGCCGAACAGCGACAGGCCAAGCGAGCGCTTGTGCATGTGTCCTCCTCCAGCATCGAGAGCCATCCGGCCGGCAACCTGCGGGTGGTCCGTGACGGTCTCGAAGAAACGTTCGCTCCGCGGAGCGACCACCGGCGCATCCTACCGACGGGGGTCCGGCCGGGCAAGTACGACGTGACGTCGCGCAGCCGTGGTCCGAGTCCGGGTGACGGGATGAGCTTGGCCGCAAGGATAGGCCCCCGGGGCACCCGGTGCATACTCCCTAACCATGGCCGAATCACAGCCGTCCCTTGCGCCTGGCGGGCGGACCGCGTCGGGCATCGCGTTCGACGATGAGGGATCGGGTCCGCCGGTCGCCCTCGTCCACGCCGGCGTCGCTGATCGCCGGATGTGGGCGGATCTGGCCGCGTCGCTCGCCGATCGCCATCGCGTGATCCGCCACGACGTCCGCGGCGTCGGCGAGACGCTGCCGCCGATGGGGCCGTGGTCGCATCACACCGATCTCCTCGGCCTGCTCGACGAGCTGCTGATCACCCGTGCTCACCTCGTCGGAGCGTCGATGGGGGCGGGGATCGCGGTCGAGGCGGCACTCGCTCGTCCGGGGATGGTCGGCTCGCTGGTGCTCGTCGCGCCGGGCGGCGCGCTCTTCGACGGGCCGCCGGCCTCGTTCCGCCCGATCTGGGGGGCCGAGGTCGAGGCGCTCGACCGGGGCGATCTCGACGCCGCCGTGGAGATCAACCTCCGGGCTTGGGTCGATGGTCCGAATCGGCCATCCGAGGCCGTCGATCCGGAGGTGCGCGCCTTCGTCGGCCGGATGCAGCGTGAGGCGTTCGAGCTGCCGGAGTGGGATCCGGAGCAGGCCCCGGAGCACGAGCTGTCGCCTCCAGCCGCGGTGCGTCTGGGCGAGCTCGCGTGCCCGGTCCTCGTCGTCCTGGGCGAAGCGGACGACCCGGCGATCAGCGCGGTCGGGGAACGAATCGCCGCCGAGGCCCCCCGCGCGCGAGCGATCGTCGTTCCGGGCGCGGGCCACATGCTGACCCTCGAGCAGCCCGGGGCATTCGCCGGGATCCTCGACTCCTTCCTGGCCGACGTCGCCAGCGGCGCGTTCGACGGTCGCCCGGTGGTCGTTCCGGCGTCGGTCCACACGCGGGAATGACGGGCGCGGCCCTGCGCTACGTCGCGCTCGGCGACAGTTACACGATCGGCACGGCGGTCGGCGACCCGGCAGAGCGCTGGCCGGATCGGCTCGTCGCGGCGCTCGGACCGACGCCGCTCACCCTCGAGCTCGTCGCGAACCTCGGCGTGAACGGGTTCACGTCACGCGACGTCATCGAGGTCGAGCTGCCCCGGCTCGACGGCCTCCGGCCGGAGTTCGCGAGCCTTCTCGTCGGGGTGAACGACGTCGTCCAGGGGGTGCCGGCGTCGGCGTTCCGTGCCAATGCGGCCGAGATCCTCGACGACCTCCGCCGACGCCTGCCGGCAAACCGGATCGTGACCGTGGCGACGCCGGACTACACGGTGACGCCGCAGGGCGCGGCCTACGGCGATCCGGCGACCCAGTCCGCCGCGATCGAGGCGAACAACGCCAGCCTGCGAGACCTCGCGGCAGAGCGAGGGATCGCGTTCGTCGACATCCTCGACCTTTCGCGCCGTGCGTCCGGGGATGCGTCGCTCGTCGCCGACGACGGGTTGCACCCGTCCGGGGCGCAATACGCGCTGTGGGTGGAGCGGATCTCGCCGGTCGTCGTGGAGCTGCTCGGGCGCTAGGGGTCCGTGGGACCGTCCGGTTCCCCGAGGACGACCTCCAGGAACCGGTCGAGTCGCTCCACCGAGCCCGGGATCGCCGAGAGATCCGTGTCGCCGAGGTAGTCGAAGACCGTTCGCATCTGATGGTGGCGGGCGTTCGCCAGATTGCCGCCTGCGCCGGCGTACGCAGCACGTGCGATGACGGCCGAATCGACCGAGATGTCGACGACCAGGTCGACACGGAGGTGGGCGAGGTCGGCCGCCGGCGGACCCCACGATGCCGACGTCCAGTCGACGACGCCGGTCAGCCGATCGCCCACCCACAGCGTGTTCCAGGCGTGATAGTCCCGATGGAGGAGCGTCGCCGGCGCGGGGATCGAGGGCGCATCGGCCGCGACTTCGAGGGCCGTTCGCCACAGGTCGGGCCGGCGGGTCGTCGCCGGGATCCTCGCCGGCGTCAGGTCTCCGAAGGCCCAGTACGCGGGAACGACGTCGCGCAGCCGCGCGCCCACCGATGACCGGCCGATCTCGTGGATCCGCGCGAGCGTCCGCCCCAGGATCTCGAGGGTCGCCGGCCGGACGATCTGCGCAGGTGAAGGCTGCCGGCCGGGCAGCCGCTCGGTCAGAAGCGCCGGGGCTCCGCTCGCGGCGCCGTCCGGATCCACGGCGACGACCCGCGGCACGGGCACCGGCCCGCCACGCAGGGCTGCGAGGACGGCGGCCTCCTTGCCCGGATCGAAACCCGGGTCGTCGGACTCCCAGCCGGGCCGGATCCAGCGCTGGAGGACCAGCCGGTGTCGCCGTCCCGTGGCGTCGTCGATCGTGAGCGCATCGCTCGCCTGCGCGATCCCGCCGCCGAGCCGGCGCACCGCGCGCAGCCTCGCCCCGGGCCCTACCGCGGCAGCAGCCCACGCGAGCGTCGCGCGGTTCGGTGCCGTCCGCCACGCCGGCGCGTCAGCCGTGGGCGTGGCCCTCCGCCCGACCCGCGATCCGGCTCGCGCGCCCCTCAGCGATCAGCTCGTGGAGCCGCGCGTCGTCGATCCCGAAATGGTGGGCGATCTCGTGGAGGAGCGTGTTCGCGATCGCCCTCGTCAGGCGCTCAGCGGTCGGGTTCGCCCGGGTCAGCGGCCCGCGGAACAGTGTGATCTTGCTCGGGATCGGGACGTTGTCGACACCCCACCGCGTGCGCGGGACGCCCTGGTACAGGCCGAATAGCCCGCGGGCACCGCTCGCCTGGAGCTGATCGGGCGACGCCTCGTCCTCGACGACGATCGCGACCGACTCGAGACCCGGCAGAAATGCCTCAGGAAGGTCGTCGATGACGTCGTCGATCACCGCGTCGAAGTCGAACCCGTCGGATGGCTGCATGGGCCGCACGATAGCGGGCGCCCGTCGTTCGGGCCTCATGACCTGGAGATCATCCGAAATCTCGCGCTGAAGGTTCTGCCTCGCTCGTTTGTCATGTCACTGTGGGCACTACCACTGAGGTCATCGACTTGGCAGAACGTCGACCCGGCGAGGTCGATCAGACGACCGAGCGCGATCAGGCCTTTCTCCGTCTGGCCGACAGCAACCTCGATGCAGCGTATCGCCTCGCCCGAGCGATCCTTCGCGACCCAGGTGAGGCCCAGGACGCGACGCACGACGCCTTCCTTCAGGCGTGGCGCAAGTGGTCGACCTTGCGGGACACCGGGCGCTTCGATCAATGGTTCGACCGGATCCTGATCAACTCCTGCCGGAACCGGCTGCGACACGCCTCCCGGTGGCAGGCCAAGGACATCTCGGCCGAGGTCGCGATTGCATCGGGAGATCCATTCGGTCAGACGCAGGACCGCGACGTCATCGGCACTGCCCTCGCAACGCTCTCGGCTGACCACCGGATGGTCGTGGCCCTGCGCTACTACCGCGACCTCTCCATCGCCGAGATCGCGAACCGGCTCGCCATCCCGGCCGGGACCGTCCAATCACGCCTCCACTACGCCCTCGAGCGACTGCATCTCGCGATCGACACCGCGGACGCAAAGGGAGCCGTCCGATGACCGACCAACAACTCGAGCAGCGGCTTCGCGACTGGTACCGCGCGAACGTCTCCGCGTCCGAACAGGCGCCCCGTGAGCTGCGCTCGAGCATCATGGACATTCCTACTCGGCAGCGACGGGGTGTGAGGTTGCCCTGGTCTGATGCGACGAGACGGCTGACCTTCCGCGTCGCAACGGCCGCGGTCATCGCGGTGGTGGCGGTCGGTGGTGTGCGATACGCGACCAGACCCGGGCAGCCCGACGTCGGCACACCGATCGTGACGCCAGGGGCGAGCGCAAGTCCGGGTCGGCCTGTCGTGACGGCTCGGCCGACGCCGACGCTCCCGCCACCCCCGCCGTCAAACCAGACGGGTCCGATGGGCGACGGTCGACAAATTCAAACGGCAACGAAGCTCAGCGACGGCCGCGTCCTCATCGTCGGTGGATACGACAACGAAGACCGAGCGATCGCCACCGCTGTCGTGTACGACCCGGCGACCGACACCTTCGGCCCGACCGGTTCGATGGCTGAGGCCCGTGGTGCTCACACGGCCACGCTGCTGCCCGACGGTCGCGTCCTGGTCGCCGGCGGCGGTCCGCCCGCCTGGGGCGGTTCCTTCACCGGCATTACCGGCCCGTTCCTGGCTTCAGCCGAGCTGTACGACCCGGAGACCGGTAGGTTCAGCCCGACCGGCGCGATGGCGATGGGGCGTGAGGTCCACACCGCGACGTTGCTCGCCGACGGCCGCGTCCTGATCACTGGCGGGGCAGACTTCCAGTCGCACGCGGAGGCTTCCGCCGAGCTGTTCGACCCGAGGACCGGCAGGTTCAGTCCGACCGGATCGATGGCGACCGCTCGGGCATTCCACACGGCCACCCTGCTCGCCGATGGTCGCGTCCTGGTCGCCGGCGGCTCCCCAGCCGCCTGGGGGACCACAGCGCATCTCGCCTCGGCCGAGATCTACGACCCCAAGACCGGCACATTCACCTCGACCGGCCCGATGAGCGGTGGCCGCGAGTTCCACACGGCGACGCTCCTCGCGGACGGCCGCGTGCTGATCGCGGCCGGCTCCAGCGGCGTGGAGAGGGACGTGCCGTCGGCGGCGTCCGACGACATCACAGCGGCCGAGATCTTCGACCCGACGACGGGCACGTTCACGGCCACCGGCGTGCTCATCGACGGGCGGCAATACCACACGGCCACCTTGCTGTCCGACGGCCGCGTCCTCGTCGTCGGTGGCGGATCGGACTACGTCAATCGCTTCTTCCGCGCCTCGGCCGAGATCTTCGACCCGACCACGAACACGTTCACGGCGACCGGCGTGTTGGCCCTCGCGCGGACCAACCAGGCCGCCACCCTGCTCGCCGACGGCCGGGTCGTCGTGACCGGCGGCTACGGCACAGCGGGTCCGCTCGCCTCGGCTGAGATCTACGACCCGACGACCGGCGCCTTCAGCCCGGCGGGTACGGGCGGCTGACACCCGCCGGCGCCGTCATCGATCCGTCCTGTCCGCCACCACGAGGGAGAGCCATGCCCATCGTTCCCGGAGCCCACCACCGCGGCCGCCCCGGCCGCCATCAACGAAAGGGTCCTGAGTTGCATTCGATCAAGCACCTGCTCATCGTCGCGGCCACCGTCGCCGCCATCGCCGTGGCCATCTCGCCCGCAGCAGCGGCCGCCTCGGCCAAGGGCTTCCACCTGGACAAGACCTGCGCGGAGGACGCATCCGAGCCTCTCGGCTTCTTCTGCACGGTCACGCACTCCGACTTCAAGTGGATCCCCGCCGGCACGGACATCCGCTATGCCGCGATTCCGCCCAATGATCCGAACGTGGTCCAGGCTGCCACGATCGCGACCGTGAACGGCAGCACCAGCGGCGTCTGCGTCTGGAGCGATCCGCTGAACGCCATCTGCACGTTCCACAGCGGGACCGGACGGCTGACCCAGTTCCATCTCGTCGTCGTCGTCACGACCAACGCGGACCAGTCCATCTGGTACTGGGACGGCAGCTACTGGTTCGGCGACTGACGATCGTCGTCGCGATCCGTCGGCTCTCAACGGCGCCGAGGGCCACAACCGGCGGAACCCGGCTGGCTCCTCGGCGCCGGTTACCATTGACCCCCCGTGACGACCCTGGCGCCGAACGACTTCACGCACCTTCACGTCCATTCCGAGTTCAGCCTTCTCGACGGGCTCGGTCGGATCCCGGACCTCGTCGATTCGGCCGCGGCGCACGGCTTCGACAGCCTCGCGATCACCGACCACGGCGCCCTGTACGGCGCGGTCGCGTTCTATCAGGCGGCGAAGGCGAAGGACATCAAGCCGATCATCGGCGTCGAGACGTATGTCGCCCGGCGGTCGATGACCGAGAAGGAAGGCAAGGCCGACTCCCAGCCCTTCCACCTCATCCTCCTGGCGAAGGACTACACCGGGTACCGGAACCTGTGCCGGCTCGTCACCGACGCTCACGTCGACGGCTATTACTACAAGCCACGGATCGACCATGAGCATCTGGCGCGACACAGCGAGGGCCTGATCGGGCTGAGCGCCTGTCTGGGCGGGGAGATCCCGCGGGCGCTCGAGATCGAGGACTGGGACTCGGCGCGGCGCCTGGCCTCCGAGTACCAGGACATCCTCGGCAAGGGCAACTTCTTCCTCGAGCTCCAGGACCACGGCATGGCCGAGCAGCGGGTCCTGAACGAGAAGCTCCTCCGGCTCGCGCCCGAGACGGGCGTGCCGCTCGTCGTCACCAACGACCTCCACTACGTCCACGAGCAGCAGGCCGCCGCGCAGGACGTCCTCCTCTGCGTCGGGACGGGCAACAACCTCGACACGCCGGGCCGGATGAAGTTCGAGGGCAGCGAGTTCTGGCTGAAGCCCGCTGCCCAGATGGCCGCGCTCTTCTCGGACCAGCGCGAGGCGATCCTGAACACGCGCCGGATCGCGGAGATGACTGATCTCGAGCTGCCCCTCGGCCAGCTCCGGATCCCGCATTTTCCCGTGCCCGAGGGCCACACGGTCGAGACGTGGCTCCGTGCCGAGTGCGAGCGCGGTCTGCGCGAGCGCTACGGAACGGTGACGCCGGAGCTCCAGCAGCGGCTGGAGTACGAGCTCGGCGTGATCATCTCGATGGGG
>DASXTH010000068.1:0-22461 GCA_036505555.1 Candidatus Limnocylindrales bacterium | reverse complement strand
TGCTCGGCGGCTACTTCGGCGGCTGGCTGTCGGCCGATCGCGGCTGGGGCGTTCCGCTCGATCCGATCGCGCTTCGCGGCGCCGGGAGCGCGTTCGGCGCCGGCGTCGTGGCGTTCCTCGGCAACGACCGGTGCGGCGTCGGCGCGACCGCCCGGATCATGGGCTACATGGCCGGCCAGAGCGCCGCGCAGTGCGGCCCGTGCGTCTTCGGGCTACGCGCGATCGCCGATGCGACCGCCCGGATCGCGGCGGGCCGCCCCGAGCGTGACGATCTCGATCGGATCCGGCGTTGGTCCGAGCAGCTGGCCGGGCGCGGCGCCTGCCGCCATCCGGACGGCGCCGTCGGGCAGCTCCTCAGCTCGCTCCGCGTCTTCGGCTCCGAGTGGGAGCTCCATCAGCGACGCCGGACCTGCTCTCGCGAATCGCGCGATCGCGCGATCGCGCCGACGAAGGTGGCCTGAGATGATCGCAACGCTTCGGCCCGACTCCGATGTTGCCACCGCCACGCGCACCGAGCTCGTCGTCGACCGCATCGCCTGCGACGGGTTCGGAATGTGCGCGGAGCTCCTCCCGGAGCTGATCGAGCTCGACGACTGGGGGTATCCGATCGTCGCCGCCGGCGGCGTCCCCGACGAGCTCCTCGACCACGCCCGCCGCGCGGTTGCGGTCTGCCCGGTGCTCGCGCTTCGCCTGGCCGCCGCGCCCGCGACCCAGCCGGCCCGCGGCGTGGCCGGATGGCACGGCAACGCACCGGCATCCGTGCGACGCTGACGCCATGCGGATCCTCGTCGCCGAGGACGACCCGGGGCTCCGGGACGTCATCGTCCTCGGCCTCGCCGACAGCGGCTACCACGTCGACGCGGTCGATCGCGGCGACGATGCGATCGACCAATTGAAGTTCTACGACTACGACGTCGCGATCCTCGACTGGCGGATGCCCGGCGCCGAGGGGATCCAGGTCGTCGAATGGGCGCGTCGCAACCGCCGGCCGACGGCGATCCTCATGCTCACCGCGCGCGACACGCCGGCCGACCGGATCCGAGGTCTCGACTCGGGCGCCGACGACTATCTCGTCAAGCCGTTCGATTTCGGCGAGCTGCTGGCCCGGGTCCGCGCGCTCCAGCGCCGGCCGCGCGGCGTCGACGGCCCGACGATCGAGCGTGGCCGGCTCGCTCTCGACCCCGTCACGCGCCGGGTGACAGTCGAGGGGCGCGAGCTCAACCTCACCCAGACCGAGTTCCGGATCCTCGAGCTCCTCATGCGCCGCTCGCCGGCGGTCGTCGACCGCAAGGCGATCGCCGAGCACGGCTGGGCCGACGAGACCGACCCGCTCGGCTCGAACGCCATCGACGTCCAGCTCAGCCGGATCCGCGCGAAGCTGCCGAGCGCCGGAATCCGGATCGTCACCGTCCGCGGCGCCGGTTACCGCCTCGAAGAGGCCTGACCCGTGGCCGTCGCGCTGCCCAGCGTCCGGCGGACCTCGATCCGGGTCGCCCTCGCGGCGACCGCGGTCGTCGCCCTCGCGTACCTCGCGGTTTCGGTGGCGGTCGTGCTCATCGTCCAGCGAAGCCTGACCGACCAGGTCGACCAGCGGATCGCCGGGTCGTTTCCCCGTCTCGACCACGACGCGCATGGCGGCGGCGGGCCGTACGACGCGCCACCGCCCGACCGGTTCGGTGGCGCGCCCGTGATCGTCTGGGCGATCGAGACCGACGGGACCGTCCGCACCGCACCCTCGAATCCTGCCCTCCCCGCCGATCTCGCTTCCGTGCACGATCCGGTCACCGCGACCGTCGGCGGGTACGAGCTGCGGCTGGCCGGCCGCCAGGTCGGGGATGACTGGGTCGTCATCGGCCAGTCGATGGACCCGGTCACCGACACGCGCGGGACCGTCGTCCTCGCCGAGCTCCTGATCGCGCCGCTCCTCCTCGGGATCGTCTTCCTTGGTGCCGTCGCGATCGGCCGGCGCGTCGCCAAGCCGATCGAAGAATCGCGCCAGCGCCAGCTCGATTTCACCGCCGATGCCTCGCACGAGCTGCGCACGCCACTCGCGGTCATCGAGGCCCACACGAGTCTCGCGTTGACCCAGGAGCGCGACATGGCGTGGTACCGGTCCGCGTTCGGCCGGATCGACCGCGAGTCAAAGCGGATGCGGCGGATGCTCGAGGACCTGCTCTGGCTGGCCCGGTTCGACGCGTCGAAGCGCCCGCCGAACGTCGAGCCGGTCGACCTCGCGGTGATGGCCGCGCAGACGGTCGATCGGTTCGGCGCGATCGCCGAGACGCGGCGGCTCGCGATCGAGCTCGACGTCCCAGCCGACGGCGCGGTGATCGCGGCGCCGCCGGAGTGGCTCGACCGGCTCCTCGGCGTCCTGCTCGACAACGCGTGCAAGTACGCGCCGGAGGGCGGTCGGGTCGTTGTCACGGTCATCGTCGACGGCTCGCGGGTCGCGCTGACGGTCGACGACAGCGGGCCCGGCATCCCGGCAACGGAGCGGACGCGGATCTTCGACCGCTTCCATCGGGCGACCGACAGTCAGGGCGGCGCGGGGCTCGGCTTGGCGATCGCCGACGCGATCGTCCGGGCGACCGGCGGCCGCTGGAAGGTGGCGAGCGCCCCGGTCGGCGGGGCGCGGATGGGGATCAGCTGGAGTCGGGCGCTCGGCTGACGGTTCGCGGCGCGGCGCGGCGCGGCGTCATGTGTTCGAAAGGCTCGAGCCGCGACACTCGGCGCATGACGCACGATCCACGGGCGCACGTCGAGCGTCGCCGGCTCGCGATCGGCCGGCTGCGCTCGCTGACGACCGCGACGGCCGTCGCGGGTCTCGCGGGGGTCGCCGGATTCGGGGTGCTGGCAGCAGCCACCTGGTCCGGCGATTCGACGACGCACGCGGGGACCGATTCGAGCAGCCCGGGTTCGATCCGGGCCACGCCGAATCCGGTGACGACACCGCAGGGAGCGGGAACGACACCGCACGTCCGGTCCGGTGCCGGCCCCGGCCATGCGTCCACGGGCGGCTCGGGCTGATGACGGCCTGATCTTCCGCGGCGAGCCTCTCGGCATCGTCGCGTTCCACCGTCCGGCCGTCGTCGAGCACGTCGACTTCCCCCAGTTGACCTCCGACGGCCGGGCGACCATGCCTCGACGTCGCCCGCCTCCTGCGTCCGGAGGCGGGCGACGACCCTCCGACGAGGTGGCGATCAGACGATCGCGGCGTACGCCTCCAGGCGGCGCAGCTCGTCGGCATAGACGCGGGCCAGCATCCGCGGCGCGAACCAGCGCTCGAGCAGGCCCGCGAAGCCGGTCCCGGGAAGCCAGCTCGTCTCGATCCGGACGGCCGTCCCGTCCCCGGTCTGGGTGAACGCGAACGTCGTCGTCATCGGCCGATCGAGGACGATTTCCTCGATCAAGGTCGGCGCCTCGGCCCGCGTGACCTTCGTCCGGAGTGTCTGCGTCCTGCCGCCCAGGGTCATCGTCGAGAACGTCTCCGTCCCGACGCCGAAACCGCCCGAGACGACGCGGAAGTCGCCGAAGTTGGACGGCAGGATATGCGGGTGGTGGGTGCGGAAGTCGGCAACCAGATCGTAGAGGTGCTCGGCCGGTGACGCGATCGTGCGCGCCGCCGCCGCGGTCAGGGTGGTCATCATGTGTCTCCTATGCATCGGCACTACGCAAGCGGCCACGGCGTCGGATTGCGCGAGCTGGACCCGCCCGGCCGACCGGCCACGAGTCCGCTACGGTTCGGGCATGACGACCGACCCCGACGGCGACCGCGACCGTCGATCGCTCGAGCGCGCGCTCGACGGACGGGGCGAGTACGAGCTGTTCGCCTGCGATCCGGCCTTCGCCGACACGGCCGCGTTCTGCGCCGCGTATGGGTTCGCGCCCGAGGACTCCGCGAACACGATCGTCGTGATCGGCAAGTCGAACCCGCCCGTCTATGCGGCGTGTGTCGTCCTTGCGACCCACCGCCTCGACGTGAACCGGGTGGTGAAGGAGCGACTCGGGACGCGCAAGGCGAGCTTCGCCTCGCCGGACGAGACGCGCGAGCTGACGGGAATGGAGATCGGCGGGGTCACGGCGTTCGGCCTGCCGGACGGCCTGCCGCTCTGGATCGACGCCGCGGTGATGGCCCGCGAGCGGATCGTCCTCGGCGGCGGCAGCCGGAGCTGGAAGGTGATCGCGCCACCCGCGATCCTCCGCACCCTCCCGAACGTCGAGGTGGTCGAGGGGCTTGCCGCCACGCGCGAGCCGATCCCGGCCGCGGAGTAGCTCACCGAGGAGCTGCCACGGAATCGAAAACGCCGCCGCTCGATTAGCGACGGCGTCGTCGGGTTGGGGGTCAGTCGGTCACGTAGTCGCGGAGCTTCCTGCTCCTCGACGGGTGGCGCAGCTTGCGCAGCGCGTGCGCCTCGATCTGGCGGATCCGCTCGCGGGTGAGGCCGAACTCGTGCCCGACCTCCTCGAGCGTCCGCGGCCGGCCGTCGTCGAGGCCGAACCGGAGGCGGATGACCCGCTCCTCGCGGCCCTCGAGGCTGTCGAGGACCTTCGCGACCTGCTCCTTGAGCATTGTGTCCGACACCGCCTCGAGCGGCGAGATCGCCGCGGGATCCTCGATGAGCGCGCCGAGCTCGGTGTCACTCTCGTCGCCGATCGGCGTCTCGAGCGAGACCGGGTTGCGGCCGTAGCTCCGGACCTCTTCGACCTTGTCGGCCGTGATCGCGGTCTTCGGATCCAGGGACAGGACGTCCGCGATCTCCGCGTTGGTGGGCTCCCGCCCGAGCTCGACCGTGAGCTCGCGCATCGTCCGCGTGACGCGGTTCATCGTCTCGACCATGTGGACCGGGATCCGGATCGTCCGGGACTGGTCCGCAAGCCCGCGCTGGATCGCCTGGCGGATCCACCACGTCGCGTAGGTCGAGAACTTGAAGCCGCGCTCCCACTCGAACTTGTCGACGCCGCGCATCAGCCCGGCGTTGCCCTCCTGGACGAGGTCCAGCAGGCTCATCCCCCGGTTGATGTACTTCTTCGCGTTCGCCACGACCAGGCGCAGGTTCGCCGAGGTCAGGTGCTCGCGGGCGACCAGGCCGGTAGCCACGAGGCTCGGGGCCATCTGCTCGATCGCGTCCGCGTCATGGCCGGCCTCGAGCCAGCGCTGGAGCGCCGGCAGCGCGACCGCGTCGCGTGCCCACGTCCGCATTGCGATGAGCGCCTCGTTGTCGCGGACGACCGGACGGCCGGCGGCGCCGTGGATCCAGGTAAGGGTCGCGAGGAACGTCTCCGCGTCGAGCTGCTCGTTGTAGACGGCCCGCTGGTTGCGGGCGCGCTCGAGGATCTCGGCCGCTTCACCGGTCGCCGTCGCGACCGCCTCGGTCAGTCCGAAGCGCGGCGCGGTGACGAGGAACTCCGCCGCGTCGTCCGCCTCGATGGCGGCACGCACGATCCGCGCGGCGATGTCGCCGAACGGCAGGGCGTAGCGCGGGTGCTTCGCGCGGGCGGTCGGCTCGGTCGCGTTCGCGGTCCACACGTAGAGGTCGAGCACGGCGAGCGCGGGATTCTTCGAGATCCGGAGGCCGAGCTCCATCGTCTTCGCGAGCATGACCTCCTCCTCGGCCGTGAGGAGGGGAACGCGCGCGATCTCGCGGAGATAGAGCCGGGTGGAGTCCTCGATGTCGAGGAGGTCGTCCTGCTCGACGGGCTCGGCGTCGTCATCCGCGGCGGCCCTGGCGGACGCGGGCGCGACGCCGACGCGCGCCGCGATTGGCGCCTCGGGGGTCAGGGTCGGGTCATGATCGACCACCGCGGCGACATCCTCGGCGGTGGGAACGAGCTCATCGAGAGCCGGCAGCGCGCGAGGACGGGCGTCGAGGTCGAGTTCGGGGGTCTGGTCAAGAAAGGTCGTCAACGTCGCTCCAGGGTGTCGTGCGCGAGGCGTTCTCGCGCGAAACGATTGGTTCTACGGGGATGTGATGTGGCGTCGGACCGCACATCCGCCGAGACGGCCCGAGGTGCGTCCGCTTCCGCCAGGAGCCGGACACACGTACCGGCGTGTCAAGTGTTGACACGCCAGCGATGAAGAAATCGTACTCGATCGGGCCAAATTTGACAAGCCCCTCGTCGATACTCCTGCCGGGTATCGGTGCTGGCTTGTGGAGCGGCCGGATTCGGTCAGGGGGTTGGAGCGGGCGACTCCTGCTTGAGCTGGCCGGGGGCATGGTCGCGACCATGGCCGTTGCCCGGCTTGCCGCCGGCCATCCAGGCCTTCCAGCCTGGATGATTCTTGCCGACGACCCAGGGACCGCCTGCCCAGGGTGGCTTGCCCGGCTCGCGGATCGCTGTGCCATCCACCGTTGACACGTCGAGCTCGGCGTCGCCGTCGTGGGTCGTGCCTGCGATCGTCACGGACTTCCCGACGAGGGCCGCGAGCGGGTTCTTGTCGCCCCAGAACCAGGGAGGTCCGGCCGAGAGCGTCCACGTCTTGCCGGCGGCGCTCAGGGTGTAGGTCGTTCGGCCGTCGGCGTCGACCGCCGACTTGACGGTGCCCGTGACGGTGACGGCGGTTTCGGGGCCCTTGTCAGGCTTGGCAGCCTTGTCCGGTTTGGCGGACTTCTCGGGCTTCTCCGAGGCCGCCGGCCCGCCGGACGGCTGGGGCGACGCGGCGAGCGCGGGCAGTCCGATCGCCAGGACGCAGGCGCCGACGAGGAGCCCCGTCAACAGGTTGCGCGCGGGCATCCGCATTGGCGCATTGTCCGCTGATCCGAGGCGAAGAATCCATCGAATAGCCCGCGTTGATGGTGCACGAGCGCACCGCCGCGCAACTGCTCAGCTCGCCTCGCCGCCGGCGGCATCGACCAGGGCAACCGGATCGCCGACGGCGACGGCACCTGGCGCGATCACCTCGGTCCAGACGCCGAAGGGTAGGGGCTCGGTGCTCGGCAGATGGCCACGGGTCTGGTCCAGGTACCGGAGCGTGTCGAAGGTCGGACGGCCGGTGTCGGGGTCGTGGGTGGTGACCGCACAGCGGCCGACGTTGCCGGCGACGCCGACGATCGCGGCACCGATCCGGACATCGCGGCCGATCCAGCGGTCCTCCTCGTAGGCAGGAATTCCCTCGACCCCGAAGGTCATCCGGAACCGCCGCCGATCCAGCGGGTCGGCCTCCCCGCCGACCGCGGCGAGCTCTCCGAGGGCCGCGCTCGAAACGAGGGTCGCGCTCGGGCCCCGATCGGCACCGTCGCCCGCTTCCAACGCGACGAGCCGAAGATCCAGGCCGGTCCGCGCAGACATCGCGGCCGACCATGGTCCAACGACGAGCCGCGCAGGCCGCGGATGCCGGGAGAAGAGCGCCTGGACGGGCTCGCCGAGCTCCACCGCGCCGTCCGCCACGCTCCCGTCCTGAAACCGGATCGAGAGCGATGCGGCGACCGGATCATGGTCGGCCTGGATCGTCGCGAGCCATCCGGCTCGCTTGCCGTTGACGAGGCGACCCGAGTCGTCGATCCAGGCAAAGGCGCGATCTCCCGGGATGCCGTCGAGCGTGAGCTCCGCCCGCTCGAGGAAGACGAGGGCCATCGACTTCACCGGCGCGATCGCAATCCAGGCGATCCGCCCGGGGAGATGGGTCATGACGGGATCATCGCCGATCGCGTCGGGCCGGATTGCGAGGGCGCTTGGGATGATGGTCGCGTGACGACCTGGATCGCCAGGCTCCACACGGGGATCGGCGCTCGGTCCATGCTAGGATTGCTGCATCACCACTGTGGTGATGCTCCCGTGTGGTCGACCGCTTCTCGAACTGACCGTACGCCTGCAGTGATCGTTCGAGAAGAGTGGAGGTCAACGTGACCACCGGTACTATCAAGAAGGTCGTCTCCGAGCGAGGCTTCGGCTTCATCTCCGGCGAGGATGGCAAGGAATACTTCTTCCATCGCGACGGCCTGACGTCATCGCTGAACTTCGACCGCCTCGCCGGCGGCGAGAAGGTGTCGTTCGACATCGAGCAGAGCCCGAAGGGCGCACGCGCGAAGAACGTCACCGCAGCCTGACCCAAGGCTCCGACCCGACCGCCCGTTCCGCGAACGGGCGGTCGTTTGGTTCTCCGGCCAGGATTCGGCCGAATCAGCGAGGGGCACACGATGACGAAGCGCTCGAAATACGAACAGGCGCAGCGCGCCGCGCAGACCGCCCGGGTCAAGGAGATCGAGGCGGCCTGGATCGGCAGCCTCCCCGCCGACAGGGCGAAGGCGTTCGTCGCGGCCGTGGAGGTTGCGCGCAACCGACCGCCGGCGGGACCGCCGGTGAACATGCCCCCGGGCACGCGCCCCAACCCGCCGCGACCCGGCCACGAGCCGAAGGCGCCCAAGGAAGAGCGGCCGCGCCGGTCGCGCGACTGAGCATCGCTGGCGGCCGGCCGCTCGCCCGCGTGCCGCTGGCCGCTGGCCGCCCGCCGGCTTCCGCTGCGCGGGCGACAGTTCAGACGCGCGGATATTCCGTGTAGGCGTATCCGGACCGAATCCGGGACCCGAACACGCCCGGCCCGGCGAAATGTGTCGGCTTCCGGGCCCCTCTGTCGGCGCTGATGCACGGGATGCATCCGTCCACGCCAGCCGAAGAGAACACGTTCGAAACAAGCCTACGGTGAATGTCAGCGCGATTCCCGCGCTCTCGACGCAGGGCGAACGTGCAGCAACCCCAGATCCTCGAGCGCGGTGCGGAGCGCGGCTGCATCCGTGAAACGCATGGCGCGCATCCCGAGCGCGGAGGCCGCTTCGACGTTCGCGCGTGAGTCGTCGACGTAGACTGTCCGCGCCCGATCGAGCCGGTAGCGCTCGATCAGCAGGCGGAAGATCGCCGGGTCGGGCTTGATCAGGCCGACCTCGCCCGACACGAGGATCCCGTCGAACCAGGCGAGGAACGGGAACCGCGGCGGCGCGTAACGGAACGTCTCCGCGGACCAGTTGGTGATGGCGATCAACCGGACTCCGCGCGCCCGCAACTCGGCGAGCACCTCGACCGTGCCGGCGATCGGACCGCCGAGCATCTCCGGCCAGCGGTCGCGCCAGGCCTCGATCCGCTCGGCCTCGCCCGGATGGCGGGCGATCAGCTCCGGGATCGCTTCGGCTAATGTCCGCCCGCGGTCCATTTCCAGGTTCCACGCCGCGGTCGTCACCTCGGCCAGGAACCGCTCCATCGCCGCCTCGTCGTCGAAGAGCCGCCGGTAGAGGTGGCGCGGATTCCAGTCGATCAGGACGCCGCCGAGGTCGAAGACGGCGGTCGTCGGTGTCGTGTCGTCGTTGCGCTTGGGCTCGCCGTCGTCCATCCATGGGAGTGTCGCATTTCGCGCAGAGGCGCCCGCCGCGGGCCGCCCCGCTCGCCGTCGCCAGCGCCGCCCGGCCGCTTGCCCAACCCGTCACCATGGTCAGCGCCGTCCACCTCGCGGTCCGTCGACAGTTGGAGGAGCCAGCCATGGACGAGGCGACGTTCTGGAGCCTGATCGACCGGTTCGACTGGTCGAAGGACGAGGACGACGACATCATCGAGCCCGCCGTCCTCGCCCTGGCACTCCTGCCCGACTCGCAGATCGCCGACTTCCAGCAGATCCTCGCCCGGAAGCTCTATGCGCTCGACGGCCGGGCCTGGGCCCGGAACAGCGGCGAGAGCTGGTGGGGTGAGCCCGACCGCCTGTCGGTCGACGGCTTCCTCTACGCCCGCTGCCTCGTCGTCGCGAACGGGCGCGAGTTCTACGAGGCGGTCCTCGCCGATCCGACCGCGATGCCGAAGGACGCCGACTTCGAGCCGCTCCTGATGCTCGCGGCCGATGCGTACGACCGGAAGACGGGGCTCGAGTGGGATGACCTCGACGACACCGAGGTGTCCTACGAGACGTTTTCGAACGAGGCAGGCTGGCCGGCGCTCTGACCCTCGCGAGCGACGGCATCGGTCGCGTCGGACGTTGAGGCGATCGGCTGCTGGAGCTCGGTGACGAAGTCGGCCTCGCGCTCGACCGTCCAGCCGGTCGGCAGACGTAGATCTGCTTCGGCCCCAAACTGGAGATAGAGGATCCGGAGCGGGCCGGACGGCGCGTGGCCGGCGGCCACGATCCACGCGAGGAGGTCCGCGCGAGCCTGCGGAAGCGTCTCGTAGCGGCCCTGGTGGAGGATCGTCGCGGCCTGGGTCGCCGGCAGCCGGCGCACGCCGATGCGATCGGTCGACGGGATCTGTCGACGCAGTGGAACGAAGATCCGGTCCTCGTCCGGGAGGGCGCCCGGTGGCCGGTGGGCGCGGGCGCCGAGGTCCCGGACGCGGCTCTCGAGCTCGTGGAACGCGGCCGCGATGTCGTGGCCGCAGACGGCCGGGTCCATGGCGGCCACGATCTCGGCTGTGAGGCTCCGGATGACGACGTCGGCGCCGCTCGCGGCGGTGTCGCCGACCCGGATCTCGAGCATCGCGAGACGGCGGTCGAGCTCGCGTCGCTCGGCCTCGAGGGAGTGCCGGCGGCGCTCGAGCGTTGCCCGGAGATCCGCCCCGCCGCCGACGAGGGCGCCGATCTCCGCCCGGCTCAGGCCGACATCACGAAGCGCCTGGATCCGGCGCAGGCTCGGAAGTTGGGCAGGGGAGTAGTAGCGGTACCCGGACGAGGGATCCACCCACGCGGGAGCGAAGAGACCCTCGGCGTCGTACGCACGCAGGACCTTCGCCGAGACCCCCGCCAGACGGGCGAAGCCGCCAACCGTGAACATCCCTGCAGGATAGCCCTTGACCTTGCCCGATGGGGAAGGTTGACGATGGGGCCACGACGTCCCTGCCACGAGGAGGAACCGTGCACCCGATCCGCATTGCCGCTCAGCTCCATCCCCAGCAGGGGGCCTGGCGCGACCTCCGATCCGCGGCCCTCCGCGCCGAGGCGACCGGCTACGACATCGTCTACACGTGGGACCACTTCTTCCCGTTGTACGGCGATCGCGACGGCCCCCATTTCGAGTGCTGGTCGATGCTCGCCGCGCTCGCCGAGGCGACCACGCGCGTCGAGATCGGGCCGCTCGTCGCCTGCAACTCGTACCGCAACCCGCAGCTCCTCGCCGACATCGTCCGGACCGTGGATCACATCAGCGGCGGCCGGCTGATCAACGGGATCGGCGCCGGCTGGAAGGAACGCGACTACGCCGAGTACGGGTACGAGTTCGGGACGGTGGGATCGCGGCTCGGGGCGTTGGAGGCCGCGGTGCCGGTCATGCTGGACCGGCTCGCGAAGCTGAACCCGCCGCCGCTGCGGCGCGTGCCGCTGCTGATCGCCGGTGTCGGCGAGCAGCGGACGATCCGCCTCGTGGCGCGGTATGCGGATGGCTGGCACGCGATGTTCCCAGACCGCCCGGCCGAGCTCGTGCCGAAGGTGGCGGCCCTTCGCCGCTGGTGCGATGAGATTGGGCGCGACCCAGGCGAGATTGAGTGGGGTGTCGGTGTCGAGCCGGAGGACCTCGCACGGTTCCTCGCCGAGGACGGCGCGACCTTCGTGGACATGGGCTTCACGCAGTTCACGCTCGGGTTCAACGGACCGGACTGGCCGGTCGATGACGGGCTGGCGTTCCTCGAGTGGCGGGACCGCGTGAATGCCGCTCGAGGCTCGGTCGCGGCGTCCGCCTGAGCTTCGCGGGGTCGGTGTGGCGGCCCCGTCGGTCCGATCGGGAGCGCCGGGGCCGCTGCGACGGGTTTCGGGCATGCTGCGTCCCGTGATCCCCGAGCGGACCGTACCGATCCTGCGCGACCCGTCGTTTGGGCGGCTCTGGTTCATCCAGGCGTCGACCCAGGTCGGCGGCAACATGGCGCTCTATGCGCTGACGATCCTCGTGTTCGCGACGACCCGCTCGAACGCGGCCGTCAGCGCGCTCGTGATGTCGTTCCTCATCCCGACGATCCTCCTGTCGGCGGTCGCGGGCGTGCTCGTCGACCGGCTCGACGTCCGCGTTGCCATCATCGTTCCGAACGTGATCCGGACGGTCCTGACCGTCGGGTTGGCGACGGTCGGCGACAACGTCGGGATGCTCCTGCTCCTGAACCTCGGGATCAGCCTGACGACGGTCGTGCTCACGCCGGCCGAGGCGTCGATGATCCCGCGCATCGTGCCGGCGCCCCAGCTCGAGACCGCGATGGGCGTCTTCAACCTGACGCTCCAGGCCTCGTTCGCGGTCGGCTTCGCGTTCCTCGGGCCGCTGCTCGTCTCGATCGCCGGACCGTCGTTCGTGCTGGCCGTCGTTGCCGCGTTCTACGCGGCCGCGACGATCGCGACGCTGGGCCTCCCAGCCGCACCGCCGGTGAAGCCATCCGCCGACGCGGGACGGCGCTCCTTCCATGAGCCGATCGACCAGCTCCGCGATGGCCTCGGGCTGATCGCCGGGAACCGCGAGGTGAGCCGGCCGCTCCTCCATCTCGCCGCCTCGGCATCCCTCGTCGGGGTGATTGGCGTCCTCGGACCGAACTTGGCGGTGTCGCTTGGGCTCGATCCACGCAACCTGATCGTCGTGATCCTGCCGCTTGGGGTCGGGGTGGTCGCCGGCGTGTTCGGGCTCAATCGTCTGGGCGCCCGCGTGCCCCGTCGCCGCGCGGCCGAGAGCGGACTCCTCGCCTTCGGGGCGCTCGCCGTCGCAATTGCTTCGGTGGGTTCGCTGGGCTCGCCGGCCGGCCTGCCCGTCGTCCCGACGGTTGCCGCGCTCGCGTTCCTCGCCGGAGCCGCCTATGCGACAACGAGCGTCGCGGCCCAGACGGCGTTGTTCGAGAACATGCCGGCCGGGGCACGAGGACGGATCTTCGGAGTCCTCGCTTCGATCGTCTCGGCGGCCAGCCTTCTGCCGATCCTCGTTGCGGGTCCGCTCGCGGACAAGATCTCGGGACCGGTGGTCATCGCGATCACGGGCACTGCGGTCGCGGTCGTGGCGATCGGGTCGGCGACGGCGTTCGGGCCACGCGTTCCGCCGGACCCCGTCGAGTCGCCCGTCCCCGTCGGGTCGTCCGACCCGCGTCCGGGCGGAGACGTCCGCCGGCGGTAGGATTCGTTGCGGCCGGCCTCGGCAGTCGGTGACCTGGAGGATCGACCGTGAGCGCCCAAACCGATCGCGGCCACATCGTCGCCTTCGACGAGCTCGAGCACAGCGAGCACTCGCACGAGCTGGTCGGCGCCGAGCACGGCGACGTCCCGTTCTCGGTGATCCTCGTCCACTCCCGGCCGGGCGTTGGCCCCAAGCTCCATCGCCATCCGTACGCCGAGGTGTTCATCGTCGAGTCGGGTCGGGCGACGTTCCGGATCGGCGACGAGACGGTCGTCGTCGAGGGCGGTCACATCGTCGTCAGCCCGCCGGGCGAGGCCCACGGCTTCACGAACACGGGCAGCGGCGAGCTCCGCCTGACCACGATCCACGGCGCGAGCCGGTTCGCCACGGAGTGGCTGGCCGGCCCCGATCCGACGTGGACGTCGCGGCGGAAGGGTTGACTGAATGGCGTGGAGCACGCGGCCGCAGCCGATGAGAACGCGGCGCCCGTGTCGTCTGATGGTGAGGTGGCCCAGCCCACGTGCCCGCGCGGATGCCGCTCACTGACGGAGGAACACCCATGCTGAAGGACAGCCACGCCTTCTCCGGCTTCTCGACCGACGACATCGAGGCCGCGAAACGGTTCTACGGCGACACGCTCGGTCTCGAGGTGACCGAGGACATGGGCATCCTGAACCTGCGGTTCGCCGGGGGCGGCCACGGGATCATCTATCCCAAGCCGAACCACGAGCCCGCGACGTTCACGGTGCTCAACTTCCCGGTCGCGGACGTCGAGGCGACGATCGATCGGCTGGTCGCCGCCGGCGTGACGTTCGAGCGCTATCCCGGGATCGAGCAGGACGAGCGCGGGATCTCCCGCGATCCGGATGGCCCGGCGATCGCCTGGTTCAAGGACCCGGCCGGCAACATCCTCGCCGTTCTCGCGAGCTGAACGCCGGGCTCCTGCCCCGGGCTGAGCGCCGATCCTCACGCCCGCGCCCGGAGCCGCCCCTCAGGCGCCGTGCTGCCCGGGATGCCATGTGGGCGTCTTCGGGTTGTCAGGACTCTGCGACGCGGCCACCGTCCGTCGATCCGGGCGCCGAACGGCGGACGGGGGCAGCATGGACGCATGCACGGCATTGGCCGCCGCTCCGCGATTCGCGGATTCCTCGCGCTGTGGATCGGGTTCGTGGCACTCGGCTCGGCGCTCGCGACGCCGCCGGCCGCCCATGCGGCGCTCTCGCCCTGGACCGGTGGGCTCGATCTTTACCGCTCCGGCGTGTTCACGACCCAGAAGACGTGGCAGTGGTGCACGGCGGCCGACGTCCAGATCATCCGCAACATCGTCGAGCGACAGACGGATCACAGCCGAGCGAGCCAGGCCCACTACTTCGAGGTCATGCGGGCCCACAACCGCTATGCCATCCCGGTCAGCGACGGGGTCGACCCGGCGGGATGGACCTACGGGCTGCAGCAATTCGTCGACGCCCGCTACCGTCTCGTGTCGAGCGGCACCTTCGACGCGGCCTTGCGGTCAGCGGTGACGAGCCTGCGCCGGACGAATCTGCCCGTTGGCATCACGGTCGCTCACGGCACGCATGCGTGGGTCGTGACCGGATTCACCGCGACGGCCGACCCCGCGGTGACGACCCGGTTCAGCGTGACGAGCGTCCGCGTCGTCGGGCCGCTGTGGGGTCTCCAGAGCCGGAGCTACGGCTACGACATGCGCCCCGACACGAAGCTCACGGCCAGACAGCTCGTCGGGTTCTTCACCCCGTGGCACTACGCCCCGATCCGCATGGCATGGGAGGGCCGCTGGGTCTCGATCCAGCCGACTGGCGTCCCGAGCGCTCCGAGCGAGGCCGCGACGCCGCCGGGTCCACGGCCGGAGGTTCGCGAGCCGGTCGCGTCGGCAAGTGCGGTCAATGCCGCGGGTCCAGCATCAGGAGAGCCGGACGCGTCGGGCTCGCGTGATCCCGCCGGTATCGTCGCGGCTGACACGACGGGTGGTGGCGCCGACCCGCCGCCGACTGGCTCGTCCTGGATCTCGATTGCGATGGTGCTGCTGGTTGCCGCGGCGCTCGTTCTTCGCGTGGGGCTCTCGGCGGCCAGACGGCCGACCCGGAAACGCCGAGCGGCCGCTCCGCGCTGACGCGGAGCGCCGTTGGTCGAGCGTCGAGCGTTGAGCTAGGCGGCGGCGGCGATCGCCTCGGCGAGCCGGTGGCGGCGCAGTCCGACCCAGGCCGCTGTGACCGTCGCCATCGCGACCGGAACGAGCGCGTCGCCGGTGGCGAGATGGATGCCTGCGACGATCGCGACGACCGCCCAGCAGATCGCCCCTGAAACGAGAAGGAAGGTCCGGCTCATGCGCGTGGTCCCCTGGCTACGGTCGAGCGGGCTGATCCCGTCGGTCCGGCCACCTTAGCCGAAGGTCCTGCCGGCGCAACCACCGAAGGTCCTATTCCGGTTCGTCCCGTCACCGCTTTCGTGGCTAGACCCAGCTCACGCTTGCCCTGGAAGAGCCGGCGATGGGGAAGGCGAGCGCCTCGGCCTCGACGAACTCGCGCGACGCCGCAGAGAGTCGCTTCCAGGCATGGATCGCGACCGTTCGTTGCTGACGCTGCCAGACGCCGACGATCTCGCCGTCGATGAGCACCGCTCCCGGGATGTAGCCACGGGACGTGCCGACCGGCGGGAATGCGTGGTCGCGATGCTCGGCGTCGGCCACGAGGAGGTCGCGATCGAGCTTCGTGAACGCGTCGTCGAACGGGAGGAGGCGGGTGCCCGCGAGGGGATGATCAGCTGCGCGAAGCGCGTCGACGTCGCTCGCCAGCACGAACCGCGACTCCTCGATATCCGCAACCGCGACCTCGACGAGCTCTGCCTCGATCTCCTGCCACGTCTCCGCGGCATCGCGCAGCGAGACCCCAGTCCAGGTTGCCAGACGCTTGACGGTCGACGGGCCGAATCCACGCAGGTGCCGGCGGGCGAGGTCGCGGCGGGCGTCGCCGGCGTCGATGGCCGGCCGCTCGACCGGGATGAGCCAGATGTTGCTGGCGTCCCAGCGAATGTGGGCGCGCCCGGTCACCGCGACGCGGCGAATCTCGGTCGGATGGTCGAGCTTGACGCGCGTCGAGACCTGGCTGACCTTCAGCGTCTCGCCCGCCGTCACGTCGTGAATGGCATCCGCGAGTCGCTCGAGGCGGGCCGCCTCTTCAGCGTCGCGCGGGTACGACCCGAGGGTGAAGATCCCGGCGTCGACGCGCGGGACGAGATAGTCGGCGCCGCCGCGGAACCAGATCTGGGCGAGCGAAGGGTGCTCCCACGACTCCGGTCGGGTGTCCTCGACGCGGGCGTGGAGCGAGATCACACCCCCGCGCGGCACCGAGTCCTGGAGCCCGCACCACGCCGCCTCGGCGAAGGACCCGGGTGCAAGCTTGCGGTCGAGATGGCCGACCCGCGCCCGGTAGCGGACGAGCTGATCGCGAGAGATCCGGACGGCCATCGCAGCCGACCTAGTCGATCGGCATCATCGGGGCCATGAGCTGGAAGTAGTTGTCGTCGGGGTCGGCGAGCGTCGCGACCCAGGAATCGGGTGCGCCCTCGAACGTGTAGGGCTCGGCGACGACGATCGCGCCGGCCGCCTTCATCCGGGCGAACTCGCCCGGAACGTCGGTCGTCTCGATGTTCCAGATCAACCGGCCCGGGTGGACGTTCTTGCCAGTGACCTGGTCGTGCGGTCCGATCGTCACGAACCCCGAGCCGAGCAGCCAGCCCGTGTAGCCGCCGTCGGTCATCGCGGGCTCGCCGAAGAGCTTCGTGTAGTACTCGACGAGCCGCTGCGGATCCGCGGAGCCGATGAGGATGCTGTTGAAGTTCATGGCGGTCTCCTACTGATCCAGGAACTGGGTCGCGGCGGTCACGAGGACCGGCGACAGGTGGGCGTTGTAGTGGGTTGCGCCGGGCAGGATGGCGAGGGCGTGGCCGCCCGCAGGCCGGCCTTCGCCCATCCAGCCGCCGTCGCGCCTGCCGCCGTCGAGCAGCGAGAAGATCTCGACGTAGTGGCTCGGCGGCGCCATGTCGCTGTCGCCGGCAGCGAACATCGTCGGCATCTTCAGGCCGCGGACCTCGTCGCTGAAGTCGAAGTCCACCGCCATGGAGGTGCCGATCTTGCCCAGC
Source organism: Candidatus Limnocylindrales bacterium (assembly GCA_036505555.1). Taxonomy (GTDB): domain Bacteria; phylum Chloroflexota; class Limnocylindria; order Limnocylindrales; family CSP1-4; genus CF-46. The sequence continues at coordinate 5,263 of DASXTH010000068.1, read as the reverse complement.
AGCCGCGGGAAGTCCTCCGGCCGCGGCGCGACCCGCTGGTAGAGCTCCCACATCGGCGTCTCCTTCATGAACTCCGCGGCCTCGGGTCCCACCTGGGCCTGCTGGGCGAGCATCTCCGGGTAGATCGCGTCGCGCCGGACTTGCGCTGACAGGATGATGAGCCGCCGGACGAGCTCCGGGTGCTGGACCGCCGTGAAGAGCGCGACCCCGCCGCCGAGCGAATAGCCCATCAGGTCGACCTGCTCGAGCCCGAGGTGGGTGATGAGCGCGGCGATGTCGCCGGCCATCAGGCGAACGTCGAGCGGCCGTTCGATGTCGGCGGTCCGGCCGTGGCCCTGGAGGTCGGGCAGGATGACCTGTCGGTTCGCTGCGTACGCTGGAAGCACCGGACCGAACATCTCGCCCGATCCGAGCCCGCCGTGGAGGAGGACGAGGGGTCGGCCGGAGCCGTGGATCTCGTAGTAGAGGTTGATGCCGTTCACGTCGGCGTACTGGCCGGCCGCCGGGGTCGTGTTGGCTCGCTGGTCGATCGCCACGATCGTGCTCCTCGTCTGGTGCCCTGTCGCCCTGTGCCCGTTTGGACGGCGCAGAGGGGTCGAGCTCATCGCTCGCACGGGTTCCCTTCTACCCTACGACCATGAGCGCGAAGCTGATCTACTCCGCCCTGACGTCCCTCGACGGCTATGTCGTCGACGCAACCGGCCGGTTCGACTGGGCCGCGCCCGACGACGAGGTCCACGCCGCGGTCAACGACCTGACGCGGAACGTCGGGACGCAGCTGTACGGTCGGCGGATGTACGAGGTCCTCGTGGCCTGGGAGTCCGACGAGATGCTCGCCCACCCGAACGCGGTGATCGCCGACTTCGCGAGGTTGTGGCGGTCGGCCGACAAGATCGTGTACTCACGCTCGCTCGAGCGAGTGTCGAGCGCGCGGACACGGGTCGAGCGCGATTTCGACCCGGATGTCATTCGGCGGCTGAAAGCGACGGCTGATCGGGACCTGTCGATCGGCGGCCCGGAGCTCGCGGGGCAGGCCCTCCGCGCGGGCCTCGTCGACGAGATCCACCTGTTCCTGAACCAGATCGTCGTCGGCGGCGGGACCGCCGCGTTGCCCGACGGGTTCCGGGTGCCTCTGGAGCTGATCGCCGAGCGGCGGTTCGCGTCGGGCGTGGTCCATGTCGGGTATCGCATTCGGGCGTGATCGTTCCGACATCGTCAGCCGTGGGCGATCACCTTCGTCTCTCCGCCAGATTCGCCGATTTCGAACTCCGAAATCGAAATCCGAAATCGGACGCCGGCGCGGGCGGGGACTCAGTGCCGGCAGCCGCCGATTTCGGACGACCGATGAGTCCGGCGTGGCAGTTCCGTCGAACGGGCAACGAGCCCAAGCGCTGAGGAGACGAGATGACCGCCTGGCCCGGACCGATCACCGCCATCACCGTGTTCGCCGAGGATCTCGCCGCGACGAAGGCGTTCTATCGCGAGGTCTTCGGGCTGCCGGTGCACTTCGAGGATGACGTCTCGGCCGTCTTCAACTTCGGGAACACGCTGATGAACGTCCTCTCGTCGACCGAGGCGCCCGAGCTGATCGCCCCGGCCGCCGTCGCGCCGTCCGCGGCCGGCACTCGCTTCCAGTTCACGCTCACCGTCGAGGACGTCGACGCGACGTGCGCGGAGCTCGCGAGGCGCGGTATCGAGCTCCTGAACGGCCCGCTCGATCGGCCGTGGGGCATCCGGACGGCCTCCTTCCGCGACCCGGCCGGCAACGTCTGGGAGATCGCTGCGTAGCGGAGCCGCCGGCGATTCGGGGAGCCGCTTCGGCGGTCTCGCTATGCCTGGTACGCCTCGCGGGTGCGCTCCAGGCCGTCAAGGATCAGATCGAGGCCGAACGCGAACTCGAAGTCGTCGTCGCAGCCCCCGAGCGGGCCATCGTGGGCGGCGGCCAGCGCGAGCTTGCCGACGTTCGGAAAGACCGCGGAGAGGGCCTGCGCCTGGGCGAGCTGCGTGGCTGCATCCGGTCGGACGTCGGCCGTGTCGTTGAACGGGTCCTGGGTGAAGCCGAAGACGCGGCTGCCCAGGACGTGGAGCGCGTGATGGGCCAGGTCGATCGAGAAGCCGCCCGCCTCGAGGATTGCGAGCACGCGATCGATGTGGCGGAGGGTCGAAGGGCCGACGTCGGGTCGGGAGACGATCAGCGCCGGTGCCCACGGGTGCCCGACCATCACGGCCCGGCCGGCGAGGGCGAGCTCGCGCAGGCCGGTCGTCCAGTCCGCGCCGGGTTCGGGCGGCTCGATCTCGCCGACGACGACATCGACGATCCCGTCGAGGATCGCGTCCTTGTCGCGGACGTGGCGGTAGAGGGCCATCCCTTCGACGCCGAGCGTCTGACCGAGCTTGCGCATGCTCAGGGCCTCGATCCCGTCGCGGTCCGCGAGCTCGACGGCGGCCGCGAGGACGCGGTCTCGCGTCAGCGGCGTTCGGGGGGCGTACGTGGTGGCGGTTTCATTCATGGCTTGACGAGTTTACGCTGTAATTGTACGATGGCGATGACGTTTACGATGTAAACACGAGGAGCGAACGACATGACCGCGGAGCTCGAACGACCGTCACGCCGGATCCCGGCGTGGCTCATCAAGCTGATCTGGAGGACCCATCGCGCAGCCCACGCGATCACCGGCGGCAGGTTCGGGCTGCGTCAGCCCGGGCCGGGTCGGTGGGGGATGCTCCGGCTGACGACGCTTGGCCGCCGGACGGGCCGGACCAGAGTCGCGATCCTCGGCTACATCGAGGACGGCCCGAACCTGGTGACCCCGGCGATGAACGGCTGGCTCGCCGCGGAGCCCGCCTGGTTGCTCAACCTGCAGGCGCGTCCGAAGGCGACCGTCGTGCTCCCGACCGGCGAGACGAGGAGCGTCGTTGCCCGGGCCGCCGACCCCAATGAACGGCGCCGCCTCTGGGGGCGTCTCGTTGACCTCGGAACTGCCGCCTACACGGACGCGAACGCCCGCCTGCGCCCGCGTGAGACGACGATCGTCGTCCTCGAGCCGTGGTCGGGGGATTAGCCGTTCCGGGCTCGTCGGCCGTCGGGGCGGCCGGCTCCGTCATGACAGTCGGCGGGAAATCCGGAACGTGATCGTCGTGCGAGTCGCTCACGTCGCAGCGAAGCGTTCCATCGTGTACGAGGGGCTCACCCTGTCGATCATCGCTACTCGAGTGCCGTCCCGCCCATGGTGGATCGCCGCGCCGCGGCCGCGTCCCGGACTGGTCGACGCAGATCAGGGCATCATGCGTATGTGGCGTCACCAACCAGGAGCACGCTCCCCGGCCAAACCCTCGATGAATCCCAAGCGATCGCGCCCGAGGCGCCGCTGACCTTCCTCTTCACCGACGTCGAGGGAAGCACCCGGCTCTGGGAGCAGCATCCGCAGGACATGCAGGCCGCCCTCGAGCGGCACGACGCGCTCCTCCGGTCGGCGATCGGCGACGACAGCGGCAGCGTCGTGAAGACGACCGGTGATGGCCTGATGGCCGTGTTCGACTCGCCCGCGTCCGCCGTCTCGGCCGCGATCACGGCGCAGCGCGCGCTCCGGGCGGAAATCTGGCCCGCGGCCTGTTCGATCCGCGTCCGGATGGGCATCCACACCGGCGAAGCCGAGGCCCGTGGAGGCGACTTCTTCGGTCCCGCGGTCAACCGGACCGCGAGGATCATGGCTGTTGGCCATGGCGGCCAGGTCCTGCTGTCGGGCGCGACGGCGGCGCTCGTCGACGGCCGACTGCCGACGGCCTCGACCCTCCGCGACCTCGGCGAGCATCGGCTGAAGGATCTCGGTCGCCCGGAGCATCTCTTCCAGCTCGGCGGCGGCGACCTGCCGTCCGAGTTCCCGCCGCTCGATACGCTCGATCGCCGGCCGAACAACCTGCCGACCCAGGCATCGGGATTCGTCGGTCGCGACGCGGAGCTCCAGGGGATCCGCGCGCGCCTCGATGACGTCAACGTCCGGCTCCTGACCCTGACTGGACCCGGTGGCTCGGGCAAGACGCGACTCGCGCTCCGCGCCGCGGCCGACCAGATCGACCGGTTCACCGACGGCGTCTTCTTCGTCGACCTCATCACCGCGACGAACGCGGACGCCGTCCTCGGGCTGATTGCCGCGGCCATCGGCCTCGAGGAGACGACCGACCGTTCACCGCTGAGCGAGCTCCGCCGCCAGCTTCGCGGCCAGCGGGTCCTGCTCGTCCTCGACAACTTCGAGCAGGTCACGATCGCGGCACCGGTCCTCGTCGAGCTCCTCGCCGACTGCCCCAGCCTGAAGCTGCTCGTGACGAGCCGTCAGGCGCTCCGCGTGCGAGGCGAGAACGTCGTCACGGTGCCACCCCTGTCCCTCCCGGCCGATCTGCGTGCGGCCAGCACCGCCTCCGCCGCTGAACTGAGCCAGTTCGAGGCGATCCAGCTGTTCGTCGAGCGGGCACGGGCCGTCCGATCCGACTTCCGGCTGACCGACGACAACGCCGCGGCCGTCGCCGAGATCTGTCGCCGGCTCGACGGCCTGCCGCTCGCGATCGAGCTCGCGACCGCGCGGATGAACCTCTTCTCGCCCGAGGCGCTCCGCGACCGCCTCGGCAGCCGCCTCAAGCTGGGCGGCGGCGCCCGCGACCTGCCCGCGCGCCAGCAGACGCTCCGGGCGACGATCGAGTGGAGCTATCAGCTCCTCGAGCCAGCCGAGCAGCGGCTGTTCGAGGTCATCTCCGTCTTCGCGGGCTGCTCGGTCGACGCCGTCGAGGCCGTTGCCGCCGGGCTCGACGAGGCGGCGGGGCTCGAGCTCAACGCGCTCGAGAGTCTCGGCTCGCTCCTCGACAAGAGCCTCGTCCGCCAAGCGGACACCTCCGACGGCGATCGAGATCCGCGGATCGTCATGCTCGAGACGATCCGCGAGTACGCCACGGAGCGGCTCGAGGCCCAGGCCGACCTGGCCGCCGCCGCGCGAGAGCACCACGCTCGCTACTTCGTCGACTACGCCGCTGCCGCGGCCAAAGCGGCCGGCGCCGACTCGGAAGGTGAGGTATCGACCGACGCCGCCGCCCTCGAGGCCGACAACCTCCGCATGGCCTGGCGCCACTGGGTGGCCGCGCGCGACATCGACCGGCTCAAGCAGATCAAGTCCGTCCTCTGGCCGCTCTACGACCGCCGCGGCTGGTACCACGCCACGGTCGAGGTGATCCGCGACATGCTCACGGTGCTCGCGACCCTGCCGCCCGACGCACG
>DASXTH010000067.1:0-12561 GCA_036505555.1 Candidatus Limnocylindrales bacterium | reverse complement strand
CCTTGCTTCTGCGAGGCTTATCCACACGGTTCCCACGATCGTCGCACCCGCCGGGACCGAATCCTGCGACCATGGGGCCCAGATGCTGATCGCGCTGTCTGGTCTGCCCGGGACGGGCAAGACCGCTCTGGCCACCGCCGTCGCCCGCGAGCTCGGTGCGGTCCTCCTCTCGGTCGATCCGGTCGACTCCGCGCTCGCCTCGGCGCGTGTTCGCGAGACGGGCACCTCCGGGCTCGCCGCCTATGCCGTCGTCGCGGCGCTCGCCGAGCAGAACCTGGCGATCGGCGCGACCGTCGTCGCCGACGCGGTCAATGCCGTCGGCGAGGCGAAGACCTTCTGGATCGAGCTCGCCCGGCGGCGCGGCGTCCGGCTCCTCGCGATCGAGACGGTCGTGTCCGACGGCGACCTCCACCGCGAGCGTCTGGCGGGGCGGGTTCGCGAGCTCGCCATCGCGGAACCAACCTGGGAGGCGGTCGTTCTCCGCCGCGACGAGTGGGTTCCGTGGCCGTTCGCCGCGCTCGTCGTCGACTCCGCCGAGCCGCTCGCGCTCAACGTCGCCCGCGTTCTCGAGGCGGTCCGGATGATCGCCTCCGGAGGCACGGCCCAAGGCGACCCGGATCCGGTCGGGGCGGGCACGCGGCCGGCGGACGCCGGACACAACGAAACGCCCGAAGGAACTTCGACTCCGTAGCCTCCACCGCCTGTGCAAGCACCTGCGACGTCGCTTTCGGTCTCGTAGCCCCTTCGGGCAAGACGAAGAATAGGCGGCGGGGCCCGGGGCTGCCTAGGGACTTGTCCACGACTTTCGCGGATCGAAGGCCCGTTTCGAGGGGGTTATCCACGGGCCGTCCACGAACTGGTGCACAGGGCGGATCAGGACGGCTCCTCGAGGGCCCACTCAGCCGTGGACGGCGCCGATGCGAGCACCCCGTCGTCGTCGAGGACGTACGTCTCGGGGCCGGCGAAGGTCCACCGACGCTCATCGCCGCGGCGGACCTCCTCGACGCCGCCGAGCAGGGCGAGATCCTTCGGAATGCGGAGAACGAGGACCGAGCCCATGCCTCCGGGCTCGATCCTTCCCGAGAGCCCGGGAACGGCGGCGAACCGGCTGACCGGCGAGCCGTCGACGAGGACGATCGCGCCGGGATCCCACGCGATCCCCCGCACATGCTCCACGCCGTGGCTCGTGACGCGGTTCCCGTGGAGCGTTCCATCGCCTTCTGGATGCAGCGTCAACAACCCGTCTGCGGTGGAAAGCTCGAGGTGGGCGAAGCGCCCGTCGGGGTCCATCTCGAGGAGCAGCGAGTGCCGGATCCCCGCGTCGTCCCGCTTCCGGACGGCCTCGCGCCAGCGGCGGCCGCGGCGACCCTCCGCGACGGTCCAGGTCACCGATCGGCCGTCCTCGAGCCGAAGATGCCCGGCCCGGCGCAGCCAGCCGGCCACGTCAGTCGGGCCGAGGCCCGCTGCCGTTGGCGTGAAGCGTCTCCTGCCAGCGCTCGGCGACGGCGGCCAGCTCGCCCGCCAACGTGGGCGCTGCCCGCCCGCGGATCCGCACGTCGCGCTCGCCGTACTCGAGCTCGACCGTGCCCCGCTCGCGGATCCGGGCGAGGAGCTCGCCCGCGGCGTACGGGAGGTGGAGATCGACGTCGACCCAGAGCGACGCGAGGAGTGCGGCGATCTCGGCTCGGAGCGTGTCGATGCCGAAGCCGGTCAGGGCGCTGACGAGGACGGATCCCGCGACCGCGGGCGCCACCCCTCCCCCGTCGCGCGCGGCGTTCTCGACGAGATCCGCCTTGTTGAAGGCAACCAACCTGGGCTTGGCGCCGGCGCCGAGCTCGTCGAGGACGGTCTGGACGGTCGCCCGGTGCTCGCGCAGGTGCGGGTCGGAGGCGTCGACGACCTCGACGAGGACGTCGGCGCGGTTGACCTCCTCGAGCGTCGCCCGGAACGCGTCGACGAGCTGGTGCGGCAGCTTGTGGATGAAGCCGACCGTGTCGGTGACGATCGCGGTCTGGCCGTCGCCGAGCTTGACCTGGCGCGAGGTCGGGTCGAGCGTCGCGAACAGCTTGTCCTCGGCCCTCGCGACCTCGCTCCCGACGAGCGTGTTCAGGAGCGTCGACTTGCCGGCATTCGTGTAGCCGACGATGCCGACGGTCGCCATCATCCGGCGGTCGCGGCCGCGAGCCGCGGTCTGGCGCTGCTGGCGGACCTGCTCGACGCGCTCCTTCATCTTCGCGATCCGGGTCCGGATGATCCGCCGGTCCGTCTCGAGCTGGCTCTCGCCGGGTCCCCGCGACCCGATCCCGCCCTGTGTCCGCGACAGGTGGGTCCACAGCTTCGTCAGGCGCGGCAGCTGGTACTCGAGCTGGGCGAGCTCCACCTGGAGGCGGCCCTCATGGGTCTGGGCGTGGAGGGCGAAGATGTCGAGGATCAGCCGGCTGCGGTCGATGACCTTGACATTCAGGAGGCTCTCGAGCGCCTTCTGCTGGCCCGGCGACAGCTCGTCGTCGGCGACGAGGAGGTCGAACCCGGTCTCGGACTTCGCCTGGGCGAGCTCCTCGGCCTTGCCCTTGCCGACGTACCAGTTCGGGTCGACGTGGCGGCGGTTCTGCCACTCGGCCCCGACGACGTCGGCCCCGGCCGTTGTGGCGAGGTTCGCGAGCTCCGAGAGCGACTCGGACGCGGTCCAGCCGGCGTCGTCGCCGGTGTCGACCGCCAGGAGGAACGCCCGCTCGACGGGTGGGGTGAGATCGATCGCGGATGGTCTGGGCACGGCCGAAGGATAGCCCGAACGGGCGGCTCGGCCCGAACCGATGGCCTATGTCCCTCGTGCGTCCGCGCGCCGATGCTGGCCGTCGTGCGCACGCTCCTGTCGTCTCGTCGCGCCAACACCCACCCGGCTCGCCTCCAGCCCGAGGGTCCGGTCGGCTGGCTGCGTCCCGCGCTCGAGAACGGGTTGCCCGCCCCCGAGACGCCGGCCCGGCGCCGGGCGATCCGGGCGACCGCCGTCGCGGCCCTGGCGGTCAGCGCCGCGTACCTCGTCTGGCGCGTCAGCGCGACGCTGGATCTCACGGCGTGGTTCGTCTCGATCCCGCTTCTGATCATCGAGATCCACGCGGTTGTCGCGCTGGCGCTCCTGACCGTCGCGCTCTGGGACATCGACGCGCGCCCCAGCGCCGACCCGGTCGTCGGCACGGAGCGCCGGATCGCGGTCCTGATCCCGACGGTCGACGAATCCCTCGACGTCCTGACCCCGACGATCGCCGCCGCGCGTGCGATGCGGGTCGACCATGAGACGTGGGTGCTCGACGACGGCGCCCGCCCCGACGTCGCCCGGCTGGCCGCCGATCTCGGCGCGCAGTACGTCACTCGGTACGACACCGCAGGCGGTCGCGCCGGCAGCCTGAACGCCGTGATCGAGTCGACCGGCGCCGACATCGTCGTCGTCCTGCACGCCGACTCCGTCGCGTCGCCGGACTTCCTCGTGCACACGCTCGGCTATCTCGCCGACCCCAAGGTCGCCCTGGTCCAGACGCCCGAGGGCTCGTACAACACCGACTCGTTCGAGCACGCGGGTGATCGCGAGGCGACCCGGCCCGTCCACGAGCAGTCGCTGCTTCACCGGCTGATCCAGCCCGGCCGGAACCGCTGGCACGGCGCGTTCTGGACCGGGACGGGCGCCGTCATCCGCGTCGCGGCCCTGCGCGACATCGGTGGGGTCGCGGAGGGGACGACCACGCCGGAGCTGCACACGACGCTCCGCCTCCAGCGGTGCGGCTGGCGCACGGTCGCCCACAACGAGGTGCTCGCCCGCGGGCTGGCCCCCGCGACCGCGGCCATCGACCTCGTCCAGCGTCAGCGTCGCGCGACGGGCGTCATGCAGCTCCTCCGCCGCGAGAACCCGCTCACCGCATCAGGCTTGACGGGCTCCCAGCGTCTGGCGTGGGCGACCGCCATCCTGTCGTGGTTCGACGCCTGGCGCTGGCTCGCGATCGTCGTCCTCCCGATCGCCATCCTGCTGACGGCCGCGGCGCCGGTCCACGCCGAGCTGCCGGTGTTCGCCGCCTGGTTCGCGCTGACGTACGGCCTCCAGGGCGCCGCGCAATTCGCCCTGACCCGCGGCGGCCAGCGCCCGTTCCACTCGATCCTCCTGCGCCTCGTCCGGATGACCCCGGACCTCCAGGCCGTCCGCGACCTCGTCGCCGACGATCCGGCCGCGACCGCTGCGACCGGTGCGACACCGAAGGGCCGGACCGATACGGAGCGCAAACGGCGCCGCGAGCCGCGGCTGCTCCGTGCGCTCGCGCTGCTGAGCGTCTTCGCGGCCGCCTGGTTTGCGCTCGCGATCATGGTCACGCTGTTCATCGGGATCACCCTCCCGTGGTTCCTGTATGCCTCGGCGGTCTGGCTTGGCGCGAATGTCTTCGTCCTCGTCCGGGCCATCGGCCGCGTCCGCGATCTGCGGTTCGGCGGCGAGCGGCGGTCGAGCGTCCGATTCCAGGCCGCGTTTGCCGGCACCTTCGACGGCGAGCCCTGCGAGATCCTCGACCTGTCGCTCAGCGGCGCGGGCATCCGCGTCGCCCGGATCGCGCCCGGCGCGGTCCACCAGTTCGTCGTGGAGCTCGACGGCCGGCCGCTGGCGATCGAGGCCGGCGTCCGGAGCTTCCGGATGGACGGCAACGATGCGACCGTCGTCGGGCTCGAGTTCCTGCCCGACCAGAACCTCGTCCGCGCCGAGCTCGCGCTCGCGCTGTACCGAACGAAGGTCGTGCCCGCCGGCGCCGGTCAGCCCGTGGGCACCAGGGTCGTCGCCGATCCGGCCGGACCCGCTTCGGACGCCGCAGCCGCCTGACGGCGTTCAGCTGAGGAGGGTTCGTGCCGCGTCGAGCACGGCCTCCATGGGACGCGTGCTCGCGTCGAACCAGGTGATGTCCGGCTCCGAGCGGAACCACGTCCGTTGGCGCTTCGCGAAGGCGACGTTGCGGCGGGCGTCCTCGGCGATCGCCGCCTCGCGGGTCAGGTGTCCGTCGAGGACGGCCCAGGCCTCGCGGTAGCCGATGGCCGAGAAGGCCGGCAACTCCGGGTCGAAGCGCTCCCGCAGAGCGCGGGCCTCGTCGATCAAACCGACGTCGAACTGGGCGCGGGCACGGGCCTGGATCCAGGCACGGTGCGTCGGCGCGTCGACCGTCAGCCCGATCCATGCCAGCGGGCCGTCGTAGCCGCGGGGTGCCGGAAGGCTGGGCTCGCCGCCGACGACCTCGGCGATCTCGAGGGCGCGGACGACCCGGCGCGGGTTCGCGGTGTCGATCGCGGCGGCGCGTCGGGGCGCCACGGCGCGGAGGCGCTCGACGAGCGGCGCGAGCCCGGCCGCGAGGAACTCCGCCTCGAGCCGGGCGCGGACGTCGGCGTCCGAAGGCAACGCGTCGGTCGCGATCCCGCGGGCGACGGCGCGCAGGTACAGCCCCGTGCCCCCGGCCAGGATCGCGAGTCGCGGGACGGGTCGTTGGCCCAGCTCGGCAAGGACGCCCCGCGCGTGCGCCGCGAAGTCGGCGACGGTGAACGGTTCGTCCGGCTCGACGAGATCGAGCCCGTGGTGGGGGATCCCGCGCCGCTCCTCGATGGAGGCTTTTGCCGTGCCGATGTCGAGGCCGCGATAGACCTGGCGCGAGTCGGCCGAGATGACGTCGACGGGGATCCCCTCCCCCGCCAGCCGTTCCGCGACGTCGATCGCGAGCCCGGTCTTCCCGGTCGCTGTGGCGCCGGCGATGACGAACAGCGGAGGCTGGCTCACGCTCCGACGAGCGATCCTCGGAGCGCGTACGGGCCGGCGTGCTCGATCCGGGTGGTGACGAGGCGGCCGACGAGCTCCGGGCCGCCGGCGAGGTGGACCAGCTTGTGCTCGCGGCTTCGACCCGAAACGCGGGGACCGGTCGGCGCCGCGCCGTGCCCGTCGCCGGCCTCGTGGTCGTGCGTCCGTGGCGGCGCCACCGCATCGACGAGGACCTCGACGTCGCGGCCCACGAAGGCCCGGTTCCGTACCTCCCCGATCGCCTCCTGGACGGCGAGCAGCTCGTTCAGACGGGCGCGCTTGACCGCGGCCGGGACGTCGTCGGCAAGGCGCGTCGCGGGCGTCCCGGGTCGCTCGGAATACGCCGCGGCGAACACCTGGTCGTAGCGGACGGTCTGGAGGAGACGCAGGGTCGAGCGGAATTGCGCATCGGTCTCGCCGCAGAACCCGACGATGACGTCGGTCGAGATCGCGATCCCGGGGACCGCCGCGCGGATCCGGGCGAGCCGTTCCAGGTAGTGCTCGATCGTGTATTGGCGGCCCATCCGGCGGAGGACCTCGTCGTCACCCGATTGAACGGGAAGGTGGAGATGGGCGCAGACCGACGGGCAGTCGGCCATCGCCGCGATCAGGCGGTCGCTGAGGTCCCACGGGTGTGACGTGACGAACCGCAGCCGCGGGATCGCCGGGACCCCGTCGGCGGTGCGGATCGCGTCGATCGCCCGGATCAGGGCGGCGAGATCCGGGCGGCCGTGGAGGTCCAGCCGCCGACCCGCCCACCGGTCGGTGTCCACGTCGGCGAAGCGGGGCTCGGCCGGGAGGTCGTGGCCGTACGAGTTGACGTTCTGGCCGAGGAGCGTGACCTCGCGGTACCCGGCGGAGGCAAGGGTCCGGGCCTCGTCGACGATCTCGTCGAACGGCCGGCTCCGCTCCGGACCCCGGCTGAACGGGACGATGCAGTACGTGCACGTCTTGTCGCAGCCGTAGACGATCGGCAGCCACGCCGCGATCGCGGATTCGCGGGCGACGGCGCCGCCGGCGATCGCAGCCGCCCGCGTCCCGGGCAGATGGTCGGCCGCGCCAACGGTCGCTCGACCGACGGTCGTCGTCGCCGCGCTCGGCATCGACGCGAGCCCGACCGCGCCCTGAGCCGACGCCAGACCGAGCCGGTCGACGAGCTCGGGCTCCTCGTCGGGGCGGAGGAAGAGATCGACCGCCGGGAAGCGGCGCCGGAGGCCTGCCCGCTCTGCCTCCCGGACCGCGCAGCCCGTGAGGACGATCCGGAGCCCGGGGTTGGCGGCCTTCAGCCGCTGGAGATGCCCCTGCCGGCCGATGACCTTCTGCTCGGCCGCCTCCCGGATCGCACAGGTGTTGATCACGACGAGGTCGGCGGTCTCCATCGACCCGGCCTCGGCGCAGCCGGCAGCGAGCAGGCGCCCGGCCATCTCCTCGGAGTCGCTCCGGTTCATCTGGCAGCCGAGCGTCCAGACATGGAAGCGCGGCAGCGCCGGCGTCTCGGGGCGGTACTCGGCGAGGCGTTCGTCGGCGGGGCGCGGCGGCTGGGCGGGCGCCGCCGGGGCCGGGGCGACGAGATCGAGCACCGGGAGCGCGCGGGTCGACGGTCGGGTCAGGGTCATCGCCCGGGCATGGTATCCGTCTCGCCCCGGTTCAGCGACTGGCCATGGCCTCGTGGAGCGGCCCGACGACCGCGTCGGGCACGTGGAGCACGGCATGGGCCTCGGCGTACGTCGAGGTGTCGCCGTGGAAGTCGGAGCCGCCCGTGGCGATCAGCCCCAGGCGCGCGGCGACGTCGGCGACGAGCGTCACCGTCTCGGGCGAGTAGGAGATGTAGTAGACCTCCAGCCCGGCGAGCCCGATCTCGACGAGCTCACGGAGGAGCGGGATCTGGCTCGGCGCCTCCGAGAAGTGCGCCAGGACCGGCACGCCGCCGGCGGCCCGGATGGCCTCGATCGCTTCGCGCGGACCCATTCCCTCGCGGGCGACGTAGCCGGGCCCGCCCCAGCCGATGATCCGGTTGAACGCGTCCTCCACGCTCCGAGCGAACCCGCCCGCGACGAGCGCGCGCCCGATCGTCGGCCGGCCGAGGGCGTCGTCGCGAGTCAGGTCCAGGTGCGTCAGGTGCTGGTCGACGGGCATCCCGATCTCCCGCAGCCGCTCGACCGTCCGCTCGAACCGGATCCGCCGCGCCGCGCGCTGGCGGGCGAGCGCCGCCTCGAATGCCTCGTCGGCGTGGTCCATCCCGAACCCGAGGATGTGGAGCTCGCCCTCGCTCAACGGGATGCCCTTCGCGAGCGCATTGATCTCGACGCCCGCGATCAGCTCGATCGGGGCAGGCATCGCCCGGCCCAGGATCAGGTCGCGGAAGGCGCCCAGCGTGTCGTGGTCGGTGATCGCGAGGGTCTTCACGCCGGCCGCCGCCGCCTCACGGACGAGCTCGACCGGCTCGAGAACACCATCGGAGCGGAGCGTGTGGGTGTGGAGATCGACGGTCGAGACGCCGGCGTTCGCGCCGGGGGTGGGACGACGCGTGTGGCGGGCCGCCACGCTCAGACCTCGACGAGGCGCTGGATGCGCTCGATCGCGAGCGCGCGGCCCGTCGCGGGATCGATGTCGATCTGGGCCGCGTTGAACACGACCGGCCCGTCGCCGACGGTGAATCGCGTTGGCAAGGCGTTGATGAACCGCGGCAGGACGCTCGATGGCTCGAATCCGATCACGCTCCAGACCGGGCCCGTCATCCCGAGGTCGGTCTGGTAGGCCGTGCCACCGGGGAGGATCCGCTCGTCACCGGTCACGATGTGGGTGTGCGTGCCGACGACGGCGCTGACCCGCCCGTCGAGGTACAGCCCGAGGGCGTTCTTCTCCGACGTGAGCTCGCAGTGGAAGTCGACGATCCGGACGGGCGGCAGCGGCTCGGACGACGCTTCGAGCAGGGCATCGGCGTCGGTGAACGGGTTCTCGATCGGCTGCATGTATGTCCGGCCCTGGAGATTGACGACCGCGAGGTCGGTCCCGTCGAGGGCCTGGTAGACGCCCCAGCCGCGGCCAGGAACGCCGGTCGTGCCGTAGTTCAGCGGCCGGAGCACCCGATCGTTCGCGTCGAGGTAGGGGTAGATCTCGCGCTTGTCCCAGATGTGGTTGCCGCTCGTGATCACATCGATGCCGCTCGCGAACATCGCGTCCGCGGTCGACGGGGTCAGACCCATCCCGCCCGCGACGTTCTCGCCGTTGGCGGTGACGAAGTCGATGCCGCGCTCATCGCGGAGGCCCGGGAGGACCTGTTCGACCGCGACGCGGCCGGGCTTGCCGATCAGGTCGCCGATCATCAGGACGCGAACAGCGCCGCGTGGCCGCGGCGCGTTGCCGTTCGGAGGGTTTCCCAGGCGGGTGCGCCCGATGGGACCGGTGGGAGTCGCGGAGCCGTCAGTCACCCGCGGACGATACCGGACCCGCGCAGCCGGCGGCGGGCCTCGTTCAGCGGCGGAATGCGCGCCAAGACGAGGAGACGTCCTCGGGACCCTGCCGGAAGATCCGCATCATCGCCACGAGCCCGATTGCGATCCCGCCGATCTCGATCCGAACGGCATGCCAGCGCCAGGTCTTCATGGTCCCTACTTCGCGTACTCGACTGCGCGCGTCTCGCGGATGACCGTGACCTTGATCTGGCCCGGATAGGTCAGCTGCTCCTCGATCTTGCGGACGATGTCGCGCGCCAGTCTGGTCGAGGCAAGATCGTCGATCTCCTCCGGCCGGACGAGGATCCGGACCTCGCGCCCCGCCTGGACGGCGAAGCTCCGCTCCACGCCCTGGAACGAGTCGGCGATCGCCTGGAGGTCCTCGAGCCGCTTGACGTAGGCGTCCATCGTCTCGCCGCGGGCGCCGGGCCGCGACGCGCTGATCGCATCGGCGATCTGGACGATCGGCGCCTCGACGCAGGTGTATTCGATCTCCTGGTGATGGGCGCCGATGGCGTTCACGATCTTCGGCGACAGATTGTTGCGCTGGGCGATCTGGGCCCCGATCGCGGCATGCGGCCCTTCGATCTCGTGGTCGACGGCCTTGCCGATGTCATGGAGCAGGCCACCGGTCTTCGCGATCTGGATGTCGGCGCCGACCTCGGCGGCGATGACCGACGCGAGTCGAGACGTCTCGACGACGTGATTCAGCACGTTCTGGCCGTAGCTCGTCCGGTACTTCAGCCGGCCGAGGAGCTTGATCAGCTCGGGCGGCAGCCCCGGAACGCCGGCTTCGTAGGCGGCCGTTTCGCCGGCCTGGCGGATGATCAGGTCGACCTCGGCGCGGGCCTTCGAGACGACTTCCTCGATCCGCCCGGGGTGGATCCGGCCGTCGCCGATGAGCTTCGTCAGCGCGACGCGGGCGACCTCGCGGCGGACCGGGTCGAACCCGGAGAGAACGACCGATTCGGGCGTGTCGTCGATGATCAGGTCGACGCCCGTGGCCTGCTCCAGGGCGCGGATGTTGCGACCCTCCCGGCCGATGATCCGGCCTTTCATCTCGTCGTTCGGGAGATGGACGACGGTGACCGTGTGCTCGGCGGTGTGGTCCGCCGCGACACGCTGGATGGCCGTGACGACGACGTCGCGCGCCTTCTCGTCCGCCTCCTCACGGGCCCGCCGCTCGATCGAGCGGGCGAGCTTGACCGCATCGTGCTCGGCCTCCTCGCGGACGGCGTCGAGCAGGAGCGCCTTGGCCTCCTCGGCGCTGACGCTGCTCACGCGTTCGAGAGCGGCGACGTGCTCCTGCTGGGCCCGAGCGAGGTCCTCGCGGGTCTTGTCGAGGTCGCGATCGCGCTCGAGGAGCTTTCGATCGCGCTGCTCGAGCATGTCGGTGCGCTGGTCGAGCTGCTCATCCCGCTGGAGGAGCCGGCGTTCCAGCGCCGACAGCTCGTTCCGCTTGGCGCGCGCCTCATCTTCGGCCTCGCGCTGCATCTTCAGCTTCTCGTCTTTGGCTTCGAGGATCAGCTCTTTCTGACGGGTGCGGGCCTCGGCCTCGATCCGTCGTGCCTCGGCCTGTGCCGCCTTCATCGAGTTCGAGGCGAACATGCCGCGCACGACCATGCCGACCGCGACCCCGCCGATGGCAGCGACGAGCGCCACCGCGGCGACGACCGGTGTCTCCATCTGTACCTCCCCGCCGGCAACGCGCGCCGGAGGTTGAATTCACGGTGCGGCGTCGTCTCGGCGGGAACGGCGACATCGACCGATGGGCCGGTCGTGAGCGATGACGAACACCGGTACCTGGGCCGCGCCGCTCGGACGGCGCCTGTTGAAATCTGCGACGTAGCCTACACCGCGACGCAGCCGAGGGCGCCGGGCGTGTTGCGGCCGGGCGACGAATCCTGCGACGGAACCGCTACTCGGGCGTCTCCATTCCGTGCCCCAGCCACCCGCGCTATCGTGTCGCGCGATGAGCGCGACGCGTTCGATCGAGACCGTGGTCGTCGGGGCCGGTCAGGCCGGGCTCCTGATGAGCGACCTGCTCCGCCACGCGGGTCGCGAGCACATCGTTGTCGATCGCCGCTCGAGCCTTGGCGGAGGCTGGCAGGATCGCTGGGACGGCTTCCGGCTCGTCGGGCCGAACTGGACGACGACGATGCCGAGCTTCGCCTACGACGGGCCCGAGCCGGACGGCTATATGCCGCGGGATGAGGTCATCGACCACTGGCGTCGCTACGCCCGGGCGGTCCAGGCGCCGCTGGAGCTCGAGACCGAGGTGAGCCGCCTGGTGACGCGGGACGGGGCGGACGCCGCGCGGTTCGAGGTGACGACGTCCGGAGGCACGATCGCCGCCCGGGACGTGATCGTCGCGGCCGGTCCGTTTCAGCGACCGAACGTGCCACCCCTGGCCGACGGCCTCGCATCCTCGATCCTCAGCCTCCACTCGCACGACTATCGCTCGCCATGGACGCTCCCACCGGGCGGCGTCCTGCTCGTCGGATCCGGTCAGACCGGGGTCCAGCTGGCCGAAGAGCTCCACGAAGCCGGGCGGGCGGTGACGATGTCGCTCGGCCACTGCGGGACGGTGCCCCGCCGCTACCGGACGAAGGACATCTTCTGGTGGCTGCGCGAGATGGGGACGCGGGGTGTCGCGGTCGGGACGCCGTTGCCGACGCCGGACAAGCTGCCCTCCCCCGCCGCCCGCTTCGCCTGCAACCCGCAGCTCAGTGGCCATCACGGCGGTCACGACGTCAATCTCCGCCGAATGGCGGCCGACGGGATCCGCCTCGTCGGCCGGCTGGAGGGCGTTGACGGGACCCGCGCCCGCTTCCGGGCTGACCTGAATGAGAATCTCCGCTTTGCCGAGACGTTCTTCGAGACGCGCTTCCGGGCCGACTGCGACACGTTCATCGAGCGTGTCGGCGAGGCGCTCCCGGCCCAGGAGGAGGACGACGCGTTCTCCCTCGAAGTCCCCGAGGTCCCGGAGCTGGACCTCGCGGCCGAGGGGATCGGGACGGTCATCTGGACGAGCGGCTATCGCCCGGCGTTCGGATGGATCGAGCTGCCGGTCCTCGACGAGTTCGGGCTCCCGATCCAGAAGGACGGACGGACCGCGGTCGAGGGCCTGTCGTTCATCGGCACGCCGTGGCTCGTCGACATGGGCTCGGCGAACCTGATCGGCCTCGTTCGTGACGCCGAGGTCATCGCGGCGACCTGGTAGGTGGGGGTTCGCCGGGGCGGTGGCACCATGGCCGCCCAATCGTGGGCAGAGATGCCACAACGAGAGAGGCGGGG
>DASXTH010000066.1:0-6591 GCA_036505555.1 Candidatus Limnocylindrales bacterium | reverse complement strand
GAGGCCGCCCGCGTCCTCGCCGACGACCTGGGGAAGCGCGTCGTGGTCGTCGACACGAGCAACGAGATCGCCGGCGACGGTGACATTCCCCACCCGGCGATCGGCAAGGCCCGCCGGATGCAGGTCCGGACACCGCAGATGCAGCACGAGGTGATGATCGAGGCGGTCGAGAACCACATGCCCCAGGTCGTCGTCATCGACGAGATCGGGACCGAGCTGGAGGCGGCCGCCGCCCGGACGATCGCCGAGCGCGGCGTCCAGCTCATCGGGACCGCCCATGGCAACAACCTCGACAACCTGATGCTCAACCCGACCCTGTCCGACCTGATCGGCGGCATCCAGAGCGTCACGCTCGGTGACGAGGAGGCCCGCCGGCGGCGGACCCAGAAATCGGTGCTGGAGCGGAAGGCGCCGCCGACGTTCGATGTGATCATCGAGATCCAGGACCGCGAGCGGGTCACCGTCCACAGCGACGTCGCCGAGACCGTCGACTCGATGCTGCGCGGCGACTCGGTGGCGCCCGAGCTGCGCTGGCGCGACGAAGAGGGCGTCCATCGGAGCCAGGCGCGGCCGCGGCCGTCGCCGCGAGAGCAGATCGGCGCCGAGCGCTTCGCCGGACTCGTCGGGTCCGGGCAGCCGTGGCGGATGGAGCCCGGCTGGCGGGGCGACGGCGGCTATCGGTCGGGGGGCGGCTATCGCGATGCCGGCGGCACCGGGGCCCAGGCCGGCGGGGCAGGGTTCCGCTCCGGCTATCGGCCGGGCGCGAGCGGCGGTTGGCGTCAGACCCGCGGCGGGTCCGGTCGCGAGCCCGCGCCGCGCGGCTCATCGGAGGGTGGCGCACCGGGCGTCCTGCCTGGTGAACGCTTCGCCACGCCGCCGACCGGCGTGCGCCCCGGCCGTCTCGACGACCCGCCGTTCGTCAGCGGCGAGATCGCCGACCGCGGCCCGCTCGAGCGCGGTGCGCCCGTCGTGCCCGACACGCGCGCCCGCGAGGCGCGCGAGCTCGACCGCCAGAAGGCGTGGCGCGACCAGGCAAGCCGGGCGCTGACCGCGCTCAAGGCGGAAGAGGGGACGGCGCCGGTCAACGCCGACGAGCTCGACGACGATGACGACGACGACGCGCTCCTCCCGATCGGGATCGAGGAGGGTGAGCGGGGCGAGGGCGTGCTGGTTCCGGGCGGATCGCCGCTGCCGACGCTTCGCGTGCTGCCCCAGGGGATCAGCCGGAAGCGACTCGAGGCCGCGATCCGCGATCTTCAGCTGCCGGTGGAGATCGCCCGCGACGTGGACGACGCCGACGTCGTGATGACGCTCCGGAACGAGTACAAGCAGAAGACGCCGATGCTCCGCGAGGCGGAGGAGCGGGCCCTGCCGATCTACGTCCTGAAGTCGAACACGGTGCCGCAGATGCAGTCGAGCCTGACCTCGATCTTCTCGCTCGAGATCGACCCCCGCGAGGCGGCGATGCGCGAGACCGAGGACGCGATCGGGATGGTCCTCCACGGTTCGGAGCCGGTGGAGCTGTCGCCGCAGAACGCGTACATCCGGCGGCTCCAGCACCAGATGGCCGAACGGGCGAACCTCGTGTCGCGGTCGCGCGGTCGGGAGCCGTATCGCCGAGTCCGCCTGTATCCGGACGCCGCCCGGCCGTCCTGGCGATGACCGAGCCGGGCGTGTCCGCAGCGGCGCCGCCCGCCCTTGGGCGGCTCCATCCCCACAACGTCGTCATCGACTGCGCGGATCACGACCTCGTCGTGCCGTTCTGGGAGGCGGCACTCGGCTGGAAGGCGCAGCGGATCAACGAGCAGTTCGTCGGGCTCCGCGCGCCGGCGGAGGAGCGGATCGACTTCGACATCCTCTTCCAGAAGGTCCCCGAGCCGAAGCTCGCGAAGAACCGGGCCCACATCGACTTCGACGCGGCCGACATGGAGGGCGAGGTCGAACGATTGATCGGGCTCGGAGGTTCGAAGGTCGCGGAACACAACCTTGGGTCGTTCCGGTGGACGATCGTCGCGGACCCCGAGGGCAACGAGTTCTGCGTCACGATTCGATGACCGTCGCCATGGCGTCGTCTGATCCGTTCGGCGGCGTCCAGCCGATCGACTTCGGCGGGCCGAGCCCGTTGCCGCGGTCGTCCTCGCGGACGGCGGTCGGCGGCCCGCGCCTCGTCGTGCTCTACGACCGTGACTGCGGGCTGTGCACGGCGACGGCGCGCACGTTGCGGCGCTGGGACCGGCGCGGCCGGCTGGAGCTCCTGCCGCTTCAGGACGCCGACGTGTCGGACCGGCCGAAGCTGGCGGAGACCGTGCGAGGTCTGCCGCTGACCGCCGCGCTCCACGTGGTCGATGAGGCGACGGGCCGCGTCCGCGCGGGCGGCGACGCGGTCCTGTCGATCGGCGCGGCCCTGCCCGGTGGCCGCGTCGCGGGGCTCCTCGGGGCGATCCCGCCGGTCCGCTGGGTCGTGGGGCTGGGGTATGACGCGATCGCGAGGAACCGGCACTGGATCGGGCGCTGGCTCCGGCTCGAGGGACCGGCCTGCGACGTTCCGCCTCGGAGCTCGAGCTAGGTCTCGAGCGTTCCGCGGTCGAACCAGATCCGCTCCCCGAGGAACCGCTCCGTCGCGGGGTCCCACGGGAACAGGATCAGGACCTGGAGAGCCACCGGCAGGCCGCTCGGCGGCGCCCCGCCCCACGGCCCAACGTTCGTGCCGGTCAACGTCGCGACCTCGAAGACGCCTTGAGGCCCGACAACGATGTCGGTGAGCTCGAAGCGGTTGTCGGGGAAGGCGGCAAACAGCTCGGTGTAGAAGGCACGGGCGCCGGCGTGGCCGTCCCAGCGCTGGCCGGTGGGGATGAGCTCATAGGCGCATGCCGGGGCGAGCGTCGCGATCAGCCCGTCGATGTCGCGACGGTCCTCGGCGATGGAGTGCCGCACCCACAGCCGCTTGATCCGGCGCAGCTCGGCCGGATCGAAGCCGCGCCCGAGCCGTTGCTGGATCGTGTCGGTCATTGACGCATCGTATCGGCCGCGAACGAGCCGTTGGATCGCCCCTCGATCGGCCCATTGGGCGGCGTCGCGATGGCTAGTGCTCGGTTGCGCCCGTGAACGTCCAGCCGTCGATCCGAACCGCGGGCACCAGGACCCCGCCGAAGTCGCCTTTGAGCGTCCGCCGTTCGCGGCCGACAGCCACCGTCCCGGCGAGCGCGGCCAAGTAGCTTTGGGTGAAGCGCAGGTTCCGGACGGGACCCACGATCTTCCCGTCCTCGACGAGGAACGTCCCGTCGCGGGTCATTCCGGTCACGATCGCGAGCTTCGGGTGGACCGGGTTCGTGTAGTGGAACCGCGTGACGAGGAGGCCGCGCTCCATGTCGCCGAGGAGCGCCTCACGCGACGTCGACCCGGCGGCCAGCACCATGTTCAGCGGGAACGGCCCGTACGAATTCGGTGCCGGGAGTCCGTGACCGGTCGACTGCACGCCGCCACGGGCCGCGGTCTGGGCGTCGTAGACGATGTCGCGGCAGACCCCGCGGTCCACGAGCACGACCCGCTGCTTCGCGACGCCCTCGTAGTCGAACGCCATCGGCATCGCGCCGGGCTCGGCGCCGTCGTCGACGATCGTCACGAGCTCGCTCCCGATCACCTTCCCGGGCTCGAAGAACGAGCGCTCCTCCTGGACCGCGAGCGCGCTGAACCCCATGTAGGCGAGCATCGAGAGCAGGTCGACGACCGCGTACTCCTCGAGCACCACCGACCAGTCGCCGGGGTCAACCGAGACCGGGTTGGCCGTGGAGCGCGCCTTGTCCGCGGCCTCGCGGCCAACCGAAGCGGCGTCGATCGTCGACGCGTCGACCGACGCCTGCTCGGCGTAGCCGGAGCCACCATCCGTGGCCATCGTGACCGTCAGGAGCTGAGCCGTAGTTCTGCGCTGGAACGCCCTGATTCCGTGGGAGTTCGCGACGGCGAGCTGTTCAGCGGCCGTCGAGAACGAGCCGAATGCCCGAACGCCGGCGTCATCCGCTGCGGCGATCACGGCCCGGACACCCTCGGCACGCTGCTCCGGCGTCGCGGCGGCCGTCGCCTCCGACCAGCCGGCCGGGATCTCGGAGATCGGCGTCGGCTCGGGCAAGCCGCCCCAATCCTCGAGCTCGGCCGAGTTCCGGGCGATCGCACTCGCAGTCTCCGCGAGCCGGCGCAGGCTCTCGTCATCGAGCCGGTTCGAGGACGCGACGCCGATCCGTTTGCCGATCGCAACCCGCAGGTTGATCGACCCGTTCGTCTCCGCCACGTTCTGGTGCATCTCGCTGTTCGCGAAGCGGGTGAGCTGCGCGCGCTCGTCCGAGACGAGCGCCTCGGCCTCCGTGGCACCGGCGGCCGAGGCGAGCGCGACGGCGCGTTCCGCAACCGCGAGGGGGGAGCGGGCCTTGTCGCCGGTCATCGACTCACCACTTGCCGACCCCGACCTGGACGTTCTGGAACCGCGCCCCGGAGCAGGCATGGCCGACATGCGCACCCTGGCCCGGCTCGCCCTTACCGCAGTTCGGCGTCCCGAGCATCCGGTAGCTCGACTCGTCGCCGACGGCGTCCAGCGACCGCCAGAACTCGTAGGTGATCCCGGTGTAGGTCGGGTTCCGGAACAGGCGGCCCTTCTTGCCGCCCTTGATCTCGTAGGCGACCTCGGTCGCGAACTGGAAGTTCAGGCGTCGGTCGTCGATCGACCACGACCGGTTGGAGGCGAGATAGAGGCCGTCGTCGGTGTCGGCAACGATCTCCTCGAGGCTCATCCCGGGCTTCGGCAACAGGTTGACGTTCGTCATCCGGATCAGCGGGATCCGGTTCCAGCCGTCGGCCCGCATCGCGCCACCCGACTGGCGGCCGATCCGCGGTGCGGTCTCGCGCGACGACAGGTAGCCCACGAAGATGCCGTTCTGGACGAGGGGCACCCGCTGGGCCGCGACACCTTCGTCGTCCCAGCCGAATGTCCCCATTCCGCCCGGCGCCGTCGCGTCCGCGACGATATCGACGAGGTCAGAGCCGTAACGGAAGCCCTCGTCGAGCTTGTCGGTCGTCAGGAAGCTCGTGCCGGCGTAGCTCGCCTCGGTGCCAAACACCCGATCCAGCTCGGTCGGATGGCCGCAGCTCTCGTGGACTTGCAGATAGAGCTGGGACGGGTCAAGGACGATCGTAAACCGGCCCGACGGGCATTGCGGCGCCGTGAGCAGGGCGACCGATTCCTCCGCCATCGGGCCGGCGTGACCGACGAGGTCGAGGCCACGGACGAACTCGAAGCCGGAGGCCCGGAACGGGCCGCCGTCGGCGTCCGGGTAGCTCCGGCGCTGATGCTCGTCGCCCTCGATCGCGTTCGCCTCGATGCCGGCCCCGACGTGAGTGAACGTCTGCTCGGTCCAGCTGCCGTCGGTCGCACCGAAGGTCCGCGTCTCGCGCTGGGCGTCATAGCGCGCCTCGACGAACGCGACACCGTCGACGCTCCGTGCCGCCTCGTCCGCGGCGAGCAGGAGCCCGATCTTCTCCTCGAGCGGCACGGCGAACGGGTCCTCCTCGATCGGGGTCTCGTAGGTCCCGTTGGCGGGCGGACGCTCGTCGAGGCGGACTCGATCGCGGAGCGCGGTCGCGCTCGCCTTCGCGATCCGGACGGCCTCGGCAGCGACCCGATCGGCCTCGTCGGCCGTGTGGCGGGAGCTGCTCGCGAATCCCCAGGCGCCATCGACGATCACCCGGATCCCGAAGCCCTCGCTCTCGCCGGAGGCGACGCCTTCGACGCGGCCGCTCTTCACGGCGATCGATTCGTCCTGGCGGCGAACGACGCGGACGTCCGCGTACGACGCGCCGAGGTGGACGGCCGTATCGAGGGAGCGGTCGCTCAATTCACGCATCGGGTGACGGAGCGTAGCAGAGGGTGGAGGCCGTGCCCCTGGGGTGTTTGCCCTATCGTCGCCAATCGCAACGAGTCCGACCGGATTGAGCTCAGAGGACCGGCTTGCCCGCCACGGCCTGGGCGGTGAGAACGAGCCCCAGCCCGAGCACGGCGATCGAAGCCACGAGGGGCGCCAGGGCCGCGAGCCGGCCGAGGCTCGAGCGGCTCGGCATTCGGTCGAGGCGGCTGCGCGCCGCGATCATCACGAGGCCGACGGTCGTCATCACGGCGGCCATCCCGAGCCCGAAGGCGACGACGAGCATGAGGCCAAAGGCGGGCCGGCCGGCGGCGATCGAGCCGAGCAGGATCAGCAACGCCGAGGTCGACGGGATCAGGCCGCCGGCGAGGCCGAGGACGAACAGCCCGCGCCAGGAGAGGGATGCACCCGCGGCCGGCAGGTGGGAGTGGCGAACGCCGCCGTGGGAGTGCTCGCCGGCCGGGTGGTCGTGCGCGATCGCATCCTCCACGTGCGAGTGCGGGTGCTCGCTCTCGTGCGGATGGGCGTGCTCCGAGGCGTCTGCGTGCGGGTGCGGGTGCTCGGAAGCGTCCGGTTCCAGATGGGGATGCGGGTGCTCGTGCTCGTGCCCGCGCTCGTGCTCGCGCTCGTGCTCGCGCGGGTGAGGGTGCTCGTGGGTGTGGTCGTGATCGTGTTCGGAGGC